>JBBROA010000008.1:0-57840 GCA_038229875.1 Thermoanaerobaculia bacterium | reverse complement strand
GGTGAGCGTCCCGCGCTCCTTGTTCCCGAGCGTCTTTTCGTAAGTGCGGCCGTCGACGACCACTTCTTCCGCGAGGATGCGCGCGCGTGATCCCCCGATGGGCTGGATCCAGATGCGGTCGCCCGACTGGGTGACCTGGAGGACCGCGTTCTGCATCTTCGGGGATCCGAGCGAGCTGGCCTTCGTGTCGAGCTCCCACATTCCCGTGAAGTCGGTCAGGCTTCCGTGCGCCCCCGGCTTCGCCGCGGGCGCCGCCGTACGCTTCTTCGCGGCGGGCGCCGCGGGGGAAGGAGCGGCGAGCGCGAGTCCGAGGACCGCGAGCAGGAACAGGGGGGCCGCCGGCCGGCTCCGGCGGATCACGCGCGCGCCGCCTTCTTCGCCTCGACGAAGATCCGACGCAGGAACTGACCCGTGTGCGACGCGCGGACCGCGGCGACCGCTTCCGGCGTCCCCTCCGCGATGATCTGGCCTCCGCCGTCGCCGCCTTCGGGACCGAGATCCACGACCCAGTCCGCCGTGCGGATCACGTCGAGATTGTGCTCGATGACGACGACGGTGTTCCCCTTCTCCGTTAGCGACCGGAGAACGCCGAGCAGTTTTCGGATGTCGTCGAAGTGAAGGCCGGTCGTCGGCTCATCCAGCAGATACAACGTCCGGCCCGTCGAGCGCCGCGCCAGCTCCTTCGCGAGCTTGACCCGCTGCGCCTCGCCGCCGGACAGCGTCGTGGATGACTGCCCGAGCTGGATGTAGCCGAGCCCCACCTGCACCAGCGTACGGCAGATGTTTGAGATTGACGGAATGTTCTCGAAGAGCTCGAGGGCCTGCTCCGCGGTGAGCGCGAGGATGTCGGCAATCGACTTGCCCTTGTAGTGCACCTGCAGGGTCTCGCGGTTGTAGCGCTTGCCGGCGCAGACGTCGCAGGTCACGTAGATGTCGGGCAGAAAGTGCATTTCGATCTTGATCTGCCCGTCGCCGCTGCACGCCTCGCAGCGGCCGCCCTTCACGTTGAAGGAGAAACGGCCGGGCGCGTACCCGCGCGCGCGCGCTTCCGGGGTGCGGGACAGCAGCTCCCGGATCGGATTGAAGACGTTCGTGTAAGTGGCGGGGTTCGACCGCGGGGTGCGTCCGATAGGCGACTGGTCGATGTTGATGACCTTGTCGATCTCCCAGAGGCCCTCGATCTTGTCGTGCGCCCCGGGACGGTCCGCCGCGCCGTGAAGCGCGCGCGCCAGCGCCTTGTAGAGGATGTCGTTGACCAGGGTCGATTTTCCGGAGCCGGAGACCCCGGTGACGGCGGTCATGACGCCGAGCGGGAAGCGCACGTCCACGTTCTTCAGGTTGTGCTCGCGAGCGGCGCGCACGACGAGCGCCTTCCCGTTTCCGCCGCGGCGCGTTTCCGGGATGGGAATCTCGAGCTCGCCCGACAGGTACTTCGCCGTCAGCGACTCGGGGAAGTCGGCGAGCTCGTCGGGAGTGCCCTGCGCCACGATGCGTCCGCCGTGGACCCCCGCGCCGGGACCGAGGTCGATCACCCAGTCCGCGGACCGGATCGTCTCCTCGTCGTGCTCGACGACCACCACCGTGTTGCCGAGATCGCGCATCGAGATGAGCGTGTCGATCAGCTTCCGATTGTCCCGCTGGTGCAATCCGATCGACGGCTCGTCGAGAACGTAGAGGACGCCCATGAGCTTCGAGCCGATCTGCGTCGCGAGGCGAATGCGCTGCGATTCGCCGCCCGACAGCGACGCCGCGCCGCGGGAGAGGTTCAGGTAGCCGATCCCGACGTTCGCGAGAAAGCCGAGCCGGTCGCGGATCTCCTTGAGGATCTTGCCCGCGATCTCCCGCTCGCGCGCCGTCAGCGCGAGGTCGTCGAAGAAGGTGATGGAGTCTGAAATCGTGACGCAGGCGATCTCGTCGATCGACCGCCCTCCCACCTTGACCGCCAGCGCTTCCGGCTTCAGCCTCCGGCCGTGGCAGGCGGGGCACGGCTCCGCGGACATGTACGCCTCGAGCTCGAAGCGGTTCTCCGGGTTCTCGGTCTCCCGGTAACGGCGCTCGAGCATCGGGATTAACCCTTCGAACGACGACTTCCAGTGATACTCGCCGCGCTCGGCGACGTACGAAAACTTGATCTCGTCTTCCCCGGAGCCGTAGAGGATCACGTCGCGCGCCGGTTTCGGGATTTTCGAGAATGGCTGGTCGAGCCGGAACTTGTAGTGCTTCGCGAGCGTCGCCATCTGCCGGGAGCGCCAGTTCGTCGAGCCGGGCTTCAGGATCGCGATCGCGCCGTCGTTGATCGACTTCTCCGGCGCGACGACGAGCCGCTCCGGGTCCGCCTTCAGGATCGTTCCGAGCCCGGAACACTCGGGACACGCGCCGTACGGCGAGTTGAACGAGAACAGCCGCGGGGTGATCTCGGTCAGCGACGTCCCGCAGTCCGGACACGCGTAGTTCGCCGAGAGAACTTCTTCGGGACCGTCGGCGACGGACAGCGTGACGAGACCGCCCGAGACGCGCGTCGCGGTCTCGATCGAGTCGGCGAGCCGCTTGCGGTACTCCTCGTCCGCCGCGGGCTTCGCGACGAGCCGGTCCACGACGAGCTCGATCGTGTGCTTCTTCTGCTTGTCGAGCTCCGGCGGGTCGTCGAGATCGACGTACTGGCCGTCGATCCGGGCGCGCAGGAACCCCTCCTTGAGCATCTCCGCCATCTGCTTGCGGTACTCGCCCTTCTTGCCGGCGACGTACGGCGCCAGCACGACGAACCGGCTGCCCTCCGGGAGCCGCAGCGCGCGGTCCACCATCTCCTGGACCGTCTGCGCCTGGATCGGCCGGCCGCACTTGGGACAGTGCGGTTTCCCGATCGACGCGTAGAGGAGGCGCAGGTAGTCGTAGATCTCGGTGACGGTTCCGACGGTTGATCTCGGGTTTTTCGACGTCGTGCGCTGCTCGATCGAGATCGCGGGCGAGAGTCCCTCGATCGAGTCGACGTCGGGCTTCTCCATCTGCTCCAGAAATTGCCGCGCGTAGGCGGAGAGCGATTCGACGTACCGGCGCTGCCCCTCGGCGAAGATCGTGTCGAACGCGAGTGACGACTTGCCGGATCCGGAGACCCCCGTCACAACGACGAGCCGATTGCGCGGGATGTCGCAGGAGACGTTCCGGAGATTGTGTTGCCGCGCGCCGCGGATGCGAAGGAATTCCATGGGAAGGGCCCGATTGTATGGCGGGAAAAGCCCGGGCCGGACCCGATCGTTTCCCGCCGGAAAAACTCGGGGAAATCACAGGAACACCTCGGTTTCCCGGGCCATTCCCCGCGCAGCACGGTGTGCGCCGGCGGAGCCTTGAAGCCGCGCCCTGATACCGTGCGCCATCGTGTTTTCCCACGCCGCGGCGCAGTTCGCTCTCCTCGCTTTTTCCTCCCTCTTCTCGGTCATCAACCCGATCTCGGCGGCGCCCATCTTCGTCGCGCTCACGGCGGGTACCCCGGCCGACCACCGACGCGCCGCGATCCGGGCATGCCTCGCCGCCGCTGCGGTGCTCGCCCTGTTCGCGGCGGCGGGAGGCGCGATCTTCTCGTTCTTCCAGATCACCGTCCCGGCGTTTCAGATCGCGGGCGGCGTGCTTTTCACGACGATGTCGCTCCGGGAGATGCAGGACCCGGACAGGAAGAAGATCTCGCCGGATGACGTCGAGAAGCTCGATCCGTCCGTCGTGCCTCTCGGGATCCCGGTGATCGCCGGCCCCGGAGCGATTTCCGCGATGATGGTCCTCGTCGGCCAGGCGCCCGACGCTTCGCATCGCGTGGCTCTCGCCGTGGCGCTCGCGGCGAGCATTCTGATCACCCTCGTGATCCTCTTCGCCGCCCCCGCGATCGTCGAGCGCATCGGCCCGACCGGACAGCGGGTCGTCGCGAAGATCATGGGGCTCGTCGCGACCGTGATCGGGGTCCAGTTCATCCTGAACGGCATCACGACGGTCATGCTGGACGTGCTGAAGCAGTCGAAGGGCGGCTAGGCCGACGTTTGTCGGCTCAAGGACGGATCCGAGAGCCTGGCGGGCACGCTCCGCCCGGAGCGCTTAGAAGGCCTGCTCCGGATACTGGCGGCGTAATTTCAGCAACATCTCGACCCGGTTTGGATCAGCAATAATTTTTTTCGCTTCAGCGAGAGCGTAGGCATCGTCGAAGGAGAGCAGCCCCTCCGCGAGGACGGCGCTGACCTCGCGCGGCGCCTTGTGCGCGGCCGCGACGACGTCGGGAATGGCACTCTTCTCCTTCAGATATCCCAACCCTTTGCCCGCGGCGATCTGGATCATGTAGTTACGGGAATGGAGCGCTCGCCGCAGGATCGGTATCGCTCGGCCGTCACGCGAGTAAGCGAGAACCAGAAAGCCGCCCGGGTCCGAGTAAACCGAATCGTTCGAGGCGTCTTCAGGGTCGAGACCCCTTCCCCGGGCCCACCGTGTGAAGTCCGCCGAGAGCTTCTTGGGGATGATGCGGCCATCGGGAGTGAACTCCAGCGGAAACGGCGCGTCCTCGTCGAGAATTGCAGCGGCCTGTCCGGAGAGGTACTTCCAGGCGACCCGGTCCGGGTCTCCGAGCTTGAGCATTTCCGCCGCCGCAGCCTGCTTTTCAAGCTTTGAATTCGAAGCGAATCTCGCGCGCAGCGCCGACAATGAGGGTGTCGGCGCGGTGCCTTGTCCCTGTCCAGCTCCGGCCTTCTGCTCCCGCGTCTTCGTTGCGGTCCCCTGAGCCGCCACAGGTGTGCCGGAAACGGTGAGCGCACAGAAGAGCGCGAGCGGACCGAACGAGCCTGTTCGAACCGGACGGTACATGGCCGTGTCCCGCCAATTTATCACCAGATCGATTCCTGGCGGGCGTAGCAAGCGTGGCGTCGCCGCGCGGCTCATGGCCCCCGTCAGCCCGCGGTATACTTTTCTGCTCCCAAAATAAACAAAATGCCCGCCCTGAAAGTTCTGATGGTGGAGGATTCGGCGGCCGACGCCGAGCGGACGCTCGAAGAGCTGCGCCGCGGCGGGTACGTGGTCGCGGCGGAGCGCGTCTCGACCGCCGAGGAGATGGAAGCCGCTCTGGCGCGGGACCGGTTCGAGCTCGTCCTCTCGGGATTCGAGCTCCCGGAATTCGGCGCCCTCGCCGCGCTCTCGATTCTGCGAGAGCTCGACATCGACGTTCCGTTCGTCATCGTCTCGCGGACAATCGGCGAGGAGACCGCCGTCCGGGCGATCAAAGCTGGCGCTCACAACTGCATCAGCCACGATGCGCTCATCCGGCTCTGCCCGACCGTGGATCGCGAGCTGCGCGAAGCCCAGATCCGGCGGGAGCGGCGAGCCGCGCGCAAGGCGCTACGGGAAAGCGAGAACCGGTTCCGCACGCTCGCCGAGACCGCGTCGGACGCGATCCTGACGGTCGGAGACGACGGGCGGATCCTGTACGTCAACGGGGCGGCGGAGCCGATCTTCGGCCATCCGACGTCCGCGCTGATCGGCGAGCCGCTGTCCATGCTCCTCCCGAATCATCCGTACGGCGGACCGGAAGGGCCCGCGACCTGGAAGGCCACCGCGCCCGGCGAAGCAATGGCGCTGTCGGGGCGGCACGCCGGAGGGCGAGACGTGCCGCTCGAGATCTCGTTTGGCGAGTCTCTGCGCGAAGGCCGCCGCCTTCTGACGGTGATCGCGCGCGACGTTTCCGAGCGCCGGGAGGCGGAGCGGATCGTCCGCGACTCCGAAGCGCGCCACCGCCAGCTTTTCGAACGCAACCTGGCCGGCGTCTACCGGACGACGCTCGACGGCCGCATCCTCGACTGCAACATCGCATTCGCGCGGATCTTCGGCTACGAAACCTCGGAAGAAGTCCTCGCCACTCCGGCGGTCAACTTCTATATCAGCCCGGAGGAGCGAACGGAAGCGCTTCGGTCGCTCGTCGAGAAGCGGACGATGACGAACCACGAGCAGAAGATGCGCCGACGCGACGGCAGCATCGTCTGGGTGCTCGAGAGCGAAAGCCTGGTCGATGGCCCCGAACCGGGGACGCTGATCATCGAGGGCACGCTCGTCGAGATCACGGAAAGAAAACGCGCCGAAGACGACCGCGAGGCGTCGCTCTCGCTCGTGCGCGCGACCCTCGAAGCCACGGCGGACGGGCTCCTCGTCGTCGGCGAGGAGGAGCGGATCCTGACACTGAACCAGAAGTTCCTCGACATGTGGCGGCTGCCCGCGTCCTCGCTCGAGGGAAGCGATCACCGTCTCGCTCTCGCGGCGGCGGCGGGGCAGATGAAGGACCCGGCGAAGTTCTTCGGCCTGATCGAACGCCTGCGAGGCACGCCGGAGGCCGAGAGTCAGGACACGGTCGAGTTCCGGGACGGCCGGGTCTTCGAGCGCTTTTCCCGGCCCCAGCGCGTGGGCGGCAGGGCCGTGGGGCGCGTGTGGAGCTTCCGGGACGTCAGCGAGCGCAAGCGCGCCGAGGATGCCCTGCGCGCGTCGGAGACGCGGTACCGCACGCTGTTCGAGCGCAACCTTGCGGGCGTGTACCGGACGACACTCGACGGCCGCATCCTCGACTGCAACGAGTCGTTCGCGCGCATGTTCGGCTACGGAACGCGCGAGGAGCTCCTCGGCCAGCCCGCGTGGGACTTCTACCGCAGCTCCGAAGACCGCGAGGCGGCGATCGGGCGCCTCCGGGAACGCCATTCGCTCTCGAACCACGAATCCTGCCAGCGGCGCAAGGACGGAACCCTCGTCTGGGTCCTCGAAAACGGCAGCGTCATCGAGGGGATCGACGGCAAGCCCGAGATGATCGAGGGCACGGTGATCGACATCACCGAGCGCAAGCGCGCCGAGGAGCAGGTGAAACACCTCGCCTTTCATGACGCGCTGACCGGCCTGCCGAACCGGCTGCTCTTTCAGGACCGGCTCCGGATGGCTGTGCTGAACGCGCAGCGTTCCGAAGATCACCTCGCGACACTTTTCCTGGATCTCGACCGGTTCAAGGTGATCAACGACTCGCTCGGGCACTCGATTGGCGACGAGCTTCTCCGCGGTGTGGCGGAGCGTCTCGGAAGCTGCGTGCGCGAAGGCGATACGGTGGCGCGGCTCGGAGGCGACGAGTTCACCGTCCTCGTGCCCGGCATGGCGGGAGACGAGGACGCTGCGAAAATCGCGAGAAAGATCCTGGGCGTGCTGCGCCTGCCTTTCGTCATCGACGGGAGGGAGCTCTTCCTGACGACCTCGATCGGCGTGGCCATCTACCCCGCCGACGGCGAGACCGCGGAGACCCTCGTGCGCAACGCGGACACCGCCATGTACCGGGCGAAAGAGCAGGGCCGCGACAACTTTCAGCTCTACACGCCCGCGATGAACTCCCGCGCGCTGGAGCGCCTCTCCCTCGAGAGCCGGCTTCGCCAGGCGATCCACAACCAGGAGCTCGTCCTCCAGTATCAGCCGCTCGTCGACCTCGAAACGAACCAGATCCGCGGCGCCGAGGCGCTGATCCGGTGGGAACACCCCGAGATGGGGCTGCTCGCGCCCGGCGAGTTCATCCCCCTCGCGGAGATCTCGGGCCTCATCGTTCCGATCGGCGAATGGGTGCTCCATGCGGCTTGCGCGCAGGTCCGCGCCTGGCAGCACCTCGGCCATCCGCGCCTCTCCGTCGCGGTGAACCTCTCGGCGCGGCAGTTTCAGCAGGCGGACCTCGTCTCCCAGGTGCGGGCCGCACTCGAGGCCGCCGACCTCGCGCCCGAGTTCCTGGATCTCGAAATCACCGAGTCGAACGCGATGCAGAACGCCGACGTCTCGATCAGCACCCTCTGGGACCTGAAGAACCTCGGCGTCCAGCTCTCCATGGACGACTTCGGAACCGGATACTCGTCACTGAATTACCTGAAGCGCTTCCCGATCGACCGGTTGAAGATCGACCAGTCATTCGTCCGGGACGTGACGACCGACCCCGATGACGCGGCGATCGCGTCGGCGATCATCGCGATGGCGCACAGCCTCGAGTTGACCGTCGTGGCCGAGGGCGTGGAAACGGAGCCCCAGCTCGCGTTCCTACGCGGCCAGAATTGCGACGAGATGCAGGGCTACCTGGTGAGCCGGCCCGTCGCTCCGGAACGCTTTCTCGAGCTCCTCCGGGAGAACCGCAAAGCCGAGCCCCGGAAGAGGAAGAGGGCGGCGAGATGAGGAGCTGTCAGGTCCAGCTCTCATCTCTCATCTCTCAGCTCGAAACTTAAACCTCTCAACTCTCAACTCTCGGCTCCCGGAGTTTCCCGGAACATCTCCACACCGGGGATTCCGGGTCCGTAGTAGCCCGGAATCGTCCGACGGCGCCGGAAGCCCAGCCTCTCGTAAAAGGTCAGGGCCGGGGTGTTGCGCAGGTCCACCTCGAGGACCGTCTCGCGGGACCCGGCAGCCGCGAGCCGCCGGATCGTCTCTTCGAGAAGCGCCCGTCCGACTCCGCCCCGTCGATGGGTCGACCGGACGTCGAGCGTGATGATCCGCCCGACGCGGGCCGGCGACCGATACCCGAGGCAGAACCCGGCTAACGTTTCTTCCGACACCGCGACCACCGCTTCCCGGGTCACGAGCGAGACGAGCCGGCGCATCTCCCCCGCGGGGTACGCGATCCCGGGCTCGAAGCACTCCCGATCCAGGGCTACGATCTCTTCGAAGTCAGACGCGCGGTAGTCGCGCAGTTCGAACCCGGTCGCCACGTCGTGATTGTCGCTCAGGCGATGAACATCGGCGGAGCCGCGAGCTGACAGCTGACAGCTTCTCGTCACCGGTTCCGCATCGACCTGTCCGCCTCGCGCTTCAGCTCCCTGTCACGGATCGCGTCGCGCTTGTCGTGCAGCTTCTTGCCCTTGACGAGCGCGATCTCCGCCTTCGCGCGGGAGCCTTTGAAATAGAGCGACAGCGGAACGCAGGTGACCCCGGACGTTGCGACGGCCGAGGCCCACTTCATGAGCTCGCGCTTGTGAAGGAGCAGCTTGCGGTCGCGTTCCGGCGCGTGGTTCGTCCAGGAAGCGGACCCGTACGGTGAGATGTGCGCGCCGACCAGGTACGCCTCGCCGTCGCGGAAATGGACGTACGAGTCCTTCAGTTGCGCGCGACCTTCCCGCAGGGACTTCACCTCGGACCCCAGGAGCGCGATCCCCGCCTCCATCCGGTCCTCCACGAAGTACTCGTGGAACGCCTTCCGATTCGAGGCGATCGGCGAAGTCTTCTTTTCCTTTTCCTTCGCAGACTCCGGGCGGCCCCTCCCCCCGCCTCTCATCGCAGCGTGTCCGGAAGGTCGTTGCGATAAGCGCGTCCCGCCGGACTGCGCAGCAGTTCGCAGAAGCGCCGCGCGAGCTCCGGATCGAACTGCGTCCCGCCCTTGGCCGTCAGGATGTCGAGCGCGGCGTCTTCGCCGATGGGAGAGCGATAAGAATGCGCGGCGGTCATCGCGTCATACGCTTCCGCGATCGCGAGCACGCGCGAGCCGAACGGGATGCGGTCCCCGGAGAGGCCGTCTGGGTAGCCGGCGCCGTCGTACCGCTCGTGGTGGTGGCGGACGAGCGGCGCGACCGGATAAGGAAACTCGATCTTCTCGAGGATGTCCGCTCCGATGACGGCGTGCCGCCGCACGAGCGAAACCTCCTGCAGGTCGAGAGGCCGCCGGCCCGCCAGCCGCTCGTAAGGAACCTCGACTTCGCGCAGGCCGATGTCGTGGAGAAGCCCGGCGACGGTGAGCTGTTCGACCTCTTCGGAGGAGAGCCGGAGGGCCCCGGCGAACTTGCGGCAGAGAGCGCCAACCGCGTAGGAATGTGCTTTCAGCTGCGGGTAGGCACGGAGGCCGGGCTCGAGAAGCGACTTGACGAGGCTGCGGTACGACTGCCGGTAGCGCTCGCCCGACGCGGACTGGAGCACGGCGGCGCGGATGCCGCGGTGGACTTCCTTCAATGCCTCCTCCGCCGCTTCGTCCGGCGGCCGCGAAAAGAGGAGGCTGACGAGCAGCGTCCGGACGCCCGCTGAGATCACCGAGGTCTGGATTCCGGCAAATCCCTGGATCTCCCCCGTGCCGCGGCCGAGGGGGAACTCGGTGGAAAACCGTTTCTGCTGCGACGGCCGCAGATCCGGGGCGACCGAGGCGACCACCGGCCCCAGGTTTTCGACGAGCGCGATCCGCGCGTCTTCGGAAAGAGCCCGCCGTGCTCCGATCTGGATGTGCACGGCGTCCCGCGTCCAGGTCGAAAACGCGACGGCCTCGATGTCGGGCGCCAGCAGAAGGGAGGTCCAGAATCCGCGAAAGACGAGCTCCTGGCGCGAGACCGGGCGGCCCGAAACCGGCTTGACGCGCGGGGGCGGCGGTGCGGCGGTCACCGTCCGCGCGAGCGGGAGCTCCGCGGAGCCTTCCTCCCATTCGGGGCCGGCCGAGAACAGCGGGGGCGGCGCGGGGAAATCCCGATCCGATTCCGCCGACTCATCCGGCCGGTACAGCGCGTCCGCGTCTTCCTGCGCCATCGGCTCGGGAGCGGCGATGGAACTTCCGTCGAAAGACTCGAGGACCGCGGCGACGCGGGAAGCCAATTTTTCGGCGGCGCGCAGGTCTTCCGCGGCGAAGAACGCGCCCTCGAGCTTGTCCTGGAGCTCCAGGATGGCGACCATCCGGGAACCGACGTACGCGGGCGCCGCGAGCATGCGGGCGTACTGCTCGCGCTCCATGGAAGGCGCGAGGCGGCCGGCTTCCAGCGGGGAGTTGGCGTACGCGGGCCGGCGGTGCCGTTGCACGAATTCGACGAGGGGGTGCGACGGTTCGAGAAAGTCTTCGGGGCCGAAACGCGACACATAGCCGAACGAGCCGGCGAGCCGGAAATCGCCCGACGGACCCATCGCGTAGCAGCGCGCCCGGGCCACGCGCAGCGAGGCGCGAGACTCCGCGAGGACCGCCGCCACGACCTCCTCCAGGCGCTGAGAATGCATTTCACCGAGTGTAACGGATCGAAATCCGGGCTCGGAAAGGTGGCGCAGGCGCCACAGGTTTGTGGCGCTGCAGCCACAGACCGCGGGCGGGGGGCCGTACGACGGCCCGCACAAGCCTCTGAACTGTAGCGGGTTATGGCTATCTTCGACCGCGCGCCGAAGATGGCACCGATGCTGCGATGTCGGACGGCGGAACAAACTGCTTGCGATCACAGACCACACTCAAGACCACCGTCTCCATCGAGGGCGTGGGGCTCCATTCGGGACACCCCGTCCGCGCGATTTTCCGCCCGGCCCCGGCGGGCCATGGCCTCGTGTTCGTGCGCACGGACCATCCGCATTCCCCGGTCCCCGCCCGGCTCGCCTCGGCCAGCCTGTTCGACTACGCGACGACGCTCTCTCACGGAGGCGTGTCGATCGGAACAGTCGAGCACGTGCTCTCGGCCGCTGCCGGCGAAGGTCTGGACAACTGCCGCATCGAGGTCGACGGCCCCGAGATCCCGATCCTGGACGGCTCTGCCCTGCCCTTCGTCCGGCTCTTTCACGCCGCGGGATTCGAGAGACAGGGAGATCGGATCCAGCCCATCGCCCTCGACCGCGAAGTCGAAGTTTCGCGGGGCGACCGCTGCGTCCGCTACGTCCCCGGGGGCTCGGGTCTGACGATCAGCTATGAAATCGACTTTCCGCACCCGGTCGTCGGCCGGCAGGAGCTCACCGTCGCCATCCGGCCCGAGGAGTATTCGGCCCGCATCGCGCCCGCCCGCACCTTCGGATTTGCCCGCGAAGTCGAGGCGCTGCGCGCGCGGGGACTCGCCCGCGGCGGGAACCTGCACAACGCGGTCGTGCTCGACGAGACCGGTGTCGCGTCCGGGCCCCTTCGCTTCCGCGACGAATTCGTTCGCCACAAGATCCTCGACCTCGTGGGCGACCTCGCCCTGCTCGGCGCGCCGCTCATCGGCCAGATCTTCGCGCGCAAGGCGGGCCACGCACTGCACATCGAGTTCGCCCGCGCTCTGGAGCTGGCTCGAACCACCCCGGCCGTACACGAAGCCGAGGTCCGTAACGAGCGCACGGTGAACGAGTAGGGGGTCAGGCGTCAGGCGCGGATTCAGACGAGTCGCGGCTCCTCCCGGTTTTTCTTGGCCTGCCCCTCGCCTTTCGCCTTTCGCCTTTCGCCTGTCGCCCCCCGGTACAGGCTCGTTACAATCGGCGCGTGTCCAAGCCATTACGCCGCTTTCTCGGCCTCCTCGTCGCGGCTCTCTTCGCGGCCCCGGGGATCGCCCAGGAGGCGGTCAAGCCGCGCATGGGACCGGTGCACGCCGAGGCCAGGGGGCCGGACGTGTTTCTGAGGTTCCGCCTTGAAGGCGCGGTGAACCCCGAGCTCGCGAGCAAGATCGAAACGGGACTCGAGACCGCGATCCGATACGACGTGCGGCTCTACCGGCACAACGCCCACTGGCTCTGGGATGACCGGATCGACGGCCGGCGGTACCGCGTCGCGGTCACGTTCGACCCGGTGACCCGCGAATATGTGGTCGCGGAGACGCTCGACGGCAAGCCGCTGGCGCGCTCGTCGACGCGAGACTTTGCGGAGGTCCTCCGGCGGCTCGTGTCGCGCGAAAACCTGCTCGTGTTCCGGGTGGGAGAGGCCGAGCCCCACACGAACCTCTACGTGGAGGTGCGCGCGGTATTCGACTCCGGATACCTGTTCACGATCATCCCGGTCGACGCGCGGACCCCGTGGCGGCCGTCGAACCGCTTCGACGTTCGCATTTCGCCATGAGCCTTCTCTCGGAGCTGCAGCACCGCCGCAAGGACAACAAGCTCATCGTCGGGCTCGTCCTCGCCGTGCTCGTGGTGTGGACGTCGGTCTCGGTGCTCCAGCAGCGCGCCGACGAGCCGGCGGCGGTGACGCGCGGACTCCTCCTGTTCGTCCTTTCGTACATCAACATCACGCTGATCGCGGCGGTGCTCTTCGTCCTCGGCCGCACGCTCTTAAAGACATGGCTCGAGCGCCGGCGGCGCACACTCGGGTCCCAGTTCAAGACGAAGCTCCTCGTCACGTATATCGGCCTGACCGCGATCCCGATCGGGCTTCTCTTCGTCACCGCGACCGGGCTTCTGCAGCGTTCGATCGACCGGTGGTTCTCGACTCCCGTTCGTGAAGTGGTCGGCAACGCGCGCGCCGTCGAAGACATGGCCGAGCGGCGGCTCACGGACCAGACGCTCGGGGACGCGCGCATCGCCGCCCAGAGGTTCGGAGTCACCGCGCCCGGCGCCCCGATCCTGGAGGACTTTCGCCGCGAGCACCTGCTCGACACGGTCGAGGCGTACCGCGGGAGCGAGCGCGTCGCTCTCGTTCAGGGCGCCACGGGCGAGATTCCGCCCATCGCTGCGGAGGCGCTTCGCCGCGCCGGCGCCACAGGAGAAGACACCCGCATCGAAGTGCTGCGCGACGGATCCCACCGCTACCGCGCCGCGCGGAGCGCCGGCGGGCTCATCTGGGTGACAGGGGCGCTGATCCCTCCCGCGGAAGCGAAGGCCATGGAATCGATCGCGGCCGCCTGGTCGGAGTACAAGAAGCTCGAGGTGCAGAAGCCCGCGATCAAGGCGGCGAACATCTCCACGTTCCTGCTCATCACTCTCGCGATCCTCTTCGCGTCCGCCTGGATCGGCCTCACGCTCGCGCGCCGCATCACGCTGCCGATCGCCGCGCTCGCGGAGTCCACGCGCCGCCTGGAATCCGGAGAGCTTTCCGCCCGCGTCGGGATCCGCGCGGAAGACGAGCTCGGGGTCTTAGTCGAGTCCTTCAACCGCATGGCGGCGGGCCTCGAGGACGCGCGCGATGCGCTCCTGCAGTCGAACGAGGAGCTGTCGGGCTCGAACCTGCGGGTAGACCTCGAGCGCCGGCTCCTCGCGACGGTGCTCGAATCGGTCACCACCGGGGTCATGGCGTTCGACTCGGAGGGCCGCGTCCGGGTCTGCAACCCGGCAGCGCGCTCGCTCCTCGGACTCAAGGACGATGTCTCGATCGCCGCCCTCGAAGCGCGTCCGGAGCTCGCCGGTCTCGTGTCGGTGCTCGCCGCCGCGCGGGCCGGGTCGCTGCCAGCCTCCCCGCGGGAGCTCGCGCTTCCCGGGCCCGAGGGGGAACGGCGCCTGGAGATCGCGCTGCGGCCGCTCGCGGCCCCCTCCGCCGGCGAGCCGCCGGGATGGGTCCTCGCGATCGAAGACACGACGCACGTGGCGCGGGAACAGAAGCTCGCCGCCTGGAGCGAAGTGGCGAGGCGGGTCGCTCACGAGATCAAGAATCCCCTGACGCCCATACGCCTGTCCGCCGAGCGCATCGCGAAGAGGTGGAAGGCGGGCGAGCCCGACATCGCCGACACGATCGACCGCGGGACCCGCGTCATCGTCGAGGAGGTCAACTTCTTAAAGTCGCTGGTCGACGAGTTCTCGCGATTCGCGCGTCTCCCCGAGATGCGTCCAGAGCCCACGGACCTCCCCGCGCTCGCGCTTTCCGCGGTCCGGCTCTTCGAAGGTGCGCGGGAAGGGATCCGTATCCGGGTCGAGAGCCGCCTCTCGCGCGAGATCGTGAGTGTCGATCCCGAACAGATCCGTCGCGCGCTCATCAACCTGATCGACAACGCGCTCGAGGCGTGCGGCCCGTCCGGCGACATCGTCGTGACGCTGGCCGAGGGCGAACGCGGAGTGCAGCTCGAGGTCACGGATACCGGCCGGGGCGTCGCGGCGCCCGACCGCGAGAAGCTGTTTCTCCCGGACTTCACGACCAAAGGCCGCGGCACGGGGCTCGGGCTCGCGATCGTCTCCCGCATCGTCGCCGATCACAACGGGACGATCCGAGTGGAGGAGAACCGGCCGCGCGGCGCGCGGTTCATCATCGAGCTCCCCGCGGCGTGAAGAAGCGGCGCGTCCTCGTCATCGACGATGAACGGCGCGTCCGTGAGACGCTTTCGGAGATCCTCTCGGACGAAGGCTACACCGTCACCTCCGTGGAGACGGGCGCCGAGGGGCTGCGGCGAATCCTCGAGGAATCGTTCGACCTCGTCTTCCTGGACGTCTGGCTGAAGGACCGCGACGGACTTTCGATCCTCGAGGCGGCGGGAGACCGCCTCGTGCGGCTCCCGGTCATCATGATCTCGGGGCACGCGAACGTCGAGACGGCGGTCAAGGCGGTGCGCCTCGGCGCCGACGACTTCCTCGAGAAACCCCTCTCGCTCGAGCGCGTTCTCCTGACCGCGAAGAAGGCGATCGAGAGGCGAGACCTCATCGCGCAGGTCGCGTCATACCGCGGATCCGATGAATCCTCGACGCTGCTCGGCGACTCGCCGCCCATGCGCCGCCTGCGGGACGAGATCGCGCGCGTAGCGCCGACCGACGCGCGCGTCCTGATCACCGGAGAGAACGGCACGGGGAAGGAGCTCGTGGCGCGCGCGCTTCATCGCCTTTCCTCTAGATCCGACGCTCCGCTCGTAGAAGTGAACTGCGCCGCGATTCCGGAGGAGCTGATCGAGTCGGAGCTCTTCGGCCACGAGAAGGGCTCATTCACCGGCGCGGCGGACGAGCGCCGGGGAAAGTTCGAGGAGGCCGACGCGGCGACGCTCTTCTTGGACGAAGTGGGAGACATGTCGCCGAAGACGCAGGCAAAGGTCCTTCGCGCGCTCCAGGAGGGGCGGTTCACCCGGGTCGGCGGGACGCGCGCGATCTCGTCGAACGCCCGGGTGCTCTCCGCGACGAACAAGAAGCTCGCCGGGGAAATGGAACGGGGCGCATTCCGGGAGGACCTGTATTTCCGCCTCGCCGTGGTTCCGATTGAGGTCCCGCCGCTGCGCGAGCGCGCGGAGGACATTCCGCTGCTCGCCCGACATTTCCTCGCGGAGGCGTCGGCGCGGTTCCGCCGCAAGCCGAAAGCTCTCTCCGCGACCGCCGTCGACGCCCTGCAGGCCCACCGCTGGCCGGGAAACGTCCGGGAGCTCAAGAACCTCGTCGAGCGCGTCGTGATCCTGTCGGCGGGTGAGGAGATCGCGCCGGAGGACTTCCATTTCCGCCGCGCAACCGACGACGGCGACGCTCCGATCTCCTCGGAGGCGCCGCTCCGAGTGGCGCGCGAAGAGTTCGAGCGGCGCTACATCCTCGCCGCGCTGCGCCGGCACCGTGGAAACGTGAGCCGAGCCGCGGAGGCCCTCGACCTCGAGCGCTCGAACCTGTACCGGAAGCTGAAGAGCTACGGGATCGAGGTGGAGAGGGAATGAGTTGCTGTCAGCTCACAGCTGACAGCTGATAGCTACTCTTCGAGCAACTGCGTCTCGAGCACCTGCTCGCTCGAGAACCCTTCCAGGCGGAGATAGTGCTCCGCGGCCATGAACAGCGCGTCGGCGGGAGTCAGGCCGACGATCTCCGAGCCAACGATCGCGACCCCGTGGCGCTCGGCCTCGCTCTTCACGCATTCGAAGACGCGGTGAAGAGGCGTCTTCCGAAAGTTCGTCATGTTGATCGAGACCTGCACGATGCCCCGGTCCGCGAGCTCGACGCCCATCGCCTTCACGTAGCGGAATCCGCCGCCGATGTGTCGGATCGCCTTCGCGATGCGGTCGGCGACGGCGAGGTCCTTCGTGCCGAGGTTGATGTTGTAGGCGATCAGCGGTGCGCGCGCACCGATGGCAACGGCTCCGGCGGTCGGGTGCGGAGCCGGCGGACCGAAATCCGGCCGCCACTCGGGCTTCTCCATCTTGGCCGCGAACCCCTCGAACTCGCCCTTGCGGACCTCGGCGAGGTTCCGGCGCGCTTCCGTGCTCGCGGAGTCCTCGTAGAGGTACACGGGGATGGCGAAACGCGAAGCCACTTCTTCGGCGATCGAGCGGGAGAGCGCCACGCAGTCCTGGACGGTCGCGTTGCGGATCGGAATGAGGGGCACGACGTCGACCGCCCCCATCCGGGGATGCTCGCCTCGATGCCGCGTCAGGTCGATCCGGGGCACGGCGGCCTCGAACAGCGCGAGGACACCCGCGCGGACCGAGTCCGCGTCCCCCACGAACGTGAGCACGCTTCGGTTGTGGGCCGGGTCGGAGGAGAGATTCAGGACGCGAACGCCGGGCGCCGCGCGGACGGCGCCCGCGATCTCTTCCACGAGGGATGCGTCCGCCCCCTCCGAGAAGTTGGGGACGCATTCAATGACGCTGCGCATCGGGATTTCTCCGCGGGCAGTCTATAATTCGAGGGTAGTGATCCCCGAAAACGCTCTCGACGCCCGTAAATGGGCGGAGCTCGCCTGATGGATGCCCACACCAACCCCGGAACGTACCCGGGCAACCCCTCTCTCCCGCGCGAGGTCAAGGAGAAGATCCTCTCGACCTTCCGGCACACCTTGAACCTGTTCAAGGAGGGGAAACTCGACGACTGCCTCATCGGCTGCGACTTCATCCTCAAGATGGACGCCCGTTTTGCGCCCGCCCGGCAGCTGCTCGAAAAGGCGCGGAATCCGAGCGCGGCGGTCGACATCTCGCAGCTCGAAGCTCTGGTCGCGACGACTCCGACGCGGCAGGAGCGCGTGGTCGCGGCGGACCCGAACCGGCTACTCGTTCGGGCGGTCGAAAGCTTCAACGCGCGCGATTTCGACGCCGCGATCTCGGCCGCCGAGCAGGTTCTCGCCGTACTTCCCGGAAATCAGGACGCGGTCGAGATCCTCGAAAAGGCGCGCTCCAAGAAGGCTAACCAGCCGGTGTTCGACGGGTCGCGCCAGCGGGCGCTCGCCGCGCTCGAGGAGAACCGGCACGAGGACGCCCGACGGGAGCTCGACCAGATGCGAGGGCTCGACCCCGATCATCCGGCCGTAGCGCTCCTCGAGCGGCGCATCGGTTCCGCCCCTGCGGGCGCGCCGGCCGCTTCCGCTCCCCCTTCGGCGCCTCCGCCGCCGCCGGACTTCGGCGGTCTCGACCTCGACTTTTCCGATCCGCCCGCTACGGGCGGCGGCGGATTCGGAAATTCGCTCGAACAGCCTGACATCCACTTCGACGACGGCCATACGGTCTCGCTGAAACTCCCGCCGCTCGAACGGCCGTCGCCGGGCGGCGCGAGCGCGTCGGCCGAGCCAGCGGGCCTGGATGCGCTGAGCCTCGATTCCCTGTCTCTCGACCTGCCGCCGAGCGTTGAACCGGTCGAGCCGCCGCCTTCCTCGGACGGGCGGTCTTCCTCCATGCGCGGTCCCCTGCACGACGCCGGTTCCTCGCGGCAGCCCGACCCGCCTGGCGCGGTCCCCGGATCGCCCGCGGACATGTGGGCGGACGGAGGCGGCGGATTGAGCCTCGAGGAGAGCGGCGGCCCCGCGGGTGTCGAGCCGTTCTCCTCGACCCCGATGTCGACGATGTCTTCCGACCCGGGATTCGGCGCGATGGAGCCCGAGGAAGACTCCGCGGCGGGCGAGCGGGAAATCGGCGCGCTCCTTCGTCAGGGCGACGACGCCGCCCGGCGCGGCGAGAGGCAGCAGGCGATCGAGATCTGGTCGCGGATTTTCCTGATCGATATCAACAACTCCGAAGCCGTCACACGAATCGAACAGGCGCGGCAGGAGATGGCGGAAGGCAACCGCCGCATCTCGGACGGGTTGAAGACGGGGCGCGAGGCGTACGAGGCCGGAGACCTTTCCGGCGCGCGCGAGCTTTTCCTCCAGGTGCTCGCGGTCGACGAGAACGAGCCGACGGCCCGCTTTTATCTCGACCGGATCCAGGCGGAAATGGCGAACCCCGGGACGGCGGAGGGCGGGGAGGCCCCTGAGGCCTACACCCCGGAGGAGGGTGCGGTTCCCTTCCCCGGAGAGACCGCCGTCGCGGCGAAAACGGCAGCGGCGCCTGCGCGTCGGTCGGTGCGCTTTCCCGTTTCGCGGCGGATCGTCGCGATGATCGCCATCTTCGCGGCGCTCGTGCTCGGCCTCGTCTACTTCTTTGTCCTGCGCGCGCCCCGCCCGCCCGCGAAAACGGCGGACGGCCCGGCGGCGGGCGCGCCGATCGCGGCCGGCTCCTCGGGATCTCTCGCGCGGGCGCAACAGCTTCTCGGCGCCGGAAAGATCGGCGAAGCGCGCCTCGAGCTGCGCCGCGTTCCGCCGTCGAGCGCCGACCACACGGCGGCGGTGGCCATGCTGGCGGATCTGGGGAAGGCGGGCGGGCCCGGCGCGGCTCCCGGCCCTGGCATCTCCGTCGAGGGGGCCGCAGCGGGAGCAGCGCCCGGCGCTCCGGCAGCCGCCGTCGACGCGGAGCCCGCGCGGCTGAGGATCGCCGCCGAGCGCGCGCTGAAAGAAAAGCGTTATATCGAGGCTCTCAAGACCTTCAGCCAGGCCGCGCCGGCGTTTCGCAACGATCCGACTTTCGGGCAGTCGATGGGCGTCGCCGCGGAAAAGGTCACCGCTCTGACGCCCGCGGTGAAGCTCTACAACGAAGGCGAGTACGAGACCGCCATCCCGGTGCTCTGGCGAATCTTTCAGGAGGACCGCGAGAATCAGGACGCGCGCACGTACCTGCTCCGGGCTTATTTCAATCAGGGCGTGACGCAGCTCCAGAACGGCCTCTATCCGAAAGCCATACAGTCGTTCGGCGAGGCGCTGTCGATCGATCCCGCCGACGCGGAAGCGATCCGCCACCGCAAGTTCGCCGAACGGTATTTGAAGAGCGACCTCGACCTGATGGGACGCATCTACGTCCGGCATCTGAATCACCGCCCTTGAACGGCCCGGACGAGCCGGGTCCTCCGGGGGAGCTCCTCGACCTTCCGTTGCGGGAAGACCGCGGCGAGCCCTTCTCGCTTCCGCTCCCTTCCGCCGGTCCAACACTCGAGCCCGCGGTACCCCGGCCCGCTCCGCTGGCCGAACGGCTGCTCTCGACCGGAGCGGACGGCGCAACCGTACTTCTTTTGGTCGCCCTGGATTTGCTGATCGCGGTGCACGCGCGCGACCGCTGGCCGAGCCCGTCCGGTCTCCTCTGGGCGGCGGCGTTCGCCCTGTATCTCTCGTTCTTCGTGGTCGTCGTTCCGCTCGTTCTGTTCGGCCGGACGATCGGAATGGCGCTCAGTAACCTTGGGGCGGCTCCGCGCGGGGGCTCACGCCGGCTCGATCCCCGGGAGTCGGTGCTCCGCTGGACCGGTACGCTTCTGACCGCCCTCTCACTCGGGGTGTCGCTCCTCTTCACCGCGCGCGACCCGGAGGCTCCGACGCTCGCGGACGCGCTTTCCGGAAGGCCGCTTCTCGCCGAGCTTCCGCCCGAGGGGTCATGAGCTCGCGTCCGCTGCGCGTCGCTGTCGCCCAGATCGACACGACGGTCGGCGATTTCGATGGGAACGCCGCAAAGATCCTGGACCTCGGCCGCCGGGCGGAGTCTCAAGGAGCGGCGGTCGTCGTCTTTCCGGAGCTTGCCGTCGCCGGATATCCGCCGAAGGACCTCGTCGAACGGCGCCCGTTCCTCCGGGAGGCCTCGGGCACAACCGCGCGCATCGCGCGGGCGAGCGGCGAGGCCCTCTGGGTCTTCGGGTCGATCGCGCCGAACACGTCCAACTCGGGACGAAGCGTCTTCAACGTCGCCGTCGCGGCGCGCCGTGGATCGATCGTCGGCGAATACCGGAAGCGGCTGCTGCCGAATTACGACGTATTCGATGAGGCGCGCTACTTCGAGCCGGGCGACCGGCCGCTCGTCGTGCGCGCAGGCGGACGCCGCGTCGAGATCACGATCTGCGAGGACATCTGGAACGACAAGACGTTCTGGAAGAAGCGCCGGCTCTACGAGCGGGATCCCGTCGAGGACGTCAAACGCTCCGTGCCCGACCTGCACGCCAACATCTCGGCATCCCCGTGGATCGTCGGGAAGGACCGCCTGCGCGAGCGCATGATGCGCCAGATCGCGCGGGGAACCCGCGTTCCCCTGGTCTCGTGCAACCTTGTGGGAGGCGACGACGGGTTAGTGTTCGACGGCAATTCCGTTGCCTTTGACGCTTCCGGCCGCCTGGCCGCCCGGGGCCGCTCCTTCGCCGAGGACTTCTGGACCGTCGACCTGCCGGACGGGCGCGGGCCTCTGCCGCCTCGCGAGAAGCCCGTGCCGATGCTTCGCCGCGCGCTCGTCCTGGCGCTCTCGGACTATGCCTCCAAGTGCGGATTCTCGACCGCGGTCCTCGGCCTCTCCGGAGGCATCGACTCCGCGGTGACGGCCGCCATCGCTGTGCAGGCTCTCGGCGCGGCGAACGTCAAGGGGGTCGCGATGCCCGGCCCGTACTCCTCTCGCGGAAGCGTGCGCGACGCGCGCGCTCTCGCCGAGAACCTGGGAATCGAGCTCCTCGAGATACCGATCGACAGCGTCTTCGACGCATACCGCGAAACGCTTTCGCCGGTTTTCGGAAAAGCGGGGGGCGGCGCGGCGGAGGAAAATCTCCAGGCCCGGATCCGGGGCGCGCTGCTCATGGCGCTCTCGAACAAGTCCGGCTACCTCGTGCTCTCGACGGGCAACAAATCCGAGCTCGCGGTGGGCTACTGCACGCTCTACGGGGACATGGCGGGCGGGTATGCCCTGCTCTCCGACGTCCCGAAGACACTCGTGTACGAGCTTGCCCGCGACTTCAACCGCGACGGCACCCGCATCCCCCAGGCGTCGATCGACAAGGAACCCTCCGCCGAGCTGCGGCCCGATCAGAAGGACACCGACTCGCTCCCGCCCTACGACGTCCTCGACCCGCTGATCGACGCGCTGGTGGACGACGGGATCGACCCGGCCGCGGCCGCGCGCCGGACGGGCGCGACGCCCTCCGTCGCCCTCGACATCGCTCGCCGCATCGACCGCAACGAGTACAAGCGGCGCCAGGCGCCTCCGGGCCCGAAGGTGACGGGGCGCGCGTTCGGGGAAGGCCGGCGGTTCCCGATCGCGCAGAAGTTCGAGATCGAGTAATCGGTTCGCCGCTGCCGTCTCGCGGAAACCGAAAGCGGGAGACAATGCCCCGCCCGGGACTTACGCTCAACGACTGACGCTCAACGACGACGACGACTGACGACCGAAAACCGAAGGCCCCTTGTCGCACTCTTCCGAAAAATACGTCTGGAAGGAGATTCCAGGCTCCTCTCACGATCTCCTGCGCCGCCACATCCGCGCGCTGCCGTCCGGGCTGAGGCTTCTCGACCTCGGAGCGGCGGGCGGACATCTCGGACGCGCCGTGCGGGACCGGTGCTCGTACCTCGCCGGCGTCGAGCCGGACCCGGACCTGCCGCCGACCGCGCGCGAGGGGTATGACGAGTGGCGCCCGGTCGATGCGATGGACGCCGGCGACTGGGACGCGCGGTTCGACGTCGTCGTCTGCGCCGACGTGCTCGAGCACCTGGCCCGGCCGGAGGCTCTTCTCGGAAAGATCCGCGGCTGGCTCCGCGACGGCGGGACGCTGCTCGTGTCGCTCCCGAACATCGCGAACATCTCGATCCGCGTCGGTCTGATGCTCGGCCACTTCCGCTACACCGACCGCGGAATTCTCGACCGCACGCATCTCTCCTTCTACACGCTGGCGAGCGCGCGGCATCTTCTCGAGACTTCGGGCTTCCGGGTGAGATCGGCCGAGCCGACCGCGATGCCCTATGAGCTGGCGATGCCCGCGCTGGGCGCAGATCCCTGGGCGAGGCCGACCCGCGGGCTCGCGCAGCTGACCGCGCGCGCGTTGCCGACGATCTTCGGCTACCAGTTCGTGTTTGAGGGAGGGAAATCCTGAGCGCGAGCTCCGCTTCGGACGCCGGCGACCGGGCCTCGCTCGTGATCCCCGCTTACAACGAAAGCGGAAGGGTCGCAGCCTCGCTGCACGTCGCCTCGCAATGGGTGGCGACGAAGCCGGGCGGCTGGGACTGGGAAGTCATCCTCGTTGATGACGGCTCGACCGATGGAACCGCGGAGGTCGCTCGACGCGCCGCGGAGGAGAGCGGCCTCCCGCTCGAGATTCTGGTGCACCCGCGCAATCGGGGAAAAGGCGCCGCGCTCCGGACCGGGGTCCTCGGCTCGCGGGGCAATCCGGTTCTGGTCTGCGACACGGATCTCTCGACCCCCCTGACGGAATGGGTGAAGCTCGCGGAACGGCTGCCCACGCATCCGGTGGCAATCGGGTCCCGCGCGATGGACCTCGCGCTAGTGCGGCGCCCGCAGCCGTACTACCGGAGGCTCCTCGGCCGCACCGGGAACCTCCTCGTGCGGATGTTCGCCGTCCGTGGCATCGCCGACACGCAGTGCGGGTTCAAGCTCTTTCAGGGCGATGTCGCCCGGAGCCTCTTCCGCGACGCCCGGGTCGCCGGATTCGCGTACGACATGGAGATCCTTCACCTCGCGCAGAAGCGCGGAATTTCGATCGCGGAAGTCCCGGTGCTCTGGTTCAACTCACCGGATTCCCGCGTCTCAGTCCTGCGCCACACCCTCCCGACGCTGCGGGATCTCCTCAAGATCCGGTGGATGCACCGTGGGGGAGCCCGCTAGGGAAAACAACCCGTCGAGTCACGCCGCCCCTCCAACGCCTCCACCGCCTTCACCGCCTCCACCGCCCGGGACCCGTAATAGACTTTCCCCTTTCCGCATGACCCCGATCCTCCTCGACAGAAACGAGAACCGGTACGGCCCCGCGCCGGAGTGTCTGGCGGCCCTGCGCGAGGCCTCTCCCGACCTTCTTTTCAACTACACACGCGACTTCCAGCGCGGCGTGTACAGCGCTCTCTCCGAGCGGCTGGCCGAAATGCACGGCGTTCCCGAAAAGCGCGTTCTGCTCGGATACGGATGCGAGGACCTGCTGAAGCAGGCCGTTCACCACTGGGTGCGCGCGGGGGAGAGATGCCTGATCCCGAGCGCCTCCTGGTGGTATTACCGGTCGATCGCGGACGAAGTCGGGGGCGTCACGGTCGAGTACCCGATCGTCGAGGGGCCGACGGGATACAGCTACGACCTCGAAGCGTTGACGCGGATCGCGAGGGAGAACCCCGCGCCCCTCCTCCTGATCTCCTCTCCAAACAACCCGACCGGCAATCGGTTTCCGGCGTCCCGTCTCGGCGACATCCTCGAGGCCTTTCGGGATTCCGTGGTGGTGTTCGACGAGGCGTATTTCGGCTTTTCCGATCCGCCGGCGGAGGACGCCGCCACACTGACCGACCGCTACCCGAATCTCCTCGTGCTGCGAACGTTCTCGAAGCTCTACGGACTCGCGGGCGCCCGCATCGGCTACGGGATCGCGGGGACCGGGCTCCTGAGTTTTCTCAAATTCTCTTCCCGGAATCTCGGCTACAGCCGCATCTCGGAGCGCCTCGCGCTCGCGGCGCTGTCGAACCCGGGCTACTACGCACGGGTCCGCGGCAGCGTGATCGCGGACCGCCGGCGCGTGATCGCCGCGCTCCGCGCCTTCCCGGGAGTTCGCGCGTACGACTCGGACGCGAACTTCATCCTGGCGCGTTTTCCCCCGGCCGCGGTGGCGGACATCCGCGCCGAGCTCGACCGCCGCGGACTGGTGCTGAAGTTTTTCACCGAAGAGGCGTTCCGCGACTGCGTGCGGATCACTCTCGGCACCCCGGAAGAGACCTCCATCCTCGTCGCGGCGTTCCAGGAAGTCCTCGCGGCCGCTCTCGCGTACCGCTGAGGCCCGCGAACTTCATGGCCGCCGCGAGCGGAGAGACCCCGGCGGCGCCTGTCCTCGATCGTCCCGCCGCGTATCGCGCGTCGCTCAAGGCGCCGGAGCTCGAAGAGCGGCTGGATCTCCTCCTCTATCGCCCGCTCGCGTTTCTGATCGCCTGGCCGCTGCGCGGGAGCCCCGTGCGCCCGAACCACGTGAGCGTCGCGAGCATGCTGTTCGGGCTCGCGGCGGGCGCTCTCTTCTGGCGCGCGACACCGACGGCGGCATTGCTCGCGGCCTTGGCCTGCCTCGCCGCCAATGTCCTCGACTGCGCGGACGGCCAGCTCGCCAGGCTGCAGGGCTCCTCCTCGCCGATCGGGTATCTCGTCGACGGCGCGGCGGACTACGTCGGCACGACCGCCGTCTTCGTCGGGATGGCCCATGCTCTCCAGGTCACCCGGCCGGCGCAAATCTCATGGTGGTGGCTCGCGGTGGCCGCGGGAGCCTCCATGGCCTGGCAGTGCGCTTTTTTAGACGAGAAGCGCGGGGCCTGGCTCGACCGCGTCTACCGGCGGCGCCGCGACCGGGCCGAGGAGCTTCGCGCGATGGACCGGCAGGCGCAGGTCTGGCGCGACGAGCGGGCCCATCATGCCGGCCGCGCGCTCATCGCCGGCTTCCGCCTCTATCGGACGGCCTGGAATCCCGTCACGCGGCCGGCCGAGGCGTGGGAGGAATCGGAAAGCGCGCGGTGGGCGCAGTGCCATCGCCCGGTTCTGCGCCGGAGCGTTTGGGTCGGACCGACGATGCACGTCAGCGCGATCATCGTCTTCGCCGGAGCCCTGCGCCGGCCCGATTTCTACTTCTGGTCGGCGCTCGTTCCCGGGAACCTCTGGATGCTCGCGGTCCTCGCCGCCGAGCGCAGGGCGCTCCGGTGCGCGGCGGGATGACCGCCAGGGCGATCATCCTCGCCGCGGGCTCGGCGCAGCGCCTCCGTCCCCTGACGGACGCTCTTCCCAAGTGCCTCCTCGAAGTCGGGGGCCGCTCGATCGTCTCCCGCGCGGTCTCCATTCTCGCGGAGCAGGGACTCACCCGGATGACCGTGGTCGATGGCTTCGAGGGAGAGAAGCTGCGGGCCGCGCTCACGTCCGAGTTTCCCGGTCACCGGTTCGATTTCCGGCGCAACGCAGAGTACGCCTCCACGAACAACGCGTGGTCGCTCCGGATGGCGCTGCAGGGAGTCGAGGATTCGATCCTTCTCCTGGATGCCGACGTTCTCTTCGATCCGGACGTCGTCCGTCTCCTTCTCGACGCGGCGAGCCCGAACCGGATGGCGATTCGCACGCGCGGCGACCTCGGCGAAGAGGAGATGAAGGTGACTCTGGATGCGGGCGGCGAAATCGCCGACATCGGCAAGCAACTCTCCGGCAGGGCCGCCGGCGAGTCCATCGGCCTCGCGTTTTTTTCCGCCGCCTTCGTCCGGCGTCTGAGCCCGGTGCTCGAGCGGCGCCTGGTCGCCGAGGGACGGGTGAACGAGTGGTACGAGTCGGCGTTCCTTGAGCTCATCCGATCCGGCGAGCGGGTCGCCGGGGTCGACATCGGAGAGCGGCGCGCGATCGAAGTCGACACGGCTCAGGACCTCGAGGAGGCGCGCCGGCTCTTTCCGTGAAAATAGGGGCTCGCCGCCTCTCGACTCTCTCCTGTCGCCTTAGCCTGTCGCCTGTCGCCTGTCAGCGCTCGGCCGCCGCGTCGCGGGACGCGAGCCTTCCCGCGATCCCGGCCGCCGCCAGCGGGGCGAGCGCCGCGGAGGTTCGAAAGAGTGTCGTCTCCGCGAGCCATTGGGGCCCAAGCACCGCGAACGCGGGAAGCGCCAGGTAGACAGCGAGGGCCGCCGCGGCGAGCCACAGCAGCCGGCCTGCCCACGGCGCCGCGAGGCCTGAAATGAGCAGGACGGCGATCGCGGGCAGGATGATCCACGCGCGGCCCGCGATGTTCAGATCGACCGAGATCGTCTCCGCGGCGCGCGATAGGAATTCACCGAGACGCGAGGGCGCGAGGAGCCCGAAATCGAAATCGCGCAGCGGGGGCGAGCCTCGCGAGGCGCGCGTCGCCGCGGTGAGGAGAAGCGCCGGGAGAATGGCCGCCAGTGCCACCCGCCGGCGCCGGCCGCCGTCGGTCTCCGTCCGGCTGAGGAGCGCGAGCGCCGCCGCAACGGCGGCGAGGAAGAGGCCTTCGTTCTTCACGGAGCTCGCGAGGACCGACGCGAGCGCGAGCCGCGCCATCGCGCGCCGGTCCGTCCGGTCGAGCGCGTCGGAAAGCGAGACGCCGAGCAGAAGCATCGTCAAGGCGAGCGGCACGTCCGCCATGCCCGTCAGAAACCCCGAATAGAGCGGCTCGAAAAGCGCGAGGAGCGCCGTCGCGCAGAGAGCGATCCCGCGTCCGGTCCCGCGCCGCCGCAGCCACCCGTAGAGGACCGCGAGCGTCGCGATCTGAAATGCGGGAAAAAGGAGCGCCATCGCATGGTCGTCCCACGTCCGGAGAAGGGCTGCTGTCCCGGCGTAGAGAAGTGGGAGGCCGAGCGGATATTCCGGATGAGACCAGCCGGCGAGCCGGGAGTCGGAGAGCCACGCGGGGACCCCTCCGGAAGAGAAGATCGAACGGCCCTTCAATCCCCAGATCGCGAGGAAATCGATCGACCACATCGGGCGGATGAGCGCCCGCGCCGCGTAGAGGACGACACCGGCTGCGATCGCCGCGACCAGGAGCGCGTACAGAGGCCGCAGCCGGGCGGGAGAGTCTTCGGGAGGCACGGGAGCGCCCTCCCGGGTCCTGAAGAAGTACCCGAGCATTATTCCGGCGAGCAGCAGCGCCGGAAACCAGAAACGCGGCTCGATCCCGGTTGCCGTCGCGAGGTAGGCCGACGCCGCGATCGCCGACAGGCCGAGCGCGATGCCCCAGCCGATCCGTTCCGCCGTCCGCCCCCGGCCGGGCGGGTGCAGCGCCCGCACGGCGAGGAAGCCGGCAGCCGCGGCCGTCAAGAGGTGAATCCCGGTCTCGAGGAAGGAGGACGCAAGCGGACTCACGGAGCCCTCCCCGTGCGGCCCGGCGCCGGGGAGAAGAGAGAGCCCCCCGGGAGCTGCCGGACGAGGGCGCCCCCGGCGCGAGGGGCGGGGCCATACGCCGCCGAGATCCATCCGGCCGGAGCCGCCGGCGGATTCAGAAGCACGGGGAGAGGCGCGAACTCGTACGCCGCGAGGTAGTAGGCGGACTCGTTCGCGCCCGGCGCGTAGAGCGCGACCCCCCGCGTGCCCGGCGGAAGCGTGCGGCGGGCGGATTCCAGGAACACGAAGTAGTTGCGATCGAACCGGCCGGGCGCGGTCGCCACCCGCCGCGCGGCCGTGTCGAGATTCGCCGCGGCGGCGAGCGCCCGCGCCTGTTCCCGGAAACCCGGCGGGACGGCGCGCGAGAGGAGAGCCGCCGTGATGCAGGCGGCGGCGACCGCGGCGAGGCCCCGGCGCGGGTGGCGCAGGACGGGTGGCGGGCTCGAAATGGAGCTTCCCGCCTCTATCTCAGCGGAAAGGCGGCGCAGAGCTCCGAGACCGCGGTGCGGACGGACGCGGCGACCGCCTCGTCCGCGGGCGCCTCGAGAATGCGTACGATCGATTCTCCGATGATCTCCATCTCCGCCGTGCCCATTCCGCGAGTGGTGACGGCGGGCGTTCCGATCCGGATCCCGGAGGCGACAGCCGGCGGGCGCGTGTCGAACGGAATCGTGTTCTTGTTGACGGTCAGCCGAACCTTCTCGAGCACCTTCTCCGCCTCTTTTCCGGAAAGCCCGCGCGAGCCGACGTCCACGAGCACGAGGTGGTTGTCGGTGCCGCCGGAGACCAGCCGGAACCCGCGGCCGGAAATCGCGGCGGCGAGGGCCTTCGCGTTCTCGACGATGGCCCGCTGATACTCGACGAACTCGGGCGCCGCAGCCTCGGAGAAGGCGACCGCCTTCGCGGCGATGACGTGCTCGAGGGGGCCGCCCTGCACGCCGGGGAAAACGTTCCGGTCGACATCCTTCGCGCGCGAGGCGCGGCAGAGGATCAGTCCGCCGCGGGGCCCGCGGAGCGTCTTGTGCGTGGTGCTCGTCACAAAGGCGGCGTGCGGCACGGGCGAGGGATGGAGCCCCGTCAAGACGAGGCCGGCGATGTGTGCGATGTCGACCATCAGATCCGCGCCTATCTCGTCGGCGATCTCGCCAAAGCGCCGGAAGTCGATCTCGCGCGCGTACGCCGAGGCGCCCGCGATGATCATCTTCGGCCGGTGCTCGCGCGCGAGCGCCGCCAGCGCGTCGTAGTCGATCCGCTCGTCCTCGCGCCGCACTCCGTACGCGACGACCTTGTATTCGCGTCCCGAAAAGGAAAGCGGATGCCCGTGTGTCAGATGCCCGCCGTGGGACAGGTCCATCCCGAGGATCGTGTCGCCCGGCTTCAAGGCCGTGAGATACACCGCCATGTTCGCCTGCGAGCCCGAATGCGGCTGAACGTTCGCGTGGTCGGCATGGAAGAGCGCCTTGGCGCGCTCGATCGCGAGCGTCTCGATGCGATCGACGAACTCGCATCCGCCGTAGTAGCGCTTTCCCGGGTACCCCTCGGCGTACTTGTTGGTCAGGACGGAGCCCTGCGCCTCCCGCACCGCGCGCGAAACCCAGTTCTCCGACGCGATCAGCTCGATTCCTTCGTTCTGGCGCCGCTCCTCTTCGCCGATCCATCGGGCGACCTCGGGGTCGGTTTCCGCGAGCGCGCGGGTCAGGAACGCCGTCGAGGGGAGGATCGTCTTGCTCATGTTCGGCCCTTTCGAGAACGGAGCGTTACGAGCCCGTCGCGAGCTCTTTGTACTCCGCATTGCAGTAGCTGTCGGTCATCCCCGCGATGTGGTCGGCGAGCGTCCGGAAGAACTCCGCGCGCGGCCGGTAGCGCTCTTCGATTTCGGCGTCCACGTCGCGGAGCGGCACCTCCCGGAGGAAACGGACGCCGAGCTCCTCGGAGAGCGAAAGGAGCACGGAGTCCGGCAGCAGCCGCGGGTTGTCCCGGTACGCGAGGAAGACGCCGGCCACGACGCGCCGCGCGTGACCGTCGTGGCGCGAGACCGGAAAGGAGTGGATCACGTGGCGGTACACGAACTCCTTCAGCTCCCTGTACAGCCTCCGGCCGGTCTCGGAAAACGAGACGAGATCTCCGGGCAGGCGCTCTCGCCGGGCCAGGAAATCGCCGGGGGTGGCGATCGCCTCGACGTCGGTCCACACCTCGATGCGCTGGCGCGAGGCCTCGACCAGGTCGGACGTTAAGACCGCGATCATCCCGCGGATCAGTCCCGCGCGGCTCGCGGCAAGATCTCCCGCTCGCGGCCGCTGCCCGCGGACAACGCGTGAGATCTCCAGCGCCTCGATCTGCCCGTCCTCGGCGAGCGGAAGCCCGTCCTCGAGGTCGTGCGTCTGCTGCGCGATCTCGTCGCTCCAGTTGACGAGCTGGGCCTCGAGCGTCCCGCCCGAGGCAAATCGCAGGCCTTCGCGGAACTCCAGGGGAAAAGGAAAATCGACCTTCCACGCCGTGTGCTTCAGAATTCCTTCCCGCACGTCGTGCGTGAGGTTCAGACCGGGCTCGTCGTACCGCTTCTCGAGGCGATCGACGACGCGAACGCCCTGGTAGTTGTGCTTGAAGCCGCCGGCCTCCGGGTGGCTGTCGCGCAGGAGCCGGTCCAGGATCCGCTCGCCCGAATGGCCAAAGGGGGTGTGCCCGAGGTCGTGTCCGAGCGCGATCGCCTCGGTTAAATCCTCGTTCAGTCCGAGCGACCTCGCCGCGCTGCGCGCGATCTGTGAGACCTCGATCGTGTGCGTCAAGCGTGTCCGGAAGTGATCGCCCTCGTACGGGATGAACACCTGAGTCTTGTGCTTCAGCCGGCGGAAGGCGCGGGAATGGACGATGCGGTCGCGGTCGCGCGCGTACTCGGTGCGGTGATCCCCGGGCATTGCGGCGGCGGGCCCGCGCGGCCTCTCCGCGCGTCCGCTTCGCGACGCATACACCGGCAGCCGCTCGTCCTCGAGCCGCTCGAAAGCTTCCTTCGTGAAGGGGGCGGTGGTCGTCGTCACCGGCGTCTTTCTCCCCGCCCTCCCGGATCCGCGCCGCCGCTCGGGTCCGGGAGAAGGTGAGCGCGGGCCTCTCCGACGAGGTAGAGGGAACCGGCGACGATTATAGGGGGGGACTCCTCTCCTCCCCCCGAAAGCGCGGCGATTCCGGCCTCCGCGTCCGCCGCCGTCCTCGCGCGGCGCGCCAGCGGCCCGACGCGGGAGAGAAGCTCTTCCGGAGACGCTCCTCGGGGCGGCGCCGCCCGGACGAGCACGACCTCCGAGACCGACGGGAAAAGCTCGCGCGCGATTCCTTCGAGGTCTTTGTCCGCCATGCCGCCGAACACCAGCGGGCAGCGGCGGTCGAGCCCCGCGTCGCTCAGGAAGGCGGCGAGCGACCGTGCGCCTTCGGGGTTGTGGCAGCCGTCGAGAAGCACCGGCCGCCCTCCGGGCGCCACGAGGAGCTCGACCCGCCCCGGCCATCTCACGTTTTCGACGCCCCGCGCGATCGCTCCTGAGGGCAGACTCCCGAACGCCTCGGGAAAGAGCTCCGCGGCTCGAACGGCCATCGCGGCGTTCCACGCCTGGTGCGCTCCGGGAAGCGAGGTCCGCAGCCGGATCCGACGCTCCGGCGTCTGGAGGTCGAAGGACGTCCCGCGCGGCGAAACCGAGCGGACGCCGACACCGAGCTCCGACGCGGCGTCGTGGAAAATCGCCCCCGTGGCCGCCGCCGCGTCCCGAAGGACATCGAGCGCCTCGGGATCGCGGGCGTGGGCGAGCGCGGGGCGCCCGGCGCGGAAGATGCCCGCCTTCTCCCTCGCGATCAGCGGAAGGGTGTCTCCGAGCTCCGCCATATGGTCGAAGGAGATGGACGTCACGAGGGAGAGTCCAGCGGGCGCCACGTTCGTGGCGTCGAACCGCCCCCCGAGCCCGACTTCCAGGATCCCGACGTCGACGCGGGCGTCCCGAAACAGCAGGAACGCGGCGGCGGTCATCGCCTCGAAGTAGGTGAACGGAACGGCGGGCGCCGCGTCCGCAGCGGCGAACACGCGCGCGAGCGCGTCATCGAGAGCCTGCGCCGCGACGTCGCCGGGGCCGAATCGGACCCGTTCTGTGACCGACGCGAGGTGCGGCGACGTGTAGAGCCCGGGCCGGCGGCCCGACTCGAAGGCGATCGAGGACAGCGTCGCCGCCGTCGAGCCTTTCCCGTTCGTGCCGCCGACGAGCACGGAGAGGAAACCGCGCTCCGGATGCCCGAGCCGCCCGCAGACCGCCGCGATCGCTTCGAGGCCGAGCCGCATTCCGCGCAGATCGAGCGATTCGAGGCGCGTGACTGAGGCGAACGGCATGAGAGATGGGAGGGTTCAGCGTCGAGCGTTCCGCGTCGGGCGTTGAGCGGTTGAAGCGCGACGCAGCCCGTCACCTCGACTGCGCTTCTGCCTCTCTCCCCTCCCACAGAAGCTTGAGGCACCTGACGAGCGTGTCCTTCATCTCCGACCGGTCGACCAGGAAGTCGAGCATCCCGTGCTCGAGCAGAAATTCGGAGCGCTGAAACCCTTCCGGAAGCGTCTGACGGATCGTCTGTTCGATGACCCGCGGCCCGGCGAACCCGATGAGAGCGTTTGGCTCCGCGACGTTCAAGTCTCCGAGCATCGCGTACGACGCCGTGACGCCCCCCGTCGTCGGGTCGGTCATGATCGAGACGTACGGGATCCCGGCGTCCGAGAGCCGCGCGAGCGCCCCCGCGATCTTCGCCATCTGCATGAGAGAGAGGATCCCCTCCTGCATCCGCGCGCCGCCCGACGTGGAGACCACGAGGAGGGGCTTGCGTTCCGCAAGCGCGCGCTCCGCCGCGCGGGTGACCTTCTCCCCCACGACGGAGCCCATCGACCCGCCCAGGAAGAAGAATTCCATCGCGCCGATGATGACCGGGATCCCGCCCATGGTGCCCGACCCGATCACGATCGCGTCGGAGGTGCCGACGCTCTCCTCGTATTGCTTCAGCCGGTCGCGGTACCGCTTGGTATCGCGGAACTTCAGCGGGTCCTGCGACCGCAGGTTGCCTTCGAGCTCGACGTACTCCTCTCGGTCGAACAGCATCCGGAGCCGTTCCGGCGCGGACAGGCGGAAGTGGTAGCCGCACTTCGGGCAGATCTTGAAGTTCCGGGCAAGCTCCTTGTTGTAGAGGATCTCCCGGCAGTTGTCGCACTTGACCCACAGCCCCTCGGGGACCTTGCTGGGACGCCCGTCGCGAGGCTCCTTGGGCGGCTTCTCCTTCTTGAACCACATGGGGAAGGCCGATCCTACCCCGCGGGCCGGCCGTTCTCCGGGGCGGTCCTGCCGACCCAGACGACCCGCCGGTGCCCGCTCGCATCCCGGTCCACCCGGGCTTCCACGCCGAAAAGATCGCGGAGCGCCTCGGGGGTGAGGGATTCGCCCGGGGGGCCGGACGCGAGCGCTCGGCCCTCCCGGAGGAGCAGCACCCGGTCCGCGATCGAGAGCGCGAGGTCGACTTCGTGCGTGACGAGCAGCACGGTCGTCTGGCGCGCGCGGTGCTCGCGCACCAGGACGTCGAGAAAATCAATGCGGTGGCGCGGATCGAGACCCGACGTCGGTTCGTCGAGGAGCCAGACCTCCGCCTCCTGGGCGAGCGCGCGCGCCAGAAACACGCGCCGCCGCTCTCCCCCGGACAGCGCGGAGGCGTCGCGGTCGGCGAGGCCGGCCACGTCGCACGCGCGCATTGCCTCTATGGCGCGTTGCCGGTCCTCCGCGGAGTCCGCCGAGAACCCGCGGCCGTGGGGCGCCCGGCCCTGCAGCACGAGGTCCAGACTCCGGATCGGAAAGACGAGGTCGGCACTCTGCGCGACGTACGCGATGCGTCGGGCGGTGACGCGCCGCTGGATCGTGGCGAGAGGTTGACCGTCGAACAGGACGTCGCCCGCCGACGGCGCGAGGATGCGCGCGATCACCTTCAACAGGGTGGATTTTCCGGACCCGTTCTCGCCGAGGATGGCCACGATCTCCCCGCAGAAGAACCGCGCGTCGAGGCCCCGCAGAGCCTGGTTCGGTCCGTAGGCCGCGAACAGTCCCCGGGCCTCGAGCAGAATCGGAAGCACCGTTTCCGCGGAAGCCGTCATGGAGTTCGCAGGAGCAGGTACACGAAGACCGGCGCGCCGATCGCCGCGGTGACGGCTCCGATCGGGAGCTCGGACGGCGCGGCGACGGCTCGCGAGACCGCGTCGGCGGCGACCAGGAGGGCCGCACCGGCTATCGCCGAGAGCGGCAGAAGGGTCCGCTGGTCGTTGCCCACGATCGCGCGCGCCGCGTGCGGCACGAGAAGGCCGACGAAGCCGATCACTCCCGCGAACGCGACCGCCGCGCCGGTCAGAAGCGACGACGCGAGGAACACCACCGCCTTGGAACGCTCGGTGTCGACGCCGAGCGCGGCCGCGTTCTCCTCTCCGACCGAAAAGAGGTTCAGGCGAGACGCCGAGCCGAGGAGCGCCGCGGCCCCGATCGCCGCGTAAGGCAGCAGCGCGAGCGGCTTCTGCGGCGACGCGTCGGCGAGGCTTCCCATCATCCAGAACAGCATCGTCCTCGCCGTCTCGGAGGACGCCAGGGAGAACACCCCGAGGAGGATCGCGGAAAAGAACGCGTTCGCGATCAGGCCTCCGAGCAGGAGTCGCTGGAGGTCGAGGCGGCCGCCCCTTCGCGCGAGCGCCGCCACTCCGATCGAGGAGACCACCGCGCCCGCAAAAGCCGCCCCCGGCGAAAGAAGGGGCGAGACGCCGAGCAGGCTCGCGAGCGCGGCCCCCGTCGCCGCTCCCCCCGACGTCCCGAGCAGAAACGGATCGGCGAGCGGATTCTTCAGGAGCGCCTGGAGCGCGGCGCCGGCGAGCGCCAGGCACGCACCGACGAGCGCTGCCAGGGCGACGCGCGGAACGCGGATCGAGGCGACCAGGCGGGCGGTCTCCCCCTCGGGCCCCGCTCCGGACCACACGGCGGCGGGAGAGAGACGAACCCCTCCGACCGACACCCCGAGGAGGAGGCAGCCGGCGAGGAGGGCTCCCGCGGCGAGCCAGAGCCCTGGGCCGCGCGCCCGCGCCTTCAAGGGAAGAGCCCCCGGGCGAGCTGCTCGAGCGCGTTGAAGACCCGCGGGCCGGGCCGCGTCAGGGCGGACTCGTCCACGCGGATCACGCGCGCGGCTGCGATCGAGCCGCGCGCGAGCGCCCCCGCCGCAAATGCGCGTTCGAAAACGGGACGATTCACCGGCGAGTCGGGAATCACGGCCACCTCGATCGGGGCGGTCGCCAGCCACTCGGCGGACACGACCGGCCATCCCGGCCGGCTGGAGAGCAGGTTCTGCGCGCCGGCTTCGGTCAGCACATCGTCCAGAAAGGTGCCGGCGCCGGCGGCCGACGGCGGATCGGGCCAGACGAGGAGCACGGCGCGCGGACGCGGCCGCGATGCGACGGACCGCCGCACGGCCTCGCGCCGCTCCTCGAGCGCACCTGTGAGCCGCCGGCCCTCCACTTCTCTTCCGAGGCGCCGGGCGACGAGCTCGATTCCGGCGAGCACCTCATCCAGAGAGCCGCCCGGGACGACCAGCACGGGAAGCCCCGACGCCTCGAGCGCGGAAACGGCGCCCTTCCGGTTTCCGCCCTCGGCTGTCGCGAGAACGAGGTCGGGAGTGAGTGAAGCGACCCGCTCCGCGCTCACTTCGAGGCCGCCGACGCGCGGGATGGAACGCGCGGCATCGGGAAAGTCGGAAAACTCCGAGACGCCGACCAGGGAAGAGCCCGCGCCGAGCGCGAACACGATCTCGGTCAGGTTCGGCGCGAGCGCGACGACGCGCTTCGCGGCGCCGGGCGTCGGCGGGCGCACCGCGGGAGAAGATTCGCGTCTGCCGCAGCGGACGGTGGAAAGCGAAAGCGCCGCGACGGCGGCGACGCGCAGTGCGCGGTTCGCGACGCCGAACGATCCGGCCGCCAGAGCCATGCAGGCATCCTCCCGCGCGGGAGGGTTTTAGCCCTGGGCTTCGGCTTCTTCGAGATCGTTCGGGATGCCGAGGCGCATGCAGGCGGCGTCGTACATCTGTCGCGCCGCTTTCTGAGCGTTCTGCAGCTCCGCCAGCCGGTCCTTGACCTTGGCGAGCTCCTCCTGGATGAGGCCCTCCAGATCGTTGATCTCCCGCTTGGTGACGGAGAGGGTGTTTTCGTAAAACTTCTTCTGATCCGGAGAAAGACTCATGCTCCGTTGACCTCCTCAAGTCGCGCGGCCTTGACCCGGGACGCTTTCCGTCCGGAAAAACCCGTCCGAACAGAATGACACATCCGGTTTGAAAATTCCTCGTCGCCCGTCCACCCCCTCATGCCCGTCACGGCTTGACGTCGACAACGACCGTCCGCCACATCCGGACCGGGACGCCGGTCTTGGTCGCCGGCTTGAACCTCGAGGCGCGGACCGCTTCGAGGACGGCCTCGTTCACTCCCGACCGCGACGGGAGTCCCTGTTGGATCCTCGCTTCCGCCACCACGCCGTCTTCGGAGACGAGCACGAGCACGATGACCTTCCCGGTCAGACGCTGCTGCCGCGCGATTGCGGGGTAGGTGACCCGCGGCGTTGACAACAACGCGGGCTCGATGACGCCGGCACCCGGCCCGACGAGATCCCCGCGCGTGACCTCGTCTCTCGCCTCCGGGCGCGCGGGAGCGGGCCGGGGAGGGGGCGCCGGAACCGGGGTGGGCTCCGGGACGGTCTCCCGGACCGTCGGTTCGGGGCGCGCCGGCTCGGGCGTCGCCTCCCGAACGGTCGCGGGGGGAGGGACGACGACCGCCGGTTCTTCGATTTTCTTCGAGACGGCGGAGGCCGTCGGGGGCGCCTCCTTCGGCGGCTTCCCGGCTTCGAGCGCCTTCTGCAGCTCCTTGCGGCGGCTCGCGAGCTGTTTCTGGACCTCCTCCTCGATCGCCTTCGGGTCCACTCCGCTCGCCGGAACCACCGCGGCGGCCGCGGGGGCCGCGGTCGGAAGCGGCGCCGCGGGAACGGCGGTCGGCGCCGCGGGGACGGGCGCCACGGCGGAAGGGCGGCGCGTGTACCAGACGCCGAGGAGGGTCAGCAGCAGAAGCGCGGCCACGATCATCGCGTAGAGCGGCATCCGACTCTTTCGCTCGGCTTCGAGCTTCGTGGGCGAGAACGACCCGAAGACGCCGGAGTTCGTTGGCTCTTTCTTCGCCGCGAGGCCCGGCGCGGGAGGAGACGCCAGGGTCTCCGGCGGAACGACGAGGTGCGGCGTCGAGCCCGTGCGGCGGACCACCGGGGCGCCCTTTGATTTCCGCCGCGGCACAGGCTCGGGGACGGCGCCTCGGGAGGCCTCGCGGTCCCGCGTCTCCTGCCGCGCGGACTCCTCGGCCTGCAGACGGTGGAGGTAAATGGCGAGGTCCGCACTCCCGGGCGCCGGGGTGTAGGAGTAGAGAACGCCTTCGAGGTCGCGGAGCATGTCGGACGCGATGTCGTACCGCTCTTCCGGTTCGCGCGCGAGCGCCTTCGCGACGATCGCGTCGAGCCCCCTCGGGACCTCGGGGTTCAGGGTCGAGGGAACGACGACGTTCGCGGCGCGGACCTTTTCGAGCACGGAGAGGTCGGTGTCTCCGCGAAAGAGCTTTTCCTCGGTGAGCATCTCGAAGAGCACGCACCCGAGCGAGAAGATGTCGCTGCGCCGGTCGATCGGCCGGCCCCACGCCTGCTCGGGCGACATGTACTGCACCTTGCCCTTGAGCGCGCCCGACTGCGTCTGCGACGCCTTCGACGCCGCCTTGGCGATGCCGAAATCACAGAGCTTGATGTCGCCTTCGTACGAGATGAGTATGTTCGGAGGAGAGACGTCGCGGTGCACGACGTTTAATTCGCGCCCTTCGCCGTCTCGGCGCCGGTGCGCGTAGTCGAGAGCCGCCGCGATCTTCGACGCGATGTACACGGCGAGAGGCACGGGGAGCGGCGTGCCGAATTCCCGCGCGGACTGCAGCAGGGAGCGGAGATCGCGTCCGTCGACGTACTCCATCGCAATGAAGTAGCCGCCCGCCTCGATCTTTCCCAGGTCGAAGATGTGAACGATGTTGGGGTGATTCAGCTGGGCCGCGAGCTTCGCCTCGTCGGCGAACATCGTAATGAACTCGTCATTGTCCGCGAGGTGCGGAAGGATTTTCTTGATCGCGACGATCTTCTGGAAGCCCTCGACGCCCGAGCGCCTGGCCTTGGAGAGCTCCGCCATGCCGCCCGCCGCAATCCGCTCGATGATCTCGTACTGACCGAACTGGTCCGGTCCCGAAGAGCTGACGGGGAGCGTCGGCGACGCGCGGGTCGCCGGCGGCGGAGGGGGAGGCCCCCCCGGAGGCGGCGGCGACGGGAAAGACTCATCGGCCGTTGACGGGGTCGGGGGCGGCGTCTCCATCCGAATCCCGAACTCGGGCGTCCTGTCGGCGACGGGCCTCGGCCGCGGCGGGACCTTCAGCCCCGACAGGGTGTCGGAAATCATGCGGTCGATGTCGGCATCCGTCGAGAACCGCGGGCCAGGTGAGGGAGCGGCGGAAGACGAAGGGATCGGGAGCGGAGGCGGCGGCGAAGGAGGACGCCGCGTCGAGGCCCGGTCGACCATCCCGGAGAGCGTCTCGCGCAGGCGTTTTTCGATCTGCTGCTCCGCGGTGAGAGCGAGAGGGGTCCCCCGGGGAGGCGTCACCTCGAGAGGCGAGCGATCGTTCGCCATGTCCTGGAGCACGTCGGAGAAGATGTCGTCGGACGTCAGGGTGGGCTGCGCCGCCACCATCTGGGCGGTCGGGATCCGCATCGTGCGCGCTTCCGCCGTATCGAGCGCCGCGCGGACCGCGCCCAGAAAGCCCTCGTCGGTAAACGGCCGCACGACGATGTCGAACGCGCCCACGCGCTGGGCGTCGGCCTTCGGATTCGATCCGTTGTACCCCGAGACGACGAGAAGGATCGGAGGGGCGGTTGCGCCGCCCTTCCGCCGGATCTCCCGGATCACTTCGGCGCTCGGCAGCCGCGGCAGCATCCCCGAGAGGACGACCAGATCGAACGCCGACCCGCCGGCCAGCGTCAGGCCCTCTTCCCCGTCGGTCGCGACCGTCAGCGTGTAGTCCGGGGAAGGGAGAAGGGTGCGCACGCGCTCCACCGAGCGCGGCTCGTAGTCGATCAGGAGGATCTTCTTTGGCATCCGGTGAGTTTTTTCGGAGAAGTTCGCAGGAATTGTAACAGGGACCGTCGCCTCCGCTCACTGCGGGACGTGCCGTTCGCCGCGCGAACGGCACCGGCGAGCGGCTCGCCTGAGGGCTCGACCGCTCGCCTCGTCCCTTCGTTCGCTGCGGCTCCCGCATAGCCACCACGGTGGTGAGGCGCAGCTCCGCTCCTCTCCCCGCGACTGAGGGTTGGGGTGAGGGGGGCCGCTGGCAGGCGGTGTTGTTCTGCGGGGGGCGCGGCGAGCCGATCTCGCCGTTCGATCCATGGACGCGGGAGCGCTCGCTGGACCCGGAGTGACCGTGGTCAGCGGCCCGCCGCGAGTGCGAGACCGGCCCGCGCTACATATAATCGGCTCGTCCGCTGAAAAGACCGATCTCAGAGGAGCACGCATGTCCGGCCACAGCAAGTGGAGCACGATCAAGCACAAGAAGGGCGCGGCGGACGCCAAGCGCGGCCGCATCTTCACCAAGCTCATCAAGGAAATCACCATGGCGGCGCGTCTGGGCGGGGGCGCGCCCGAGTCGAACCCGCGCCTGCGAAAGGCGATCGACGACGCGAAGGCCGTCAACATGCCCGCCGACAACATCAAGCGCGCTCTCCAGCGGGGCACGGGAGAGCTGCCGGGCGTCAATTACGAAGAGGTAACTTACGAGGGGTACGGTCCCGGCGGGGTCGCCGTCCTCGTCGAGGCGATGACCGACAACAAGAACCGGACGCTTCCCGAGGTCCGCACGATCTTCTCGAAGAACGGCGGCAACCTCAGTGAGAACGGCTCGGTGCGATTTTTGTTTCAGAAGAAGGGCTACATCGCGATCGAGAAGGACAAGGCCACGGAAGACCTGGTCATGGAAGTCGCGATCGAGGCAGGCGCCGAAGACGTCCGGTCGACGGACCAGTACCACGAGGTCGTGACGGACCCGGATTCCTTTGCCGCGGTCAAGGCGCGCCTCGAGGAAAAGAAAATCCCCGTCGCGGTCGGCGAGCTCTCGATGATGCCCACGACCGAGGTCGAGCTCGACGCTCGGAAAGCCGACCAGATGATGAGGCTGATGGAAGCGCTCGAGGACCACGACGACGTTCAGCACGTCTGGGCGAACGCGAATTTCGAGGTTGAGGAAGCCTGACTTCGACCGGCGCGAAGCGCCAATGAAAACCGTCGGATTCGACCCGGGGACGATCGCGACGGGCTACGGGGTCGTGGTCTTCGACGAGGGGCGGCTGGTGCTCGAGGCGTGCGGCGTCTTCCGCCCTCCGGCCTCCCTCTCGCTCTCGGGCAAGCTCGACATGCTTCTCAATCGCGCCTCCGCGCTGCTCGAGGAGTGCCGCCCGGCCGCCGTGTCGGTCGAGACGATCTTCGCCGGGAAGAACATCTCCTCGGCGCTGAAGCTTGCGCATGCCCGGGGCGTTCTTCTGGCCGCCGCGGCCCGCTTTGCGATTCCGGTCTTCGAATACGAGCCCCGGCTGGTCAAGAAGGCGCTCGTCGGCTATGGAAACGCGGAAAAGCCCCAGGTCCGCTCGATGGTGCTCTCGCTCCTCGCCCGGCAGCGCAGCCGGGTCCCGCTCGACGCGGCCGACGCGCTCGCGGTCGCCATCTGCCACATCCACGGAGGAGCGGGCGGACGCTAGCAGCCCGTGGAAAAAGGGTGTGGGATGGGTGACCGCCGGCAGAGCCGGCGTTCTCTACCGCCGGGGGCATGCCTTTGGAGGACGAGTGGCGAGCGCTTCAGCTCTGTCGGGCCGGCTCTGGGAGGCGACGCGACGAAGGCGATGCTGTTCGCATCCCGCGCCGCAGAGGCGCGTCGAAGAAAGCGGAGCGACAACGAGGTTGCAGACGGCCCCGCGCCGCCGCAACCGCAGGGTGGACGGGCTTTTGCCCGGCGTCTACGCGAGGAAGAGACCTTGGTTGACAGACACGAGAAAAGCCTCCGTTGTGCCTGTAGCCCATTGCAAAAGCCCGGACGCGACACCCGCATCCATTTTTCCCCGGGCCGCTAGCCCGTGCCGGGCGGACGAATGCCTCGGAACGGAGACTCAAACTGAGAACTCACAATCACGCGTCTTCCTGCTAGCATCCCGGCCCACACCATGTCGTTTCAAGGCTCTATCCAGGAGCTCCCGGTCCCGGACATCATCCAGCTCGTCTCCGTTTCGGGGAAGACGGGCCTCTTCACGCTGATCCGCGGGATCGAGCGCGGCCAGATCTATCTGAAGAACGGCCAGATGGTTCACGCGAAGATCGGGGACCTCTCCGGGGAAGAGGCTATCTACGCGCTGGCGATCTGGTCGTCGGGCGATTTTCAGTTCACGCCGGGCGAAGAGTCCGAGAGCGTCACGATCCAGAAATCCAACACGAGCCTCCTCATGGAGTCGGCCCGGCGGCTCGACGAATGGAAGGTCCTTTCCAGAAAGATCCCGGGCGTCGAGTACGTGCCGGCGTTTTTGCCGCGGGACGCCGAGCCGGTCACCCTCTCTCCTCTCGAATGGAACCTCGTCATCCGGATCGACGGAAAGAAGAGCGTCGAGGAGATCGCCCGGGGGACGGGCTCCTCGTCCTTCGAGACCGCGAAGATCCTCTACGGCCTCATCACCGCCGGGCTCGTCGAGATGCGGTCCCGCGAGTCCGCCCGCCCGCCCGCCGCCGCCCCCGGGTCCGCCGCCACGCTGCTCGGAGACGAAAAGAAGATCCTCATGATCCTGTGCACGCGCGTGAAGCAGGAAGCGGAAATTGCGATCGGAGAATCGAACCTGCCGGGGGTCGAGCGCCCCTACAAGCAGGCGCTCTCGGAGATCGACCGGGGGCGGGGCGTCGAAGCCGTTCGGGACCTGATCCGCCTGACGGAAAAGACGATTTCCTCGATGCGCGGGCCCGCGAAGATGAAATCGTTCCAGGACAAGATGTCGCTCGTGATGCAACCCAAGGCCTGAAGGGCCGTTCGGTTCTTCGCGTGGCCGACGGGCCCCTTCTTCGAGGTTCTCGCCGCGCCGCTGCGGTGTCGGCCGCGCTCGTCCTGCTGTTTCTCCTCGCCGCGGCGTTCCCCGCCCTCGCAGCGGATGATCCCGTCGAAAACCCCGCGCCGGGCGCGCCCGGAGCCGTTCCTCCGGCGGAGGCGCCGGACAACTCGGGCCTTCTCCCCCGGTTCAACCTCTACCTCCCGGACGGGCGCGCCGACATCCGGCTCTTAAAGCCGATCCGCAACTCGTTCTTCGAGATGCAGGTCGCCTACAACTTCGTCAGCGGGGACATCTCGGCCTTCCTCCGGTACAAGTACTACGGCCGCACGGGCACCTCGACGTTCACCTTCTTCGACACGATCGAGTTTTCGGATCTCTCCCGTTTCTCCAACGAGTTCACGCGCACGCGCGGGGGTCTCTCCCTCATGCGCGTTCCCCTCGACTTCTACAACCGGCTCTACGGGCTGGCGGAGTTCGACCGGCTCACGTTTTCCAATCCCCTGGAGGAGCCCGACGCGAACAAGACGAACGTGTATCTGAAGACCGGCTACCAGTACGGCACGCCGTCGGACGAGCGCTCCAACGCGATCGTCGGCGAAGCGCGGGATCGGGTCTTCAACCTGTTCACCGCGCTTCGCGAGATCGGGCCGCATGGCCGCGGGTTTTCGGCGGCGGCGACGTGGGGAGTCGGCCGGCTGGGAGGCCACTACAGCTACGTGAAGACGGAGTTCGAGGCCCTGCAGGCGATCTCAATCCGGAAAAATCGTCTGGTGCTGCGGCTGCACGGGGGCTACTTTCCCTTCCGCAAACGCGTGCGGGAAGCCTTCGATCCGTCGGTGGCCACCCCGTTCTCGATTCCTCGGTACGAGCTCTTCGCGCTCGACAGTCGGGAAGCGCTGCGCGGCTACCGGGGCAGGGAACGGGGCACAAACGAGGCACACCTGACGACCGAGTACGCGGTGCCCTTCTTCCGGGACGCTCGCAAGAACCTGCTGGGGCTCGACTGGGAAAGCCTCTACGCGGTCGGCTACGCCGGGACGGGCAACGTCGGCGACGGCGCCCGCGTCTACACCGCGTTTGCCGACTACAAGGTGGACGTCGGGGCCGGCATCGAGTCGAGCCTCTCCTACCGACGGACACAGGTCTTTCTCTCTGCGCTGGCGGCGAAAACCGTGGTCCGGGGGGTGGGGGGCTTCCGGTTCCTGCTGTCCCTGCGCAGCTACAGGTAAGCGGTCCGCCGGGACGCAGGGTACCGCCCGGGAGGCGGCCCTCGGGCTCCCCGGGGGCCCGACTTTCCTCCCCTCTTACGCTCCCGATGCGAATGATGTTTGGCATTTTCGCTTTTTAGGCTTATTCTGTTAGGCATCTCTGTTTTTCCCGACCCGGTTCGAAAGGAGACTGCATGAAGGCCAAGCGTACGGCGCTCCTCGGTATCCTCGTGTGTCTGACGGGCGCCGCGGCTTCCGCCCAGATCGCCCCCAGCAGCCAGGGTGACATCGGGCTCTTCACGATGTCCACCGCCGACACGGCGCGAGCCGGACAGCTCACGATCGGCGTCTATGGCTGGAAAGAGCAGCTGGCCGCGGGAAACCTCGCGTTTTCCGCCACGAGCTACCGCAGCCGGCTGTACTCGCACTGGGCCGGCGAAGGGTCGATCGGACTCGGGCTGACCGACAACTGGGACATCTCCGCATCCGGCGGCACCGAGCGCTTCGAGAGCCGCGGCGGATGGAGAGGGGGTGCCCTGAACGGCATCCAGTTCTTCGGCCCCTTCCGCGCCGACGAGCCGCGAAAGATCCGGATCGCCACGAAATATCGCATCTACTCAGAGGCCGACAGCGACTTCCGGCTCGGCCTCTGGCTCGCCGCGCACATTCCGATGGGACAGGCCTCGATCCACGTCGATCAGGTGGACGCCGACGTCGACCGGGTGAAGTCCCGGCGCACCGACTGGGAATGGGGTATCGCGGGCACGAAGGGAATTGTCACCGGGCTCCTTTCGTACCAGCTCTCGTCCCGTCACGACAACGACATCCGGGTGCCCAATCGGTTCCGCGTCGCGGTCGGCGTCGAAGTCCCCGTGCTGCCATATCTGCACGTAATCGGCGAGATCGATCGGCACACCTTTGACGGCGGCGACCTGCCCGAGGAGCCGTACTCGCTCCTGACGACGGGCGCGCGCTTCTACCTCGGCCGGACCGGCTGGGCCGTCAACGCCGCCCTGAACGCAAACCTCGACATGCTCCTCCGCAAAGGCTTTTCGCCCAATCCCGTCGGCGGGCTGATCGGCATCACCTACGCCGCGTGGCCGCCGCTTCCGCCGCCCCCGGTCGTGATCCCCGCCCCAGCTCCTGCCGCTCCCATGGTGATGGAGGAGAGGACCGAGAGCCTGACCACCAGCCCTCCCCCGCCCACCCCGAAGATGACCCGGGACGAGATCCAGTTCGACGCGGCGAGCGCCCGCCTGACGAACATCGCCAAGGCCATCCTCGACGGGATCGCGCTGCGGATGAAGAACGACCTGAATTCCACCGCGGTGGTGACGGGATATTCTGACAACGGCGGCAACGAGGCGGCGAACCAGGCCATCTCGACCAAGAGAGCGGAGTCCGCGAAGGAATACCTCGTGACGAGACATGGAATCGACCCGAACCGGGTCACGACCGCAGCGCGCGGTTCCGCCGACGCCGCATACGACAACGCGACCCCCGAAGGGCGCGCCAAAAACCGCCGCGCCGTGATCGTGGTCACCCTCGTCTCCGGAACGTGACGCCGGACTCGACCCCGCCTTCTCCCGAGCCCCCTCGCACCGAGGGGGCTTTTTCAGCTCCGGCGGCGGCAGCCTCGATCTCTCATTCGCGGTTCCCGGTTCTCCTCACGCTCACGGCGGCGATCGCTCTTCTCTACTACGGGCGCACCTTCTTCATCACGATTTCGTTCGCGCTCTTCCTGGCGTTTGCCATGCGTCCGTTCGTCTCTTTACTCGAGCGAGCGGGCTTACCGCGGGTAATCGCAATCCTGCTGCTGTTGTTCGTCCTGATCGGGGCGATCGTGCTGCTGGTCATCAACGTTACCGCGCAGTTCAACCAGTTCTACGTGGATCTGCCCCGATACCAGAACCGCATCCGGGACGTCCTCTCGCAGTTCACCGACTACGTGAACCGCATCCGGGAGCGGATGGGGAACATCCTGCCGGAAGACGCCCGCGCGGTCCGCGAGGTGAAGATCAGCGAATCGCCGCTCGCCGCCACCCGAGCGTTCGTCGCCCAGGTCGGTGAGACCCTGCACCTCCTCCTGTACGCCGCGGCGGTGCCGTTTCTCACGTTCTTCATGCTGAAAGACCGAGAGAAGTTCGGACGCATCATCGACGGGATGCTGGCGCGGCAGGGACGTTTTGCCGGCGACGTCACCGGAGCGATCTCGCGGACCATGACGGACTACGCGCTCGGGCTCTCGTTCGTTATGGCCATCATGGCGGGCCTGACGACGGGCGCGCTCATGGCGCTCCACGTCAGCTACTACTACATCCTCGGGCCGCTCGCGGGCCTCGCGATCACGCTGCCCTACGTCGGCGTGATCTTTTCGACGATTCCGGCCGTGGCGGTTGCGTTCTTCCAGTACGACGGACAGAAGGCCCTGATCGTGCTGATCGTCTACGCGGTTCTCCAGTTCATAGAAGGGAACATCCTGACGCCGCTGATCGTTGGCGGCCGCGTGCGGCTCTTCCCGCTGACTGTGATGCTCGCCTTCATCTTCTGGGGCCTGATCTGGGGAATCGCCGGAGCCGTCCTGGCCGTGCCGCTGACGTCCGCGGTGAAGGTGGTCTGCGAGAACGTGCGCGGTCTGGAAGGGGTCGCGAGATTGCTGGGAGATCCGGACGTCTCCACGTAACGCTCAGTCTCTGAACCCCGGCATCCGCATCCCGCCTCACGTCCTCCGCGTCAGCGAGATCATGCTCCCGAAGAGGCCGGCCGCGGCTCCGATCAGCGGCATCAGCGCGGCGCCCCGCCAGTCGAGAAAGCTTCCCCAGAACATCGAGAGGACGGGGTGCGGGGTGCGGGCGAGATAACTCACTCCCAGCCGGAACGTGGCGTAGAGGAGGAGGAGCGCGAGGGTCCCGCCGGCGAGTCCCTCCCCTGTCGCGTGAAGCCAGAAGGGCGCCCGCACGGCTGTTTCTGTCGCGCCCATGAGCCGCATGATCTCGATCTCGTCGCGGTGCAGGTCGAGCGCCAGCCGGATCGCCGAAGCGACCGAGAGGATGGCGGCCAGGACGAGAACTCCGCCGAGCGCGAGCCCCGCGGCGCGCACGATGCGGACTCCGTCGGCGAACCGGCGCCCGATCTCCTCTTCGGATTCCGCGACCTCGACGCCCGGCCAGGCGCGCGCGGCGGCCGCGATCGCGGTTCCCGCGCCGCGCGCCGCGGCGGGCCGCACCCGGACCTCGATCGTCGGCGGGAAGGGCGCCTCTTTCAGGTCTCCGAGGGCCGCGCCGAGCTCGGGATACGCCCGGCGGAAGCGCGCGAGCGCCGCATCGCTCGACACGATCCGGACCTCGCGGACGCGCGGGTCCTCCGCCACCTTCCGCGCGATCTCGCGCCGGTCGGCGGCGGGATCGAGCGTGATCACGGCGGCCGGGGCTTCGGCGTCGGAGGAAAGCCGCCCGAGATTGCGCGAGAGCAGGGCGAAGAGAGCCGGCACGTAGAGAGATAGCGCGATCAGACCGACCGCGAGAAGTGTCTGGCGCGCCCCGCTTCGCGCGATGGACCATGCTTCCCCGAAGATGTAGCGGGGTTTAACCATTTGCGCCCGGGACGCCGGGGATCGGAAATCGGAGATCGGAAATCGGAAATCGAAGAGAACGCAGGTCCCTCATCCGAGGGGCAGAAATGGCGCCTCGCGGACCGCGCTCGGCGCCGATTCCCGCCGCAGAGGCGCGTCGCGCAGACGCCCGCGGTCGAGCGACAACACGCGCTTGCCCATTCGCCGAATGAGATCGAAGTCGTGGGTCGCGACGAGAACCGTGGTCCCACGGATGTTGATCTCGAGGAACAGACGCATGATCTCCTCGGAAAGTACCGGATCGAGGTTCCCGGTCGGCTCGTCGGCCAGGAGGAGAGTCGGCTCGTTCACGATCGCGCGGGCGATCGCCACCCGCTGCTGTTCTCCTCCGGAGAGCTCGTCGGGAAATGCGTTCATCTGATGGTGTAACCCGACCCGCTTCAACACCTGGTACGCGCGCCGCTTCTGCTCGGCGCGGGAGAGCCCGAGCACGTTCTGGACGAACGCGATGTTTTCGAAGACGCTTTTCCGGCGGATCAGCTTGAAGTCCTGGAACACGACCCCGACGCTGCGCCGGAAATACGGGATCTGAGACGCGGGGAGGACGCCGATGTTGCGCCCGTTGACCAGGATCTGGCCGGAGGTCGGCGGCTCGTCGCGGAAAAGGAGCTTTAGAAACGTCGACTTGCCCGCGCCCGACGGACCGGTTAAGAAAACAAACTCGCCGCGCTCGATCGTGCAGGTGACGTCCGCCAGCGCGTGGCGAAAGCGCCCGTACTCCTTGGACACCCGGAAGAGCTGGATCATCGGAAGTTCGTCAGCGTGGTTCTCAACTGGAGGGCGGCGGCCCGAGCGCGCGCGTCAGCGCGTCCCGCACCTGCGCGGGGTCCGCGCGACCGCCCGTGCGCTTCATCACCTGCCCGACGAACCACCCGAACGTGGCGGTCTTTCCGGAGCGGTAGAGCGCGACCTGGCCGGCGTTGGACCCGACGATCTCCGCAGCCAGCCGGTCGAGCTCGCCCGCGTCGCTGATCCGGCCCAGTCCCTTTTCCGCGACGATCGCGGCCGCCTCGGCCGGGGAGTCGATCATCGCGGCGAAAACTTCCTTGCCAGACGCCGTCGAGATCTCTCCTGCCTCGAGCATCCGAAGAAGGCCGGCCAGCCTCGCCGGGGACACCGGGAAGGAAAGCGCGTCTTCGAAAGAAATATGCCGCTCCTTCATCCACCTCAGAACCTCGCCCGTCACCCAGTTCGCCGCGAGCCTCGGCGGAGCGAGCCGGGACGTCTGTTCGAAATAGTCGGCGAGCTCCCGCGAGGACGTGAGCGTTTCCGCGTCGGCCGCCGGGACTGCGGCCTCGATCAGCCGGGCGCGCCGGGCTCGGGGCAGCTCCGGCATCGAGCCCGCGGCTTCCGCGAGCCACGCGTCGTCGATCCGGAGCGCCCCGAGGTCCGGCTCAGGAAAGTAGCGGTAGTCCTGCGCCTCTTCCTTCCCGCGCATCGGAACGGTCCGGCTCGCCTTCTCATCCCAGAGCCGCGTCTCGAGCACGATCCTGTCGCCCCGCCGGAGCGATTCCGCCTGACGCTCGATCTCATGTTCGATCGCCTTCGCGACGAAACGGATCGAGTTCAGGTTCTTGATCTCCACGCGGGTGCCGTACGGGGCGTCCTCCGACAGGCGGATCGAGACGTTCGCATCACAGCGCAGATTCCCTTTTTCCATGTCGGCGTCGGACACGCCGATGAAACGCAGCAGGCGCCGCAGCTCGGTCAGGTAGGAGGCGGCCTCTTCCGCGGTGCGGACCTCGGGCTCGCTGACGATCTCGCAGAGCGGGACCCCGGCGCGGTTCCAGTCGACGAGCGAGACGCTGGGCGGAACGTCTGGGAACGGCGTGTCGTGGAGCGACTTGCCGGCGTCCTCCTCGAGGTGGATGCGCGTCAGCGGGATCGTGCGCGCGCCGGCGGGCGTGTCGATTTCCACGCCGCCCCCGGTCGCGATCGGCCGGTCGTACTGGGTGATCTGGTAACCCTTGGGCAGGTCAGGATAGAAGTAGTTCTTCCGCGAGAAACGTGAATCTCGGTGGATCCGCGACCCGGTGGCGAGCGCGAGCCGCATCGCGAGCGTCACGGCCTCGCGGTTCAAGACAGGCAGAGTCCCGGGGAAAGCGAGGCAGATCGGGCAGGTCGCGGCGTTGGCGGCATCCGCTACCGTGACGGGGCACGGGCAGAACATCTTGGAGCGGGTCTGGAGCTGCGCGTGGACCTCGAGCCCGATGACGGGGAAAACCCGCGTCCTTTCAGGTGTTTCGAGAGAGGACACTGTGAAATTTTAGCACGTCGGCCGTGCGAGAATCGTTCCGGTGACCGGGACTGAGTGGACCGAGAGCTCGAGCGACGCCGGCTGGATCTTCCGGCCGCGGAACGTCCGGTCCGACACGCTGATCGCGTTCTCCGGGCGGGGCGTAGTTCCGGAGGGCTCGACGTCGCCAACCGAGATGCTCGCGCGACGCCTCGCCGGAGCGCTCGGAACACCGGCACTTCCGATCGTTCGGGCGACGCAGGTGCACGGGCGCGCCGCGACCCGCATCGAAGCGGCGCCCCGGGCCGGCGAGACGCGCGACGCCGGCGAGTGCGACGTCCTAACGACGGCACTCCCGAACGTGGCGCTGGTCGTCCAGACCGCGGACTGCGTGCCGATCCTGCTTCGAACTCCGATCGCGATCGCGGCCGTGCACGCCGGCTGGCGGGGCTCGGCGGTCGGCGCTGCGCGTGCCGCCGTCAGCGAGCTTCAGGAGCTCGGCGCGCGGCCTGACGAGGTCGAAGCCTGGATCGGGCCCTCGATCGGCGCGTGCTGTTACGAAGTCGGCGGCGAAGTCGCCCGGCACTTCGCGGGCGAGTTCGCTCGCCGGGACTGCGGCGGGCACTTCCGGCTGGACTTGAAGGCCGTGAACCGCGCGCAGCTCGAGTCCGCCGGAGTCCGACCCGAGGCGATCTTCATCCACCCCTCGTGCACGAAGTGCGGCGGGGAACGATACGCGAGCTACCGGCGCGACGGCTCGGCGGCGGGCCGGATGATCGCGTTGATAGCCCGGCGAGCGCCTGCCAAAACCAGTTGACGGCGGAGCACTGCGGCCGTCTCGATTCCGGAGGTCGCCCGGCCTCCCTCCTGGCGCTGACCCCGAACGCCTGACAGCTCCGGCCCTTCTTTCACGCCGGGGTCAGATCCGCATAGCGCGCCACGAACTTCTTCTTTCCCGCCCTGTCGAAATACACCGTCAGCCGGGTGTCCTCCCCGCTCCCCTCCTGCGCGAGGATCACCCCGTACCCGTAGCGCGGGTGCCGGACGCGGCGTCCGCGGCCGAGCGGCGCGGGCTCCTGCGATTCTTCCTCGGGCTCGATCCGGTTGAACCGGTTCGGCGCTCCCGGCGCGGAAAAGCGCGGCGCGGCCGGCGCGCGTTCCAGCCGTTCCTCGAGCGCGCCCGGCGGCATTTCCTCGAGGAACCTGGACGGAGATCGAAACTGGACCTTGCCGTACACGAGGCGGCGCTCCGCGAGCGTCATCGTCAGCCGGTCCTCGGCGCGCGTCATGCCGACGTAGAGGAGCCGCCGTTCTTCCTCGAGCTCCTCAGGATCGTCCCCGGAGTTTCCGTGCGGGAGATATCCTTCTTCGAGCCCGACCACGTACACATCCTTGAACTCGAGTCCCTTCGCGGCGTGCAGCGTCGACAGGGTCACCGCTCCTCCCCCGAGCGGCACCGCGTCCGCGTCCGTCGCCAGCGCGACCGTATCCAGATACTCGGCGAGTGTCGCGCCCTCGGCGTTGCGTCGCTCGAACTCCCGGGCGGAGCTGACGAGTTCCTCCAGGTTCTCCCGCCGCGCCACGTCCTCGCGCTCGGTCGAGCCCTCGTACAGCGCGGCGTACCCGCTGGCGTCGAGGAGGTGCTCGAGCATCGCGGACGGCGAATAGGACTCCGCGCGGCCGTGCAGCTCGGAGACGAGAGCGCGAAAGCGCCCGAGCGCGACCCGGGCGCGGTCGGTCAATCCGGGCAACGCCTCGCCCGAAACTTCCCACCACGAGCGGCCGCTCTCCGAGGCGGCGGCGCCGATCCGCTCGAGGGTGGCGGTGCCGATTCCCCGCGCGGGAACGTTCACCACGCGGCGAAAGGCGAGATCGTCTTCGAGACGCACCGCCAGCCTCAGGTACGCCAGCGCGTCCTTCACCTCGGCGCGGTCGTAGAACTTCATGCCCCCCACCACGATGTAGGCGATCCGCCGCCGCACCAGCTCTTCTTCGAAGCCGCGCGACTGCGCGTTCGTCCGGTAGAGGATCGCGATCTCCGAAGGGGCGCGTCCTCCGGATCCGATCTCGCGCGCGACGGCCTCCGCCTCGGAGCGGTCCTCGTCGAACCGCCACAGACGGACCCGGGAGCCCTCGCCCCGGTCCGCGTGAAGCGTCTTGGGCCGCCGGCGCCGGTTGTGGGAGACGAGCTTCGACGCGGCCTCCAGGATCTTCGAGGTGGACCGGTAGTTGCGCTCGAGCGGGACGATGCGGGCGCCCGGAAAGTCCTCGTCGAATCGAAGGATGTGCTCGACCTCCGCCCCTCGCCACCGGTAGATCGACTGGTCCTCGTCGCCGACCGCGCAGAGAGAGTCGGTGGTTGCGCCAAAGCGCTTCACCAGCGCGTCCTGCGAGGTGTTGGTGTCCTGGTACTCGTCGATCAGGAGATGCCGCGTGCGGCGGCTTTCGGAGGCCAGGACGTCAGGCCGCTCGGTCAGGAGCCGGACCGCGCGCAGGATCAGGTCGTCGAAGTCCAGGGCTCCGGCCGCGGCAAGCTTCTTCTCGTAGGCGCGGTACACCTTCGCGACGCGCTCCCCCGCGAAGTCGTACTGGCTTGCTTCGAATTTTTCGGCCGTGATGAGCGCGTTTTTCGCGTGGGAGATCCGAGACCGGACCGATCCCGGCGGCAGCATCTGCTCCGAGATGCCGAGCTCCGACATCGACTCCTTGACGAGGGACAGGGAATCCGCGGAGTCGGCGATCGCAAAGCGCGGGGGCAACCCGGCCGCCGCGGCGTGGCGACGGAGCAGGCGGAGGGACCAGGAATGAAACGTGCCCACGAAGCCGATGGGCACCGCCGTCCCGATCAGCTTCTGGACCCGTTCCCGCATTTCCTGCGCGGCCTTGTTCGTGAACGTCACGGCGACGATGCTGCGAGGGTCCGCGCCGGTCTCGACGAGTCGCGCGATGCGGTGCGTGATGACGCGGGTCTTGCCGGACCCCGCCCCGGCCAGCACCAGAAGAGGACCCTTCGGGTGGAGAACGGCCTCGCGCTGCTCGGGATTCAAGCCCTGGAGAGAAGGAGATTCGGACATGGGAGGGAAGAAACTATCAGGGAAGCGGCGCCGGACATCCGATCGCGGGTTCAGCCTTCGCCTTCATCGGCACGCGGGTGTCTCCTCGCCTCTTGTTGGCCACTCTGTCTTCCGCCGGTAGAGGGTATTTCTTTATCGCTTCTTCGCCACTGTGGCGAATACACTCGCATCGGGAGGAGTCTCCTGACCGAAGGGAAGGAGGAGCCTCCCGATGCGGGAGCCGAAGCGAACGAAGCGATCAGGCGAGCGGTGGAGGCCGCATCCGGCCGACCCGCTCGCCGGTGCCTTCGCCCAGAGGCGAAGGCAGATCGCGCAGTGAGCGGAGGCGACGGTTACTCGACCGTCACCGACTTTGCCAGGTTGCGGGGCTGATCAACGTCGCACCCCCGGCGCACGGCGATGTGGTACGCGAGAAGCTGGAGCGGCAGGATCGAAATGATCGGCTGGAGCTCCGGGATCGTCTCGGGGAGCACGATCACGTCATCGGCAAGGTCCCGGACTTCCTCGTCTTCCCGGGTCGTGACGACGATCGACACTCCGTCGCGCGATTTGACCTCGCGAAGGTTCGAAAGCGTCTTGTCGCGCCACCGGTCGTGCGGCGCCAGGACCACGACGGGAAGGTTCTCGTCGACGAGAGCGATCGGGCCGTGCTTCATCTCGCCGGCCGGATATCCCTCGGCATGGATGTAGGAAATCTCCTTCAGCTTCAGGGCCCCTTCGAGCGCGACCGGGTAGTGCAGTCCGCGCCCGAGAAACAGGAAATCACGGGCGCCGTGGTACTTGCGGGCGAGCTGTTCGAGCCGCGGCTCGAGCTGCAGCGTGTCCTTGAGCGCGCGCGGAAGCGCGGCGAGGGCGTCCCGTTCTCCCTCCGTCAGCCCGGTTCCGAGCCCCCGCGCCTCGCGAAGCTTCGCCGCGATCAGAAAGAGGACCGCGAGCTGGGTCGTGAACGCCTTCGTCGAGGCGACACCGATCTCGGGACCCGCATGGGTCGGGAACACCGCGTCTGCCATGCGTGCAATCTGACTGCCGGGCGCATTCACGATCGCAGCGATCGGCGCACCCTGGCGCCGCGCTTCCGAAAGCGCCGCGACCGTGTCCGCCGTCTCCCCCGACTGCGAGATGCCGAATGTCAGAGTCCGCGCGTCGACGACCGGATGGCGGTACCGGAATTCGCTTCCGTAATCGACCTCGACCGGGATCCGAGCCATTCCCTCGATCAGGAACTTCCCGATCAGTGCGGAGTGCCAGGACGTGCCGCAGGCGAGCAGCAGCACGCGGTCGAAGCCTGCGACCCGCTCGGCGGTCAGGAGCGGACTCTCGATCAGGAGCTCGCCCGATCCGAGCGCGACTTTTCCGCCGAGCGTCTCCGCGATCGCGGTCGGCTGCTCGTGAATCTCCTTGAGCATGAAATGGCGGTACCCCGCCTTCTCCGCGGCAACAGCGTCCCAGAGGATCCGATGCGCGGGCCGGTCCAGCGCCGAGCCGTCCCCGTCGATGACGCGAACCCTGGAGGCATCCACGCGTGCGATATCGCCGTCCTCGAGAAACACGACGTCGCGCGTCCACGGGACGAGGGCGACCGGGTCCGAGGCAATGAAGTTCTCTCCTGCCCCGAGGCCGAGCACGATCGGAGGCCCGCTGCGCGTCGTGACCAGCACCCCGGGCTCGCGGCTGGAAGAGACGACGACCGCATACGAGCCGGTCAGCCGCTTCGCGGCCTGACGGACGGCCTCGAGGAGATCCCCCCGGAATGCCGCCTCGACTTCGTGCGCGAAGACCTCGGTGTCGGTCTCGCTCGTGAACCGGTGGCCTTTCGCGGCGAGCTCGGCCTTTCTCTCGGCGAAGTTCTCGAAGATCCCGTTGTGCACCACGACGATGTCGCCCGTGCAATCTGTGTGAGGGTGCGCGTTGCCTTCCGTCGGCCGGCCGTGCGTCGCCCACCGGGTGTGACCGATGCCCGTCTTCCCGACCGAGGTCGCCGCCCCGAGCTTCTCCACCAGCCGGCCCAGCTTGCCGGGCGCGCGATGGATCTCGAAATGGCCGTTGGAGAGCGTGGCTATTCCGGCTGAGTCGTACCCCCGGTATTCGAGCCGCTTCAATCCCTCGAGCAGCAGGGGCGCCGCCTCCTGGGGACCGACATAACCGACGATGCCGCACATCAGCGCGCCGTCCCGGCAGGGAGCGGAAACCGAAATCCGAGAATCGAAAACGTCATGCGACCACCTTAACGCGGTTTGGTCTTGCGGCGCTCGGCCCAGCCCTCGACATTCTTCTGCGGCTCGCGCGAAAGCGCCAGAGCGCCCGCCGGAACATCCTTCGTGACGGTCGATCCCGCGCCGACGTACGCCCCCGGCCCGATCTTGACGGGAGCGACGAGCTGCGAATCGCTTCCGATGAACGTCCCTTCGCCGATCTCGGTCCGGTGCTTCTTTTCGCCGTCGTAGTTGCACGTGATGACGCCCGCCCCGATGTTCGCGCGAGCGCCGATCTCCGCGTCTCCGAGATACGCGAGGTGGGACGCCTTGGCGCCGCGGCCGAAAACGGCCTTCTTCGTCTCGACGAAGTTGCCGATCTTGACGTCTTCTCCGAGGACCGTTCCCGGACGCAGGCGCGCGAATGGCCCGACGTGCGCTCCGCGTCCGACGATCGCGCCCTCGAGGTCGCAGTGCGCGCCGACCATCCCGCCCTGTTCGACGCGTGAATCCGAGATGCGCGTGAAGGGAAACACTTCCGCTCCGGAACCGATGACCGTCGTCCCCGCCAGGCAGACGAAGGGATGGATCACCGCGTCGGCCTCGATCGTGACGAGCGGGCCGATCCTCGCCGTCGAGGGATCGAGAAGCGTCGCGCCCGCGTCGAGCGCCCGGTCCACGGCTCTCGCGTTCTGGATCTCCTCGGCGCGGGCGAGATCACGGCGCGTGTTGATGCCCCACGCCTCGCGCCAGTCGTCTACGGCGATCGCATCCACGCGGCCGCCGTTTTTCGCCAGGTACGCGACCGCGTCCGTGATGAAGAACTCGCCGCTCGCGGGATCCTTCTCGAGCGCACGGACCGCACGCGCGAGCGCGTCCGCGGAGAAGCAATACACGCCGGCGTTCACTTCGCCGATCTTCGCCTGCGCCGGAGTCGCGTTCTTCGCCTCGACGATCCGGCGCACGCGGCCCTTCCCGTCGCGGACCACCCGTCCGAACGCGCCGGCCTCCGGCGGGCGGAAGGTCAGAAAGGCGAGATCCAGGTCGCCGCCGCTCCGGAGCTCGAGGAGCGCGGCGAGCGTCTCCCCCCGCAGCAGCGGAACGTCCCCCGAAAGGACGACGACCGGACCGCGGTGGGACTTCAAAGCGGGAAGCGCCTGCCGCACGGCATCGCCCGTTCCGAGCGGTGGGTCCTGCACGGCGACGGCGACGCCGCGTCCCGCGAGCGCGGCTTCGACGCGCTCGCGGCGCGCGCCGAGCACCGCGACGGTGGCGGCGGGCGTCAACGACGACGCGGCGTCGAGCACCGCCTCGATCAGGGTCCGACCTCCGATGCGATGGAGGACCTTGGGGATCGAGGACCGCATGCGCGATCCGACCCCGGCGGCGAGGATGACGACTGCGGGAGTGGCATCCGCCTCGCGAGCTCGACGCGCGGCCGGCTTTCTCCGGCTCTCCTCGCGTCCAGTCCTCGCGCCACCGGCGGTCGTCTTCTTTTTCACGGCCAGCGGCCCCTCCGGACCTCGACCTCTCGATGGTTTCGGATCAGGAAGCGAGAAGCTCCTGGAATTCCGGCGTGTCGCGCAACGGATCGAAGTCGCGGTCGTGCCGCGCCAGGATCCGATGCTGCTGGTCGTCTTCAATCGCCTTCTTCAGGTGCTGAAGGGAAACGTCCGACTCCCCCGTCTGCGCGTAGCAGCAGGCGAGAAGAAAATCGACGCGCCCGTTGCCGTTCTTCTTGTGGGCGCGTTTCAGATGTTCGATCGCCTCGGAGACGTTGCCGCGGTTCTTCTCGACGACCGCCGCATAATAGAACTCCTCCGGCTCGGTCATCGCGGGATGTGCGGACTGCTTCTGCCGTTCGCAGATCGCGAGGTACACGCGGGCCCGGTCCACGAGCTCTTTCTCGTCCGGGTACTTCTGGATGAGGTCCGTCAGGTTGCGCTCGGCCTCGTCGAACTTCTTCTTCTGCAGAGCGGAAACGCCGCGATCGAAATCCTTCCGGGCGTTTTCCGTGTGGCGGGAGAGCTCCTTCAGCGTCTGGGCCTTCTTCGCGGCCGGAGCCTCGGCGGCGTTGATCAGCGCCAGCTTTTCCATCTTCTTCTCGAGCTCGTCGATGCGCACCGAAAGCACATCGGCCAGGGCCTGAACGCTCATCTTTTGAGCGTTATCTTTCAAGAATCGCAGTTCGGCTTCTGTCCAGCGCTTGGCCATCGTGTCTTTGCCTCCGGCAATCCTGCAAAAACGGCGTATTTTAGGGAGCCTGCGGCACCCTGTCAAATGGAAATGCCCGTTCGGTAACCCCTGTTATGTCACGGTGGAGGAAACCATGCGACACGCTCTTCGCGCTTCGGCCCTGCTGGTGACGCTGGCCGTGGGTCTTTCGACCCTGGCGGCTGCTCCCACGGGAGACAAGATGCAGACCGCTTCCGGCAACGTGGCGAAGCTTCAGGCGACTGACCGCGCCGTCGTGGTGGCGCTTTCGGACGGTCCGGAGACCCGTTTTGTCTGGACGAACGACACCAAGATCAACGGCACCCTGGCCGTCGGGGTACGGGTCACCGTCCGGTACACGACCCTGCCGGACGGGCAGAACCTCGCCCACCAGATCAGCGTCGCCCGAAGCTGACCTGGAGCGCCGCGCCGGCGCCTCGGACCGCGGCAGAGGAAAAGAGAAAGGGAGCCGGCCGGTTCCCTTTTTTTCTTTGGCATTTCGACCGGCGCGTTCGAGTTTCTAACGGACCGATTGGGCCGGCCATCAGCCGGTCAGGTCCGGTTCTTGTACCAGTCCGCGTTGACCTGAAGGTAGTGCTTCCATTTCTCGGGGATCGTCTCCTCGGTGAAAATCGCCGTCACAGGACACGCCGGCTCGCAATTCCCGCACTGGATGCACACGTCCGGGTCGATGTAGAGCATCTCGGCGGCTTCGAATTCCTTCTCGTCCTTGCGCGGATGGATGCAGTCGACCGGACACACGTCCACGCAGGCAGTGTCTTTCGTGCCGATGCAAGGTTCCGCGATGATGTACATGCCCATCGATTCGTCCCTCCTTCGAGACGCGGGGATTCTAATGCACGGCCGGGAGCCGTATGGGGTGTCGGGAAGCCGTAAGGGGTAAGGCGTGAGGGGTGAGGCGGACCGGAGCCCGGGAATCGGGAGCCGAGCGACCACCGGGAGCGAGGCGGCCGCGGTACTCCGCGGTCAACTAGTTGTAAAGGCTCAAGAGGTTGTTCACCCGGGCTCCTCGGAGGGAAGCTGTTGGTGCAAGCCGGCAGCGAACCAAGGAGGAGGCCCGAATGAACGTGCATAGCAGAGCAAAGACGACCCCCCGAAGTCGAGCGCTATTGGTGATGCGGATAGAGGCCGAAGGCTGGAGCCGCCAGCAGGCGGCGGAAGCCTTTGGCCTGAGCGTGAGGCGTGTCGCAGTGTGGTTGAGGCGATATCGCGAAGAAGAGTTGCCTGGTCTGCAAGATCGAGGGTGTCCTGACTTTTGTGTAAGTGGAACAGGAGGAAGATGGGTTCTGGCGAGAAGGAAGGGACGCCATGGCGATACGGGACGAGGTTCTGAAGGAGCTTCTGGAGGGGTACAAGAAGCCGGAGGATTTGCTGGGGCCC
>JBBROA010000007.1:0-58601 GCA_038229875.1 Thermoanaerobaculia bacterium | reverse complement strand
TTCACCGCGATGAAATCGGCCTGCTTGCCGGCCTCGAGCGAGCCGATCTTCGCGTCGAGCCCGAGCGCCTTCGCGCCGCCCCGCGTCGCCGCCGCCACGATGTCCCGGGCGGGAAGCACCGTCGGGTCCATCTTCGAGACCTTCGCGAGCTTGCCCGCGAAATCCATCGCTTCGAACATTGACAGGTCGTTGTTGGATCCCGCCGGGCCGTCCGTTCCGAGCCCCCAGGAAAGGCCCGCCTTCTGCCAGCCGGGCACGTCGGCGATTCCGGACGCGAGCTTCATGTTCGATTCGGGATTGTGGGAGAGGGCGATCCCGTACTGCCGTGCGATCGCGAGGTCCCCCTCGTCCATCCACACCCCGTGCGCCGCGACGATCGGCACCCGCCGACCGCCTGCGCCCGGATCGAAGAAGCCGACGGACGCGAGGCGCACGAACGGCGTCTGCTGCCAGGCCTTGCGGGCGTCCTCGACCTCCTTGCGGGTCTCGGCGACATGGATGAGCAGCGGGATGTTCTCGGCGAGCGCGAAGTCACGGGCGGCGAGGAGCGTCTCCTTCGAACATGTGTACGGCGAGTGTGGCGCCGCGGCCGGGACGATCCTGGGGTGCGATTTCCACCGGGTGGCGAACGCCTTCATCACCGCGAGCGTCGCCGGCAGATCCTTGTGGTCGGGGACCGGAAAGTCGATGAACGTCTCTCCGAGCACGCCGCGCAGGCCCGCATGATCGACCGCGCGCGCCGCCTCGGACTCGAAGTAATACATGTCGGCGAACGTCGTGGTCCCACCTTCGATCATCTCGAGGCAGGCGAGGAGCGTTCCGTCGTAGACGAACTCCGCCGAGACGTTCTTCGCCTCGGCGGGAAAAATGTGCTCGGTCAGCCAGCGGTCGAGCGTCAGGTCGTCAGCGAGCCCGCGCAGCAGCGTCATCGCGGCGTGCCCGTGCGTGTTGACGAGGCCGGGCATGAGGATTCGCCCCTGCGCGTCCCACGTCGGCTTCCCGGCGTACTTCGCCTTGAGTTCCGCGGACCGCCCGACCGCCACGATCTTTCCGCCGGAGAGAAAGAGACCGCCGTCCTCGATAACGGAAAAGCCGGCATCCATCGTGACGACGCGGCCTCCGACGACGAGAAGATCCGCGGCAACAGCCGGGGGCGCCGCCGGCGCGGCCGGGGCCGCCCGCCGCGCGTGAGCGCGCCCGAGAGCCGCACCGGCCGATAGCATCGCGCACAGAGCGGCGAGGATGGCGATCCCCGGCGAGCGAAGGGCGCGCATTTAGAAGTCGAACGGTTCGGGAAAGAGTTCGGCGAGCTGAAGCCTCTTGCGCTTGCCGGCCTCGGTCGCCATGACGACCGGAACGTCGCCGGCGAACTCCCAGAGGATTTGCCGGCACGCCCCGCACGGCGGAGTCGGTTCGTCGGCGCCGGTCACGACGGCGACGGTGCGAAACGACCGCACGCCCTCCGAGAGCGCTTTCCAGATCGCGACACGCTCCGCGCAGACGGTCAAACCGTACGTGCTGTTCTCGACGTTGCAGCCGCCCCAGATACGACCTTCCGAGTCCTCGATCGCGGCTCCGACTGAGAAGCCGCTCCGCTTCGAGACGGCGTTGCCTCGATAGCGCGCGGCCGCTCCGACAAGCGCGTCTTCCGAAACAGCCGGCGCACCGCTCATCACAGAACGGCCGCGATCTTCGGGATCGCCGCGGTCAGAAGGCGCACGAACCGGTCCCCCACGCGGCGGGTCGTCTCGAGGACTTCGGTGTGCACGAGCGGCTGCTTCAGAATGCCGGCCGCCATGTTCGTGATGGTGGAAATCCCGGCGACCCGGACGCCCGCGTGCCGCAGCGCGATCGCTTCCGGGACCGTGGACATGCCGACGGCGTCCGCGCCCAGGCGCCGGAACGCACGGATCTCCGCGGGAGTCTCGTAGGACGGACCGGAGTTGCCGAGGTACACGCCCTCGCGCAAGGGGATCTTTTCCGCGCGCCCGGTCGCCTTGATCAGCCGGCGCAGCTCGGGGTCGTAGACGTAGCTCATGTCCGGAAAGCGCGGCCCGAGCTCGTCGACGTTCGCTCCGATTAAGGGATGGTGCCCGAAGAAGTTGATGTGGTCCGAGATCACCATCAGGTCGCCTGGCTTGTACGTCAGGCGGACTCCCCCGGCGGCATTCGTCAGGATCACCGCCTTGACTCCGAGCCGCGCCATGACGCGCGCCGGAAAGACGACGTCGACCATGGAGTGTCCCTCGTAGAAGTGCACCCGGCCGGAGAGCACCGCCACCGGAACTCGGCCGACGCGGCCGAGGACGAGCTCTCCCGCATGGCCGACGACGCCGGTCGAAGCGGGAAAGTGCGGGATGTCGCGATACGAGATCGCGACCCGGTCCGCGAGACCTTCGGCGAATGCGCCGAGGCCCGAGCCCAGGACGAGCCCGATGAGCGGCTCCGTCTTCGCGGCGCGGCGTATGCGGGCCGCGGCCGCGTCCAGGGTCTCGAGAAGGCCGGGAGTCTTCACTGGATCGGAGCTCCGGCGAACTCCCAGATCAGGCCGGCGATCGAAGCGGTCATGAAGCTCACGAGGGATCCCGCGAGCAGCGCGCGAAATCCGAGCCTCGCGATGTCGGACTTTCGCGTGGGAGCGAGCCCCCCGATGCCGCCGATCTGGATGCCGATCGAGGAGAAGTTGGCGAACCCGCAGAGGGCAAACGTGGCGATGAGCTTTCCCTTCTCGGAGAGCTGCCCAACCATGTCCTTCATCATCGAAAAGGCGAAGAACTCGTTGATGACGGTCTTGTTCGCGATGAGGTTGCCGACCTTGTCGATGTCCTGCGGGGGCGTGCCCAGGATGAAGGCGAGGGGTGCCAGCACCCATCCGAATATCGTCTGGAGCGCGAACGTCGGCTGTCCCCAGAAGCTTCCGATCCACCCCAGGAACCCGTTCAGCATCGCGATGAGCGCGACGAACGCGATCAGCATCGCGGAGATGTTCAGGACGAGCGCCATCCCCTGGGTCGCGCCGGACGCCGCGGCGTCGATGAAGTTCGCGCTGGTCTTCTCGACGTTCATCTTGACCGTCCCCATCGTCACCGGCGTCTCCGTCTCGGGCCAGAGAATCTTCGCGATGAGGAACGTGCCGGGAGCGGCCATGACCGAGGCGGTGATCAGGTACTTCAGCGGAGCGCCCATGGTGACGTAAGCGAGCATGACGGCGCCGGAGACATGCGCCATGCCACCGGTCATCATCGTGAGCAGCTCCGAGTGCGTCATCGCGGGGATGTAGGGTGCGATCAGGACGGGGGCCTCGGTCTGACCGATGAAGACATTCGCGGCGACGCAGAGCGCCTCGGCTCCCGAGACCTTCATCGTCTTCTGCATCACCCACGCCATGCCCCTGACGAAGATCTGGATGATCCCGAAGTAATAAAGCAGGGAGAAAAAGGAGCAGATGAAGATGATGATCGGCAGCACCTTGAATGCGAAGATGAACCCGCCGATCGGCAGCCCCGTCTTGGAACCCAGGTCGTTCATCGGGCCAGCGAGCCAGGAGAAAAGGAAAGCCGAGCCCTTGTCCGCGTAGCCGATCGCGTTCGAGACTTTGTCCGAGAAAGCCTGGATCGCGTTCTTCCCCGTCTCCCAGTAGAGGACGAGGAACGCGAACGCGAGTTGCAGCGCGAAGGCCCAGCCGACCGTGCGCCATCGGATGGCGCGGCGGTTGTTCGACAGAGCGAAAGCGATCCCGAGAACCACCGCCATGCCGACGAGGCCGATCCAGCGCATGAATCCTCCTGCGACGCGTGTTCCGCGGGCCAGGGGGCGAGGGACTCCGGACGTTTGTTGCGGCGGGGATGTTAGCTCAGTTCGCGTACCGCGTTGCGCCCGCGGAGCCCGGATGCCGGCCGCATCTCCCGATGCCCGCCCCGGCTGCCGGGTTAGAACCCCGCCTTCCTGGCGTCGAATTCGCGGCCGCGCCAGGCAACGGTCCTCCGGACGAGGCGCTGGTAGACGGATCGTCCGAGGAGCGCGGCCCAGACGGCGGTCATCAGCGGCGTCGTGAACGCGGGCCAGAGGGGATCGCGCAGCGCGGCGGACATCACGAGCCGCGCGAGAAGGAGCAGGCTCGCCGAGAGGCCAGCGAGGGCCGCATCCCCCGGCCGGATCGACGCGCCGAAGAGCGCCGCCGCGAGGAGGGCCGGCGGGAAGACCGCCACCACCGTCCAGGCGACCGAGATCGCGGCGAAGGCGACGCCAGTGAACCCGCCGAGCGCGTAGGCGATGTTCTTGGTGAAGCCTCTCCAGACCTCCCGGAAGCCGTGGTACATGCGGACCGCGACGAGATCGTGCGCGAGCACCACTCGGGTCGTGAATCCCGCCTGTTTGGCTGTGAACGCGAGCCGCACGTCGTCGATGACGGAATTCCTGAGGGCCTCGTGTCCCCCGAGCGCGTCGTAGGCGCTCCGACGGATCAGGTTCCCGGCTCCCCCGCCGGCGGCCAGCCATCGCGGCCAGGGGGCGTTCGCGAGAAACGAAGGCCCGAAGAAGAGCGCGCAGACGAGGTTCGGCATCAGAACGCCTTCCCAGAATCCGCGGGTCTCGATCCGGGGCAGCAGGGCCACGAAGTCGGCGCGCTCGCGAAGCAGGAACCCCACGGCTTTCGAGACCGCGTCCGGCCCGTAGCGGACGTCGGCGTCGATGAAGAACAGGAGCTGGCCGCCCGCCTTCCTCGACCCCTGGAACAGGGCGTGCGGCTTTCCGAGCCAGCCGGGCGGCGGCTCCGCCCCGTCCACGATCGACAGGCGCGGATCGTCTGAGAACGCCGCGAGCACGGCGCGGGTTCTGTCGGTCGAGCGGTCGTCGACCACCACAACCTCGAGCGAGGGGTAGTCCTGAGCGAGAAGGGTCGCGAGCGCGGAGCCGATCGCGCGCTCTTCATTGCGAGCGGGGACCACGATCGAGACGGACGGGAGCGGAAGCGGAAGCGAAAGGTCGGACGATGCCGCCGCCTCGCGCGCGAGCCGGGGCAGCGCGGCGAGGTTCACGAGAACGAGCACGAAGCACACGGCGCTGTAGGCCGCGCACCCGATCAGGACTGCGTGGAGCACCGGCCCTTCAGCGCCGGAGAAGCGCGAGCGCGCTCGTTCCGCGCGGCGCCGCCACTCCGAGCCACTCGCCGGCGGTCGCGGCGAGGTCGCAGAAGCCCGGCCGCGTTCCGAGGTCCGCCTCTTCCCGGACCGCGGGCCCCGCCGCGACGAACGGCACGAGCTCGCGCGTGTGGTCGGTCGACTCGTCGGTCGTCTCGCAGCCGTGATCCGCCGTCAGAAGGAGCAGGTCGTCTTCGCCGAGCGCGGCGAGGACGCCGGGAAGCAGCGCATCGAGCGACGCCAGGTTGCGCACGAACCCGGCTGAGTCGTTGCGATGCCCGTACTTGCTGTCGAAGTCGACCAGGTTCGTGAAGATGCAGTCGGCGCGGCCCGCGCGCAGCGCCTCTCGAGTTCTGGAAATGCCCTCGGCGTCGGACCCCGTATGGATCGAGTCGGAGATGCCGCGCCCCGAGAAGATGTCGACGATCTTTCCGACGCCGTAGACGTGCCGTCCCGCCGCGACGAGCCCGTCGAGCCAGGTCTCGCCCGAAGGCGGGACGGTGAAGTCCCGGCGGTTCGCGGTCCGGGTGTAGGCGCCGGAGCTCCCAGTGAAGGGTCTGGCGATCACGCGGCCGACGTTGTGGTCCCCGGTCAGGATCGTTCTGGCCTGGCGGCAGAGGTCCCACAGGCGCTCGGCCGGCCACAGGTCCTCGTGGCACGCCACCTGGAAAACGGAGTCTCCCGACGTGTAGAGGATCGGCCGTCCGGTTGCCTGATGCTCGGGCCCGAGCTCTTTTAAAATTTCAGTCCCGGAAGCCGCCCTGTTCCCGAGAATTTTCTTTCCCGCGTACGCCTCGAACGGCTCGACGACTTCGGGGGGAAATCCGTCGGGATAGAGAGGGAACGGCCGCTCGGTGACCAGTCCCATCATTTCCCAGTGCCCCGTCGTCGTGTCTTTGCCAGCCGAAAGCTCCGAGAGCCGCCCGCGGGCGCCGGCGGGCGCGCCTTGGCCCACGAGCGCGAGAAGGCCGAGCCGCTCGAGATTCGGCAGCGGAGTGGGATGGGCCGCGAGCGCGTGCCCCAGGGTGTCGCTCCCCGCGTCGCCATAAGCATCCGCATCGGGCGCCGCTCCGATCCCCAGACCGTCGCAGACCAGGACGACGATCCGGCGGCGGGTCACCGGCGGTGCCTCGGTCTCCTCAGAGCTTCTGCCGGGCGTCGGCGCGATAGGGCGAGTTCGGGTAGTCGCTCACGAGCCGCTGGTATGTCGCGCGCGCGTCGGCCGCGGCGCCCGATTTCTCGTAAATCTCTCCGAGCGCGAACATCATCGCGTCCTTCGGAGCAGCGGAATCCGACGATTCGATCGCGCGCTTGAGACGGTCGATCGCCTCCGTCGTCTTTCCCGCGGCGGCGAGAAGCCTCGCCTGGTCGAGTTCCGCGGCGGCCGCGACCTCGCCCTTGCCGGAGCGTGCCGCGCGCGACAGCCGTTCGGCCGCTTCCGTGGACTTCGAGTCCCGGGCCGCCAGCACGACCCCCGCCGCGCGTCCGGCCGCGGTCCCCGTGCTCTTCGCGGCCTTCTTCAAGTGGTCCTCCGCCTCTCGGTCGCGCTCCGCGGCCGTGGCGAACGTGCGCGTGGCGCCGGTCGCGGCGGGCTGGCCGGCGACCGGGGCGGACAGAGCCGCGAGACCCGCCGACAGCTCCCGTCCGGCTTCGTTCTCGCGGTAGCTGCGGAACGTCACGAAGGCAACCGCCAGCACCACGACGCCGCCGAAGATCGCGGCGCCCTCGACGACCCCCCGCCGGTGATGGGAGACATAGTCGACGGTCTTGCCCATCGAGTCGGCGAGGTCGTTGCGCTTCAGGGTCCTGCGATCGATTTTCTGGGTCATGGAATCTCCAGCCGGCGATTATGTCCGAGGGTGTGCGGGGGTTCAAGGCGGGTGCGCAGGGCGTCCGGAGGCGGGCCGACCTCGAGGAGGCTCGAAGTTACGAGGTGCGGATCGCGATCAGCTTCCGTTGTTCCAGCGCCATGGGCTGGGCACGAAGTTGACCTCGCCGGCGTTTGCGCCTTCGGAGCTCGGCAGCCACTTCAGGAGGGTCACTTTCCCGGTGGAGCCGGTGTCGTCCACGCTGATGCGGAAGACGTTTCGGTTCGGGACGTCGCCGGTCGCGTCGTTGTCGGCCATGTAGATCCCGCGGCACCCGCCCACGCAGTTCACCGACCCCGCGGGGACGTAAGCCGTGTACGAGGAGCCCGGCGGGCTTCCCGGGAGAATGGGACGGATCGAGTTTGCCGCCTCCGGAGGAAGGATGGTGCCGTCCGGACGGAAGACGATCAGGTCCACCCGCGTATTGATTCCCAGGTAGGTGTCGAAGGACACCGCGTTCGCGTCGTTCACCGCCCCGCCGCTCGGGGCCATTCGGAAAACGACCTTGTCGGGCACGTGGTAGTCGGCGAGCACGGTTTCGCCGACCGTGTAGGTGTAGTCGTACGGCAGGTTGTCCACCCACGAAAAAACGCGATGGTTCGGGAGGTCGACCGAGACGATCACCTGCTGGTTACGCCTCGCGGCCTGCATCCGCGCGGCGAGGACGATTGAGTGCACCTCCCGGACCGGCGCCCTCAGGTTCTCGCGTTTTACGAACCGGAGAAAGAAGGGGATCGAGATCGCCACCACGAGCCCGACGATCGCGAGAACGATGAGCATCTCCATCATCGTGAAGCCTCGCGACCGGGCGCTTCGACCGCGTGCGGGCCGGCTCAGAGCGATCGCGCAAGGCTTGGGGTGCCCGGACATCTGGTCTCCCGTCTGTGAAATTTTGCTCATTTTATCCCATTTCCCGCCCTCTCCGATGCGGCCTCCCCTGCCGAAAGCGCCTCCCCGGGGCGTTTTGCGGGGGATTCCGCACATATACTCACTCCGTGCCTGACGACATCCAGATTACGGGAGAGCCCTCAGAACGCGGAGACCGCTGCAAGTACACGGTCGACCGGCCCCTGGTTCCCGGCGAATCCGCTTTTCTCTCGACGCCCCTGGAGGCCGGTATTTCTCCCCTCGCGGAGGAAATTCTGGCTCTGGACAGCATCGAGTCCGTGCTCCTGGCCGAGAATGTCGTGACGGTGTCCGCGGTCCACCCGGTGGACTGGCCAGCCCTGGCCCTCGGAAACGTCATCCGGAAACATCTCCGCGCGGGCGGCGCGATCGTCGCCGACCGTTATTTCCGGGACCTTCCCTCCGAGGGCGATCTGAAGTGGGCGATCAGCGACCTGCTGGAGCGCCAGATCAACCCCGCGGTCGCCTCGCACGGAGGATTCGTCGAGCTGATCGACGTGAAAAAGAACAACGTGTACCTGCGGCTCGGCGGAGGGTGCCAGGGCTGCGGGGCGGCCGACGTCACGCTCAAACAGGGCATCGAAAAAGCGATCCGCGAGCTGGTGCCGCGCGTGGGCGAGATTCTCGACACCACCGACCACGGCGCCGGCCGCAACCCGTACTTCTCGCCCGGAAAGTGAAAGGGGCGGCGCCCGCCGTCTGATCTCCGGCCCGGTTCCCTCCCGGTCTCTACGGGCCGGAGCTTTCTTCCTGCGTCACGATCTGAAGCTTCGCGTGCGCCTCACGCAGCGCTCGTTCCGCCTCGGCGGGAGTGACGGCACGGCTGAAAAGGAACCCGAGGTATCGCGACCCTTCGGGGAGCGGGACGAGCTTCTGACCAGGACGCAGCGTGATCGTCGCCTCGACGATGCCGGGAACCTGCCGCGCCGCGTCGAGGCCCGAGACGCGCTCGAATGTGCCCGGGCGGGGAATCGGAATCATCAGCACCCCCGCCGCGGCGTCTTCGCGCGGAGCGGGCGCCGGCAGCCGCAACGCGTGGCGCAGGATCACTTCCTCGAGCGACATGCCCGTGCCGAACCGAAGCGTGCGCGAGCAGAGGCCGCCGATCGAACGGGCGGCGGCCTCGATCAGCACGGGGCCCGCGATGCCGATCCGCACCTCCGCGTGGATCGGCCCTTCTGTGAGCCCCAGCGCCCGCGAAGCGCGGAGGACGAGATCCGCGACCGCGTCGCGTGTTTCCGAGGGGAGCCGCGAAGGCGTGACGTAGAGGGTCTCTTCGAAGAAAGGGCCGTCGAGCGGATCCGGTTTGTCGAACAGGGCGAGCACCCGGAGCTCGCCTCCGAAGAGCAGGCCTTCGAGCGCGACCTCGGGCCCGGACACGAAATCCTCCGCCAGGATTTCGCCGGCCTCTGCTCCCCCGCGCGCCCTGGCGTCGGGCTCGTCGAGGATCTTTCCGATGCGCTCCCACGCCGCCAGAAATTCCGCCGGACTCTTCGCAAGGATGACGCCGCGGCTGGCCGCCAGGAACGTGGGCTTCACGACGCACGGGTACCGAACCTCCGCGGCGGCGGCCGACGGATCGGACGTCCTCAGGAAGACCCGGTGCTTCGGGACAGCGATGCCCGCCGCCGAAAGAAGCTCGCGCATGCGGCCCTTGTGCCTGGCGGCCGCGGCCGCGGCCACCGGGACGTGCGGGAGACCCAGCGCCTGAGCGATCGCGGCCGCCGCCACCGCGGTGTCGTCGTCCACGCCGACGACCGCGTCGATGGGCGGACCTCCCGCGGAAAGCTCGAGCGCGCGCCGCGCCGCCGCTTCCGGATCCCGGAGGTCGAGTGTCCAGAGTCCTCCCGGATTGACAGGCGTGACGGCACTCGCTTCTTCGCTCGCGACGACGACGTCGGCGCCGATGCGCGAGGCGGCGTCGAGGAAGTCGCCGGAGCGGTAGGTCGAGGTCGGAAGCAGGAGGAGGACGCGCGGAGCCACGAGGGGATCGTATCCGCGGACAGGAGCGCCTCCCCCCTGGACGCCGGGGCGAGGATGCCGGTTTCGCACGTACGATGCGGGAATGACTCGCGTACTTCTCACCGGGGCCACCGGCTACGTCGGCGGACGGTTGCGTCCGGCGTTCGAAGCGCGAGGCGTCGCGCTGCGGTGCCTGGTCCGCAGGCCGCAGGAGCTGCGCGGACGCGTTCCTTCTTCGACCGAGGTCGTCCCCGGCGACCTGCTGGAGCCCGCGTCACTGCCCGCCGCGCTCGACGGCGTCGAAACGGCCTACTACCTCGTGCACTCGATGGGCTCGGGCGACGACTTCGCGCGAAGGGATCGGGAAGCGGCGGCCAACTTCGGCGCCGCGGCGAAGGCGGCGGGGGTCGGGCGCCTCGTGTACCTCGGCGGGCTCGGCGATCCGTCCGCGTCACTCTCGGAGCACCTGCGCAGCCGGCAGGCCACGGGCGACACGCTTCGGGAATCCGGGGTCCCGGTCGTCGAATTCCGGGCATCGGTCGTGATCGGCTCCGGCAGCCTGTCGTTCGAGATGATCCGCGCGCTCGTCGAGCGCCTGCCGGTCATGATCTGTCCGAAGTGGGTCTCGGTCTCCACGCAGCCGATCGCCGTCGAGGACGTCATCGCGTACCTGCTCGCCGCTCTCGATCTTCCCTCGGGTACCGCAGGCGTTTACGAGATCGGCGGTCCGGACCGCGTCACCTACGGCGACCTCATGCGCGAGTACGCCCGCCAGCGGGGACTCCGCCGCGGCTTCATTCCCGTTCCCCTGCTCACGCCCCGGCTCTCGAGCCTCTGGCTGGGGCTCGTGACGCCGCTCTACGCGCGCGTCGGCCGCACGCTGATCGACAGCCTCCGCAATCGCACGGTCGTCGAGCACCCGGAAGCCGCCGCCGAGGCGTTTGCCGTCAAGCCGCGCGGCATCCGCGATGCGATCGCCCGCGCACTCGTCCGCGAAGAGAAAGAGCTGGCGGAGACGCGTTGGAGCGACGCGTTCTCGGCGTCGGGACTGAAGGAAGGCCGCGGCGGAAACCGGCGCGTCGGCAGCCGGCTCGTCGACAGCCGTGCCGCGATCGCGCCGGTGAGCCTGGAGGCCGCGTTCACGGCCATCCGCCGGATCGGCGGCGCCTCGGGCTGGTACTACGCGAATTTTCTCTGGAAAATCCGCGGCTTCCTGGACCTGCTCGTCGGCGGAGTCGGGCTACGCCGCGGCCGCCGCGATCCGGATGTGCTCTATCCCGGCGACCCTCTCGACTTCTGGCGCGTCGAAGCGGTCGAGCCCGGACGGCTTCTCAGACTGACCGCGGAGATGAGGCTGCCGGGCCGCGCCTGGCTCCAGTTCGAAACGAGCCCCGCGGAGGGCGGAACGGAAATCCGGCAAACGGCGATCTTCGACCCCTTCGGCCTTCCGGGCCTGGCCTACTGGTGGGGCCTGTACCCGATCCACCGGCGTATGTTCGCGGGGATGCTGCGGGAGATCGTGCGGCGGGCGGAGGCACCAGCTGAACCGAGAGCTCAACCGGTCAGGAGGCTGAGACCTCTTTGAAGTATCCATGGAGATCCCTGAGCGCTTGGCGATCCAGGTTCTGGTGTCGCACGGACTCCTGGAGAAGCGCAAAAGCGGCCATACCTTCTGGAACCATGTTCTCCGCCTGAATGATGGGCACCGCGAGGAGGACGTGGCGAGTGGCTTCCGAATGGTTTCCCAGTTCCAGATGAACATCCGCCAGGACGAGATGAAGTGCGGCGACATCTGAGCGCATTTCGAGAACCGAGAAACCTTCCTGGGCCGCTTCAAACGCTTCGACGGCAGCCGGCAAGCGGCCCTTGGCTTTCAGCAGTGTTCCGACCCCCCACTGAAGCTTCGCGAGGCCGACACGATTGTCGAGTTTGTAGAAAAGTTTCAGCGTTTCTTGTGCGAGCGAAAGAGCTTGATCCGAATCGCCGAGGTAGCTGTGCACCTGGACGAGATTGTTACAGCCGATTGCAAGGAGACGGTCGTTCCCCAGGCGCTCGGCTTCGTCACAGATCTCCCGAAACACCGTCAAGGCCGCCTCGAACCTTTCCAGGTTCATCAGCGCGACACCTTCGAGGAAGCGCGATTTCAAGGCGTCCTCTCGCATGTTCAGTTTGCGAAACGTCTGAATGAGCGGAGGGACGAGCTCCAAAACGGCGTCGAACTCACGCTCTTCCGCTCGCAGCGCTAGCCTCTGGTAGGACACCCGGGCCCAATCGGCCAGCGCGTTGATCGTCTGGCGAAAGTACGACTCGGATCGATCGAACCAGCGCTTTGCTTCCTCGCGACGAAAGAGCATCCGGCATGCGGATCCCGCCAGAAGTGCCATCTCGCCCAGAAAGTACTCTCGCTCGTCAAACAGGCCGATCGGTCTTTCCGGCGATTCAATGAAGTAATAAAAAAAATCGGCCTCTTCGCGCACCAGAGCGGGGTTGATCTCGCCGAGACCGCGGAGCGCGCCGCAGACGGCCAGAAGCGTTTCCGGTTCTTCCAGAGACAGCTCGAGCGCTCTGGGTCGCCTCTCGGGGATGGGCACCGCGAGAATGCGGGACGCCTCCTCGCTGGCACCCTCTTGGAGTGTGGCTCGATTCGGAAAGCGGATGATACGTCCCGTCATTGTTCCGTTCTTGCGTAATCCTGCGCAATCGGCATAACTGCGTTCGGCCCCGACGAACCGGCGACAAATTTCATCTCGATCCAGCGAAAGTCGCGCATCAATCTCCGAGCTTCCGAACCGCGAATGATACGCGGTTTGAGTAGCCGGACGGGAATACTTCTGACGATTTTAGAACGGGATTTGTCCCACGATCTTGATGACGAATTTCGACGGCGTCTGCGTGGCGGGAGCTTTGGGGGCCGGCACCGCTCCGTTGTCACGAGACTCGCCCTCGGGAACGCGCACAGGGGTGGGGTTCGACGACATGATGGATCTCCTTGTTTCGCCAAAGACCCGGGGATACCGGGGCCAAATCGAATCGGGAATATTGGATCACAGGTGTGAAACCACTGTCCTGGAGGCCTATTCGTACTCCCGGACTTCAATCCTTCGCGGTTCGCCCGCGGAGTCAGAACGAGGAGCGCGTCCTTCAGGATCGAGCGGTGGAGCTCCGGGTCGTCCGTTGTCCCGAAAGTGCGACCACCGAGATGCCCGGATCGACCCGGGAGCTGGGCGCCGCGCGATCTCGGAGAGGTCCTCCTCGTATCACGGCATCTGAACGGTTCAGACGGGGGTGAACGCCGCCGGGTAAAACGCCCGCACGATTTTTTTCCCGCGGTAATCCTGAAGCGATAAGTCCTCTTTGGACCGCCGCGACCCCGCCGCATCTCTGTCCCCGGAAGCGTGAAGTCGGGAGCCGAGTCCCTCACACCGAAGCCTCCAGACCGGTTTCGCCTTGTTCGCCATCGATTCTCCTTTCGCGGCCTCACTCGGCGCGCATCGAAAGGCAGGAGCGCCGAGTGCGCCAGTTGACCCCGTCCCACCTGATAACTTCTCCCTTCCGACAGGAGCTTTCATGCCGCGATTCCGCGCCCTTGCCCTTATTCTGCTGGCCCTCATGGCGACCAACGCGTCTCCCGCGCGCAAGTCCGGCGCCGCCGCCGGGAAACCCGGCGCCGCCGACGTGCTTCCGTTCGCGGCTGTCGAGACGACGCTGCCGAACGGCCTGAAGGTCATCGTCGTGCCGACCGGGTTCCCGAACATCGTCTCGCTGCAGATCCCGGTCCAGACGGGCTCGCGCAACGAGGTCGAAGCGGGCAAATCCGGGTTCGCACACTTTTTCGAGCACATGATGTTTCGCGGCACGAAGGCCTACCCCGCCGAGAAATACCAGGCGATCCTGACGCGGGTCGGCGCGAGGCAGAACGCCTCGACGTCCGATGACTTCACGAACTACTACACGACGTTCTCCAGGGAAGACCTGGAGACGATGATCGAGGTCGAGGCCGACCGCTTTCAGAACCTCGATTACTCGCTCGAGGGCTTCAAGACCGAGGCGCGCGCGATCCTGGGCGAATACAACAAGAACAGCGCGAACCCCTTCTCGAAGATGGAAGAGGTCCAGCGCGAGAGCGCGTTCACGACGCACACCTACCGGCACACCACGATGGGCTACATCAAGGACATCGAGGACATGCCGAACCAGTTCGAGTATTCAAAGACGTTCTTCCAGCGCTGGTACCGGCCGGCGTACACGACCGTGATCGTCGCCGGCGACGTGAATCCGCCGGAGGTTCTCCGCCTCGTCACGAAGTACTGGGGCGGGTGGAAGGGTGGGAAGAACGACGTCGTCATTCCCGCCGAGCCGGCGCCGAAGGGACCGGTCTACGCGCACGTTTCCTGGACGAGCCCGACCCTTCCGATCGTCTGGGTGGGATTCCACGGCCCGGCTTATTCGGACACGGAACCCGACTTCGCCTCGATCCACATGCTCTTCGACCTCTACTTCGGGCCGACCTCGGAGCTCTACAAGCGCCTGGTCCAGCAGGAACAGCTCGTTGATCAGCTCGGGGCGTTCAAGCCCACGAACATCGACCCCGAGCTTCCGGTCATCTCCGCGCGCGTCAAGAAGATCGGCGACAGCATCACCGTGCGCGACGCGATTCTGAAGACGATGGCGGACGCGAAGGCCACCCCGGTGTCCGAGGACCGGCTGCGCGAAGCCAAGTCGAACCTTCGCTACACGTTCGCGCGGACCCTCGACAACACCGACACGATCGCGGCGACGCTTGCGCGGTACGTGCAACACCATCGCTCTTACTCCACCCTGAACGCCTTTTACCGGCGCCTCGCGACGCTGACGCCGGCCGACCTCCAGGCTGCCGCGGACCGGTACTTCACGGACCAGCGTCTGGTAGTCACGACTCTGTCCCGGGAAGAGATGCCGGCGGGGATCTCGACGACACCCTCGCTCGCTTCGTTTGCTTCGGCGACGGGGGTCGCGGGATCCTCCGCGGGGGCGGATTTTCCGGTGATCCTCCAGAAATCGGAGCTTCCGCAGCTGATGGTGAAGCTGCAGTTCCAGGCGGGGTCCGCGCGGGACCCGAAGGGTAAGGAAGGCCTCGCGGCGCTCGCCGCGTCGATGGTCTCGGAGGCAGGCTCCAGGGCCATGCGGATCGACGAGATCCGGAAAGCGTTCTATCCGATCGCCGGCGGGTTCTCCGCGCAGACGGACAAGGAGACAACCACCTTCACGCTGCGAATTCATCGCGACAACTGGAAACCCTTCGTCGACATCGTGCTGCCGATGCTTATCGAGCCCGGAATGCGGGACGACGACTTCCAGCGCGTGCGCGACGGTCAACGGAACGGCCTCCGGCAGGACCTGCGCTCCGACAACGAAGAAGAGCTCGCCAAGGAAGCGCTTCAGAACGATCTCTTCGCGGGGACGCCTTACGGACACCCGATTCTCGGGACGCTCGCCGGGATCGGTTCGATCACGCCGGATGACGTTCGGGCGTTCTGGAAATCCTTCTACACCCGCGGAAATGTCTCGATCGGCGCGAACGGCGCGGTTCCTGACGAGCTTCTCACTCGGCTGAAATCCGATCTCGCGCGACTCGCCGACGGCGCTCCACCGCCGGCTCTGCAGATCACAGGCCGCCGGCCGAACGGTCTCGAATTCCAGATCATCGAAAAGGACACCCGCGCGACCGCGATCTCCTTCGGCCGCCCGATCGAGGTCACGCGATCCCACGCCGATTTTGCCGCGCTGTCCGTCGCGCGGGCCTGGCTCGGCGAGCACCGCTCGTCGACGTCGCACCTCTATCAGCGCCTGCGGGAAGCCCGCGGCATGAACTACGGCGACTACGCGTACATCGAAGCGTTTCCGGGCGGGATGTTCGCGATGCTCCCGAACCCGAACGTGGCACGCCGCGCGCAGCTCTTCGAGGTCTGGATCCGCCCGGTCGTTCCGGTGAACGCGCACATGGCGATCCGGCTGGCGCTTCACGAGCTCCAGAAGCTCGTCGAGAACGGGATGTCGGCCGAGGATTTCGAAAAGACCCGCGGATACCTGCGAAAGAACGTCTTCGTCATGACCGCCACCCAGAACCAGCAGCTCGGCTATGCGCTCGATTCGAAATTTTACGGGACCGGAGAATTCGCCGCCACGATGCGCGAACGCCTCGCCGCGCTGAAGCTCGAAGACGTCAACGCCGCGATCCGGAAGCACGTATCTTTCAAGGACCTCTCCTTCGTGATCGTCACGAAGGACGCGGCGGGACTGAAGGAACGGCTTCTGGCGGACGCGTTCTCGCCCATTCAGTACGACGCGGAAAAACCGAAAGAGCTTCTCGACGAAGACAAGCTGATTGGCGCGAGGAAGCTGGCGGTCCGGCCGGACGCGGTCAAGGTGATTCCGGTGGAGGACGTTTTCTCGCGTTGACGCGATGGCCGATCCCCGCATCGTCGTCATCGGAGCGGGGTTCGGAGGTCTGGCGGCCGCCCGCGCCTTGAACGGGGCGCCCGTGCGCGTCACGGTCGTCGATCGCCGGAACCACCATCTCTTTCAGCCGCTCCTGTATCAGGTCGCGACCGCCGCCCTATCTCCCGGCGACATCGCGTACCCGATTCGAGCGATCCTCTCCCGGCAGCAGAACGCCGAAGTGCTCCTCGCCGACGTCATTTCGGTCGACCCCGGCCGGCGGGAGGTGGTGCTCGCAGACGGGCGCCTGTCCTACGATTTTCTGATCGTCGCGACGGGCGCCCGGCATTCCTACTTCGGTCACGACGAGTGGGAGCCTTTCGCGCCCGGGTTGAAGAGCCTCGAAGATGCGCTGGAGATCCGCCGGCGGATCCTGCTCGCTTTTGAGCGCGCCGAGCGGGAACAGGACCCCGAGAAACGAAAGACGCTTCTGACCTTCGTCGTGGTCGGAGCCGGCCCGACGGGAGTCGAGCTTTCCGGCGCGATCGCCGAGATTTCGCGCGACGTCCTGGTGCGCGATTTCCGCGCGATCGACCCGCGCGAGGCCCGGATCATCCTGGTCGAAGCGGGGCCGAGGATCCTGGCGGCGTACTCGCCGGAAACTTCCGCCCGGGCCTGCGCGGCTCTCGCCGGGAAGGGGGTCGAGGTCCGCACGGGGCAGGCGGTCGATTCGATCCGGGAGAACGAGGTGCGCGTCGCGGGCGTCACCGTGCAGGCCGCAACGGTACTCTGGGCGGCCGGCGTCGCCGCTTCCCCGCTGGCGCGCTCGCTCGAGGTTCCGCTCGATCGTGCCGGGCGTGTCCTCGTCCTCCCGGACCTGACGATCTTGGGTCACTCGGAAGTGTTCGTGATCGGCGATCTCGCCGCGTTCCTGCACCAGGGAGGCGCTCTCCTGCCGGGCACTTCTCCGGTGGCGATCCAGCAGGGGCGGCACGCCGCCAAAAACATCCTGCTGGCCCGCTCCGGGCGGCCGCTGCTGCCGTTCCATTTCCGCGACAAGGGAACCCTGGCCGTGATCGGCCGCGCGCAGGCCGTCGCGGAAATAGCGGGCCTGCGCCTCTCGGGCCTGGTGGCCTGGCTGGTCTGGTGCTTCGTCCACATCTTTTTCCTGATCGGATTCCGCAACCGCTTCGCCGTGATGTTCGAGTGGGCCTGGGACTATCTGAGCGACCAGCGCGGCGCGCGGCTCATCACGGGGCGAATCGACGAGCCGCGGCCTCAGGAAGACGTGGACAGGCCCTAAGCCCTAAGATAGCGGGCAACCCTCATTTTCCGCTCCCCGGCCGGGAACCGGCGGGCACCTCCGGTGTCCCACCCTTCCGAGGAGGCTTGGAACAATGAAGCTCGACGGGGAAAAAATGCTCGCTTCCGCGGGTCTCGCGCTCGCCCTGACGGTGGCGGCCAGCCGGCCCGCCGCCGCGTCCGGGTACAGCCCTTATTCGGTCTCGGTTCTGGTCGATGGGAGCCCCGCTCCGGAGTACTCCGCCCGCGGCCGGATCTACATCGAAGCGCTCAAGGGGAAGAACTTCTCGGTCCGTCTCTCGAACCCCACCGCCGAACGCGTGGCGGTCGCGCTGTCCGTCGACGGGCGCAACGTGATCGACGCGAAGCGCTCGAGCGCCGGGCGTGCCACGAAGTGGATCCTCATGCCCGGACAGACTGCCGAGATTCCGGGATGGCAGATCTCGGGCGAAACCTCCCGGCGTTTCTTCTTCACCGAGACACGGCGCTCGTACGCGCAGTGGCTGGGAGACACGTCGAACGTCGGGACGATCGAAGCCGTGTTCTTCCGCGAGCGCCGTCCGCTCGTTGCCGCTCCGGCCGGACCGGCCGCTTCGTGGCGCCGGCAGCGCAACGGCGCGGATCTGGAGTCCCGCAAAGACCAGGCCGAGGGCTCCCTCGAAAGCGATGCGCCCGCGAGCCCGAGCCAGGAGACCGGATCCGCCGCCGGCTCCGGTTCGACGACGGTCCGGGGGGAAGCGCCGATGATTGACTCTCGCTCGTACGGAGCGAAAGAGAAGTCGGCCCGTGGCGGCGAGGCTCTGAAGAAGAGCCGGGAATCCGATTCGTTCGCGGCCACGGGAATCGGTGACCGGACGCCGTTCGCCGTTCAGTGGATGTCCTTCGACGAGGACCCGGTCCCCGCGGCCCGCGTCGCCTTGAGGTACGAGTTCCGCGCCGAGCTCGTTCGGCTCGGAGTGTTTCCACGCGAGGATGAGCTGTATGCCAGAGATCGGGGACGTGGTTTCGAGCGGGAGTACGCTCCCGACCCGCACCGCGACCGCTGAGACCCTTTCGAGTCTCTCGGACGAACGACTGATCCTCCTCGCCCAATCGGGCGAGGAGGCCGCTTTTTCGGAGTTCGTCGTCCGGCATACGGCGACCGTGCACCGCTGGATGGCGCGCGCGGTCGGCGAACAGGAGGCCGACGACATGACTCAGGAGGTGCTGCTCAAGGCCTACCGGGGCCTGTCCCGCTTTCGCAACGAGGCGCCTCCCCGCGCCTGGCTCGCTTCGATCTCCGACAACGCGGTGAAGAACCGGTATCGCGCAAAAGGACGCTTCCGGCGCATCTTTGCCGGCAGCTCCGACGAGGACTCTTCGCCGGCGGCGATGGAGACGGCCGCGGGACCGGAAGAGAATGCTCGAGCGAGTGAATCGAAAGCGTTCGTAACCGAGGCGCTGTCGAGGCTGGCGGTGGATTTCCGTATGCCCGTCGTCCTGCGCGATCTGGAAGAGTGGAGTTATGAGGAGATTGCCGTGTCTCTCGATCTGCCCCTGGGGACCGTGAAGTCGAGAATCGCCCGCGGCCGCGCACAGCTGAAGACTCTGCTCATGCCGCAACTCGCTTCGGGGGGCTCGCGATGAACGCCGGGTCGCATCCGTCTCGCTCCCCCGAGTTTTTGTCGCGGCTGCACGACGGCGAGCTTTCGCCGGCGGAACGCGCGCACTTCGAATCGCACCGGGCGCACTGCGCCGAATGCCGCGGCGCGGCGGCGGAATTCGAAGCCGCGCTCGCGCTGTACCGCTCGAGCCACCCGAAGCCGGCGTCTCCGGATCTCGCCGCGCGTATCCTGAGGAAGCTCCAGGTGGGTCGCAACCGCCGGCCCTCCTTCGGCCCCACGTTCGGCATCGACCTTCGGTGGGCGGGCGCCTTTGCGGCGGCCGTCATCGCGACGATCGTGGGTTCCGCGATCGTGGCGAAGAACGAAGCCGGAGAGCGGCGTCTCGCGCGGGAGGCGCCGATCCGCGTCTCCGTCGTGCAGGAAGAGAAAGGCCAGACGACGGAAGCGTCGCGGCCGAACCCGGCGCCTCCGGCCGCGATCGCAAAAAACGGCGTGACCGGCGCGACCGGCGCGACCGGCACCCTTGGAAAAGAGAGCCGCCGCATGCGCGCGCTCCCTCCGAAAACCCGGCAGGAACAACAGTCCGTCCGAGTCGCCGAAGCCCCTCGCGAGAACGCGACGAAGGACGAGCTGTCGGCAGCGGGCTCCAGCCGCGAGAAGAGCAAGACCGTCGAGGCGGACGCCCCGGCTTCCCCGCCTTCGCGGCTCGCCATGAAGAACGCCGCTCCCGCGCCGCCACAGGTTGCGGCCCAGGCGCCGTTGCTCGATGCGGCGGCCCCCGGATCCGCACGAGCTTCCGAGCGCGCAGGCGGCGAGGGTTCGGTCGCCGGATTCGCCGAAGGGCCCGGCCGTCCCCTGCGACTGCAGGTCCTCCAGGCCGATGGGGCGGGCTCGCCTCCCGAGCTGCTTCAGACCCGCGACGGAGATATCCCGACGTCACTCCGGGGCCGCAGCTTCATTCTGGTCGTCGACGCCGCGGGAAGGGTCAAGAACGCGGTGCCGGCCGGGAAAGAGCCCCGCGAGGAAGAGGCCGCAAACGACGCGCGGAAGGACGACGCCTCGCCCCTCCTCTCTCTCCGCTTCGCGCCGGGAGATCACCAGCGGAGGCTGCTTCTCCGGGTCGAGTAGGGCTCTATAATCCGCGCCGTCGCATGAAACGCGTCGACGCCCTTCTGGCGGATTACGGGTCGTACCACCGGACGCGCGGGAACTTCGCGTGTCACGCGATGGGCGTCCCGTTGATCGTGTTCGGAATCTTTTCGTTCCTGCGGCTGATCCAATTTCGGGCGACGGGGGTGACGGCGGCTGAAGCGCTCATCGCGGCGGCGTTCGTGTTCTACGCCGCGCTGGACCTCCCGCTCGCGCTCGCGCTGCTCGTGCCGGAAACGCTCCTCGATCTCGCCGCCCGCGCCGCGAACAGCTGGAAGATCGGTCTTGCGGCGTTCATCGTCGGCTGGATTTTTCAGGGCATCGGTCATGCGCGATTCGAGAAGAAGGCGCCGGCGTTTCTGCGCAACCTGGTCCACCTCCTGATCGGGCCTCTCTTCCTGGTGAATGAGCTGCTCGGGGTCCGACCGGTTCTTTCCGTACAGGCTGAGGAGAAATAGCGTCCGCGGCCAGCGGGCCCTTCGCGCACGCGCCGCCGACCTTCGACGATGTTCCCGATCCGCGACAACATCCCGAGCCGACACGTCCCCGTGGCGACCTGAGCGATCATTGCGATCAACTTCTTTTTTTTCTTCCGCGAGCTCTCGATGCCGGCGGGAGCGACCGATCAGATGATCGCTCTGTTCGGGATCATTCCCGCGCGGTTCACGGACCCCTCCTGGGCGGCGGGGGTCGGGTTTCCGCGCAGCTACGTTCCATTCATCACGACCATGTTCCTGCACGGCGGGTGGCTACACATCATCGGCAATATGTGGGCCCTGTGGATTTTCGGCGACAACGTCGAAGACCGAATGGGACCTCTGAAATTCTGCGTCTTCTATCTCGGATGCGGCATCGCGGCGGGCCTGATCCACGTCCTCACGAACCCGGTCTCCCGGGTGCCGGCGGTGGGCGCGTCCGGGGCGATCGCCGGAGTCATGGGGGCGTACTTCGTGCTCTATCCCCGCGCCAGGATCCACGCGCTTTTTCTGATCGTGTTCTGGCCCGTGTTTTTCGAGATCCCGGCGTGGGTGTACCTCGGGTTCTGGTTCCTGATCCAGTTCTTCAGCGGAACGATGGCGGCCGCTACCGCGGGACAGGTCTCCGGAATCGCCTGGTGGGCGCACATCGGAGGCTTCGCGGCCGGCATCCTCACCTTCTGGGCGTTTCTCCGGCGGGACCCGGCCGTTCGCCGCGCGGTGTTCCCGTAGGCGCCGGGGGCGCGGCGATCGGATTGCCGGGAATCGGCAATCGAGAAACGGGAATCGGGAGATCCGCCCGGCTCCGGCGGGCGCTCTCTCTGACGGGTGTTTTCGCCTTTGCCAGCCTCGCGCACGCGGCTCCGGAGCCTTTCCGCTGGGGCGGTGACGCGGAAGGGGGCGCTCCGTTCGTCGAAGCCGATCCGAGAGATCCTTCGGTCGTCCGGGGGATGGACGTCGAGATCGCAGGTCTCATTGCGGGCGCCCTCGGCCGGACTCCGCTTTTCGTCCAGGTCGCGTTCACGTCGATCGACGCCTCGGTCGAGAGAGGGGATTTCGTCGTCGGCCTTTCCGGGGTCGAGGACCTGCCCGCCCGCCGCGCCGCGCACGCGGTGACGGTTCCCTACTTCGAATTCCGAGAGGTCCTGACTGTGCGCGCGAGCGACCGGGGGCGATTTCGGGCGCTCTCCGACTTTCGCGGGCGGCGGATCGGAACCCTCTCGGGCACGCTCGCCTACGACCTGCTCGCCGCCGGACGCGCGGCGGGCGGTTTCCAGGTCGTGAGCTACGACGACGACGTGCATCCGTACGGCGACCTCGCGGAGGGGCGCCTCGACGCCGTCCTGCTCGACCACATCATCGCGCAGCGGGCGCTCCGACACGTCGCCGGGCTGACGATACAGCCGGACGCGATCGCGAGCGGAAGGTACGTGGGCGTTCTCGCGAAAGGGAATGCGGCGCTGCGCGACCGGATCGACCAGGTCCTCCGGCGGGCGATGAGCGACGGGACTCTCGAGGGAATCCTGCGCCGCTGGAACGTCTGGGACATCGCGCAGCCGAAACTTTTTTCCCGCGTCCTCGCGCAGAGGCCGGCGGACGGGGCGCTGGCCCCCGCCCCCGCCATCCGTCCGGCGTCTTCAGCGGGCTCCCGCGCGCTCGCGTACCTTCCCGCCCTCCTACGCGCCGCTTTGATCACCCTGCTGCTGTCGTGTCTCGCGATGGCGCTGGCGGTGGCCGCCGGAGTGGTTCTGGCCAGCGGACGGATCTACGGGGGGCCGGTCGTTCGCGCGCTCTTCACTGTTTATGTCGAAGTCGTTCGCGGAACGCCCGTCCTCCTCCAGCTCTTCGTGCTGTACTACGGCCTGTCTTCCGTGATCCGGCTGCCGGCGTTCGTGGCCGCGCTGCTCGGGCTCGGTCTCAACTACGCCGCGTATGAGAGCGAGATCTACCGGGGCGCCCTCGAAGCGGTGTCCCGGGCGCAGCTCGAGGCGGCTCGGACACTGGGTCTTTCCGAGTGGCAGATCCTGCGGCTCGTGCGCGGCCCCCAGGCGTTCCGGCTCGCGCTCGCCCCGATGACGAACGACTTCGTCGCGCTCCTGAAAGATTCCTCGCTGGTCTCCGTCATCACGGTCGTCGAGCTGACGAAGCAGACCTCGATCTTCGCGGCGAACATCGGAAGCTGGGTCCTGCCGGGAGCGCTCTGCGCCGCGCTCTACCTTCTCCTCTCGCTCCCGCTGTCGCGGCTCGCCCGGTCGCTCGAGCGGCGCTGGAGCGCACCCTCGTGACCCTCGTGACAGCGGCCTCCCTGCTCGATGTGCGCGGCCTTCGTCTGGTGCGCGGGGCGCGCGCCGTTCTGGACGGAGTGGATCTGAGCGTCCGCCGGGGCGAGATCTGCGCGCTGATGGGGCTTTCCGGCTCCGGCAAGACAACGCTTCTCCGCGCAGCCGTTGCCCTCGAGGGCTTCGACGGCGGGACGATCTCGATCGAAGGCTTCGAACGGAGTCCGGGGCCAGTCCCTCCGGAGTCGCGGCTGAAGGATCTGCGCCGCCGCGCGGGAATGGTTTTTCAGTCGCATGCGCTCTTCGAGCATCTGACCGCGCTCGGCAATACGACCCTGGCCGCGGTGTACGCGCACGGGAGAAGTGACGCGGAGGCGCGTACGCGCGGGCTCGCGCTCCTCGAGTCGCTCGGCGTCGGCGGGCGGGCCTCGGCGTACCCGCGCGAGCTGTCCGGCGGCGAAGCCCAGCGGGTCGCGATCGCGCGGGCGCTCGCGGTCGATCCTCCCCTGCTCCTGATGGACGAGCCGACCGCGTCGCTCGATCCGGCGCGCCGGGGCTCGCTCGGCGAAGTCCTGCGGAGTCTCGCCGCCGAGGGTCGCGGGCTGCTGGTCACGACTCATGATGCGGACTTTGCAAAGACGTTCGCGGATCGCGTCGTGGTCCTGGCCGAAGGCCGGGTGGCCGAGGAAGGTCCGGCTTCGGAAGTCCTGACGGACCCGCAGCATCTCGCAACCAAAGAGCTACTGCGGGGCTAGAAGCTATAGAGACAGTGCCCCTCACCCCGGTCCTCTCCCCGGGCGCGGGGAGAAGGAGATCCTCTTTTCAGCAGAACGTTGTCATCACCGCCTCGGGATGGTCCAGCCTGTATCCATCGCCAGCCGGGTCCGGGTCGAGCTCCAACACGGCTCCGCGCAGGCGCGTGAAGGATACGTCGTCCATGACGACCGGGATGCCCTCGGCGACGAAGCGGTGGCCTTCGTCCGGCTCGTTCTCCTCGACCGAGATCCGGTAGCCGTTTCCCCCGCAGCCGAGGACCTGGCGCACGGACAGGACCACGCGCGAAAAATCGGCCTCTCCGCGCAGCTTTTCGGCGGCGTCGGGACGGATGGTCAGAGGCGGCTCGGGCATAGGATGCCGATTGTATGGCGACCGCCTCCCGCCGGCCCCGCCCGCCCGTCGTCCTGACGATCGCGGCTTCCGACTCGGGCGGCGGAGCCGGCATCCAGGCCGATCTTGCCACCTTCGCGGCCCACGGCGTCTATGGCGTGTCCGTCCTGACCGGAGGCACCGCGCAGAACACGCAGGGAATCTTCGGCGTCGAGCCGTTCTCGGCCGCGTTCGTCGCCCGGCAGATGGACGCCGTCTTTTCCGATTTCCGTCCCGGGGCCGTCAAGATCGGCGCGATCCTCGACTCGAAGCGCTTGCGCGCCGTCGTCGCCGGATTGCGGCGGCACTCTCCTTCGAACGTCGTACTCGATCCGGTGCTCGCGGCGAAAGACGGCTCTCCTCTGCTGGAGCCCGCCGCCGTGCCCCTTCTGATCCGAGCCCTCCTCCCGCTGTGCGACCTCGCCACGCCCAATATCCCGGAGGCCGAAACCTTGAGCGGGCTTCAGATCCGCGATGAAAGCGATCGCCGGCTTGCGGCTGGTCTCATCGCCGATCTCGGGCCCCGGGCGGTCCTGATCAAGGGCGGCCACGCGCCGGGCGCAACCGTCACGGACCTTCTTTTCGACGGCCGGCGTTTTGTCGAGCTTCAGCACCCGAGGCTCGCGAGCCGGGCCCGCCACGGAACCGGCTGCACCCTCTCGGCCGCGATCGCCGCAAACCTGGCGCTCGGAAAGGGGCTCGAGGCCTCCGTGCGCGAAGCGGTCGATTACGTCGAACGGGCGATTGCGGCGGGAGTCTTCCCGGGGAAGGGCTGGGGAGTTCCGGACAGGTTCGCGGCGGGGGCGACGTCTACTCCCAGTAAGGGAACGCGTACCCGAGCGAGCCGTACGCCGTATCGGAAATCGCGGTGACGTCCGGATCGAGGTTCCGGTCCATGTCTTTCAATTGCCCGACGATCCGGTGCCGCGCGCCGCGGATGAAGACACGCGCGAGCCGCACCTCCTCCGCGGACTTCTCGGCCCCTTTGGCCTCGATGGACGAGGTGGCCCGAGAGAGGACCGCTACCGACGCATAGAGGTCGATGCCCACGTTCGCGAGGCGCTCGTGGTGGTATTCCTTCGTCAGGACGCCCTTACCGTACTTGCGGAGAATCGTTTCGACCGCGCCGCCGGCCGCCATCGCATAGCGCGCGACGGCCTCCGCTTCGGGAGCGAGCGCCGGGGCCACCCGGCTGATGCGCGTCGGCGGCAGCGTCCGCCGCACCCGCCGCACCGCGTAGTCCGAAAGGATCCCGAACGAAGATAACGGCGCCTTCAGGGCCCGTCCGACTTCCTGAAGACCCTCGCCGATCTCCTTCATCCCGGAGAGCGCGATCAAGACCCGCAGGATCTCGTTGGTTCCTTCGAAGATCATGTTGACCCGGGAATCCCGCAGAGCCCGCTCGTAGGGATACTCCTCCATGAAGCCATTGCCGCCCGCGATCTGCAGCGCGTCGTTGATCGTTTGCCAGACGCTCTCGGTGCCGAAGATCTTGCAGCAGGCGCCCTCGACCGAGTAGTCGGTGAGGCCGCGGTCGATGAGCCCGGCCGTGAGGTAAACCATCGATTCGAGTGCAAAGGTGTTCACCACCATCCGCGAGAACTTCGCCCGGATGATCTCGAAATCGGCGATGCGCGTCTGGAACTGGCGCCGGGACGTGGCCTGGCGCGCGGCGAGCTCGATCATCCGCTTGGAACCGCCGACGCAGCCCGCGCCGAGAGACGTGCGGCCGGTGTTCAGGATCTCGACGGCAATCCGGAATCCGTGGCCTCGCTCGCCGAGGACGTGAGACGCGGGAACCCGAACGTTCTTCAGCTCCAGCGGGACGGTCGAAGAGCCCTTCAGACCCAGCTTCTTCTCCTCCGGCCCGGGCTCGACGCCTTCGAGGTCCTTCGTCACGACGAAAGCGGTGATGCGCCGATGCTCGTCTTTCGCGTCGAGCTTGACGTCCTTCGCAAATACCGTGAAGAACCCGGCGAACCCGCCGTTGGAAATCCAGTGCTTGCTGCCGTTCAACACGAACGTGTCGGTCGCGGCGTCGTAGTCGGCGGTCGTGCGGATCGAAGCCGCATCCGATCCCGCCTCCGGCTCCGTCAACGCGAACGCGGCGATCATCTCGCCTGAGGCGAGCTTCGGCAGCCACTTCAACTTCTGTCCCTCGCTGCCGAAGAGGATCAGTCCCTTCAGCCCGATCGACTGGTGCCCCCCGATCAGGATGCCGAGGGAGGCGTCGGTCCGGCCGATCTCCTCGGTGACGCGGCAGTAAGCGCTCGAGGAGAACCCGTAGCCGCCGTACGCCTCCGGGATGATCATCCCGAACGCGCCGAGGTCGGCGAGCCCGCGGACGACGTCCGGAGCGATCGAGTGCTCGCGGTCGAACCGGCTGGGGTCGACGTGGTCTTTCGCGAAATCGCGGAAGGATCCGAGAAAAGCGGACACCGTCTCCTTCTCCTCCGCCGGAATCTGCGGGTAGGGAAAGACGAGGTCCTCGGGGACGTGGCCCGAGAGAAGCGACTTGACCGGCGAGGTCAGGACCGGGTCGACGGGGACCGAAGCGGGACGGCTCACGCTGCCTGACCCGCCCCGAGTTCGGGGTAGAACCGGCCGCCCCTGCGCGAGAGCCCTTCGAGCGAGGGAGCCGGTTTGAAACGCGGCCCGTGGCGAGCCGCGAGCTCGCGAAGTTTTTCCGCGACAGTATCGAGACCGATCTCATCGGCGTAGCTCAGGAGCCCGCCGCGAAACGGCGGAAAGCCCGTCCCGAAAATCATCGCGAGGTCGAGCTTCTCGGGCCGTGCGACGACGCCTTCTTCCAGGCAATACGCGGCCTCGTTGATCATCGGCAGGAGCAGGCGCGATTGGATCTCGAACTCCGACAGGGGCGGCTTGTCCGCGGGCGACACGTGTAGAGCCTCGTACGCCGCGCGCGCGGGGTCGCCGCGCTTGCCGTCGGCGTACTCGTAGAACCCCTTTCCGGACTTTCGCCCGAGCCGGCCCTGCGCGACGAGCGACTCCTGCCCCGCCGGCTTCATCCGGTCGGGAAAGGCGGCCGCCAGGATCTCGCCCGCCTTCACCGCGACGTCGAGGCCCACGTCGTCGAGAAGCGCGATCGGTCCGACGGGCATTCCGAACTTCGTCATCGCCGCATCCACGTCTTCGATGCGGCACCCCTCCTGGAGGAGGCGCACCGCTTCGGCGAGGTACGGCGCGAGGATGCGGTTGACGAGAAACCCCGGGGAATCCTTCACGACCACGGGCGTCTTCCCGAGCGTCTTCGCCAGCCCGAACACGGTGGCAACGGTCTGGTCGGAGGTTTCCTGGCCTCGGATTACTTCGACGAGCGGCATGCGATGCACGGGGTTGAAGAAATGCATGCCCGCGACGCGGGACGGGATCCGCGCGCCGGCCGCGATCTCTCCGATCGGAAGCGTCGAGGTGTTCGACGCGAAAATGGCTGTGTCGGGAACCACGGCCTCCCATTCCTTCAGCACCGAACGCTTTACACCGAGCTTCTCGACGACCGCCTCGATTGTCGCTTCGCAGCGGCGAAATCCCGTGTAGTCGAGAGTGCCGGAGAGGAGCGCCATCTTGCCGCGCATCTCGCGCGAAGACAGGCGCTTGCGCTTCGCCTTTTCTCTCCAGACGGCAGCGGCGGCAGCGTACCCGTGCGCGAGCGCCTTCGGCTCGATGTCCTTCATCCGCGCCGGCAGCCCCTTATCCGCCAGAAGCTGCGCGATGCCGCCACCCATCAATCCCGCGCCGAGAACGCCGGAACGGGTGACGGGCGCGGGACGCACCGACTGGTCGGACACGCCGGTCTCCTTCTTGATCTCTTCGGTCAGAAAGAAGAGCCGGAGGAGGTTCTTCTGCACGGGGCCGCCGAACACGGTCCCGATCCTGCGAGCCTCGATCTCCAGGCCCTCGGCGATCGGCTTTCCACAGCCCTCTTCGATAACCGCGAGCGCTTCGAGCGGCGCCGGGTAGTGGCCGCCGGTCGTTTTCATGACGGTCTGACGCGCCTTCGAGAAGACGACCCGGCGGCCGAGCGGATTGCCTTCGAGCGCGCGGTCGGCGAGCCCGCGCTCGCCGCGCCGGTCGGGGGGCTTGCCTTCCCCCATGCGTGCCCGGGCGAAGTCGCGTGCGGTCTGGTCGAAAATCGGAGCCGGGACGTTCGCGTCGACGAGGCCGATCTTCTTCGCGCGGCGAGAGTCGAGGGTCTTGCCCGTCAGGATCATGTCGAGCGCCTTCTGAAGCCCGACGACGCGCGGCAACCGGGTGCAGCCACCCCAGGCCGGGAAGATCCCGAGGCGAACTTCCGGCAGGCCGATCTGCGACTTCTTCGCGTCCGACATCAGGCGGTAGTCGCACGCGAGTGCGAGCTCCGTTCCGCCGCCGAGGCAGATGCCGTCGATCGCCGCGACCGTCGGATACGGCAGGTGCGCGAGCTGCTCGAAGAGCGACTGGACGGCTCGCACCGCGTCCCCCGCTTCCGCCGCCGGAGTCGTCACGAACTCCTGGATGTCGGCTCCCGCGATGAACACGCCCGGCTTTCCGGAACGGACGAGCAGCGCACGGATGCGCGGCTCGCGGGAGATCCGGAGCAGCAGCTCGCCGAGCTCGCGGATCACTGCGCGCGAAAACTTGTTCACCTTCTCGCCCGGCAGGTCGAACGTGACGACCGCCAGTCCGTCGTCTTCGAGAGCGAGCGTGAATGCGTTCGCCGGCGCGCTTTCAGGCGACATGGGGCTTCTCCGCCGCCTGATACATGGCGTGGATCAGGTCCTCGTACCTCTTCTCCAGGATCCGCCGTTTGACCTTCAGCGTGGGAGTGATCGAACCGTCCTCGACGGTCAGGTCCGCGGGAAGCAGCGCGAAGGCGCGGATCTGCTCGTGGTGGGGGCGCCCCTCGTTGTACGTGTCGATCTCTGTCTGGAAGAGGGCGCGGATTTTAGGATTCGCGTCGATCGACTCCGGCGCGAACTCGAAGTGCTGTTCCTTCGCGAGCTCCCTCAGGCGATCGAACTTCGGGACGATCAGAGCGGCGAGGAACTTGTGGCGGTCGCCGAGCACGATCGGCATGTCGATGTAGGGCGACTTCTTGAGCTCGTTCTCGATCGGCTGCGGCGCCGCCTTCTTTCCGCTCGCGAGCACGATCAGGTCTTTCTTGCGGTCGGTGATCATGAGGAACCCGCCCTTGTCGAGATGCCCGATGTCTCCCGTGTGGAACCAGCCCTCGCGGTCGATCGCCTCCGCGGTCGCCTCCGGCTTCCGGAAATATCCCTTCATGACGTGCGGGCCGCGGGTCAGGATTTCGCCGTCGGGAGCGATCCGGACCTCGACGTTCCTGAGCGGGTGGCCGACGGTCCCGAGCTTCCAGGCGTCCGGCCCGTTCACGGCGATGACGGGCGAGGTCTCGGTGAGGCCGTAGCCCTCGTAGATCGTCACACCGGCGCCCAGGAAGAACTGCGCGAGGTCCCTCGCGAGAGGCGCCCCTCCGGACACGGCGAAACGAAACCGGCTTCCGAGAAGCGCCCGGATCTTATGAAGGACGAGCTTGTCCGCGAGCTTCATCTTCAGGGAAGAGGACGGCGCCTCGCCCCGCTCCTGCCGCTCGAGGTTCTCGCGCCCAACGCCGACGGCCCAGTGGAAGAGCTTCCGGCGGACGGCCGGAGCCGACGCCACCTTGTCGAGGATGCGCGCCTGCACCTTTTCGTACACGCGCGGGACGGCGCCGAAGCAGTGCGGATTGACCTCGAGGAAGTTGTCCTTCAGCTTCTCGATCGATTCCGCGTAGGCGATCGAGGCCGACCGGTAGAGATACGCGTAGTCGAGCATCCGCTCGAAGACGTGCGAGAGCGGCAGAAAGGAAAGCGCCACCGCGTCGCCGGTGATCGGGATGTTCTGGAGCGACCCCTCGACGTTCTGGACGAAATTGCCGTGGGTCAGCATCGCGCCCTTCGGCTCTCCTGTCGTCCCCGAGGTGTAGATGATGGTCGCGACGTCTTCCGGCTTGACCCTCTGAGCGCGCTGCTCGAAGAGCGCCGGGGTCATCTCCAGAGTCGCTCGTCCCTTGTCCACGGCCGCGCCGAAGCTCATGTAACCCTCGAGCGCGGTCGAAGGCGCCTCCAGGCAGATGACGTACTCGAGCGCCTCGCACTGTTTCTGGATCGCGGACACCTTCGCCAGCTGCTCGGCGGTCGAGACGAAGATCGCGCGGGCGGCGCAGTCGTTCAAGAGCGGGGCGATCTGGTTTGCGGGAAGCGTCGGGTAGATCGGGACCGACCAGCCGCCGGCGCACAGGATCGCGTAGTCCGCCATCGCCCATTCGGGCCGGTTCTCCGAGAGGATCGCGACGCGGTCCCCGGGCTGAATCCCGAGCGCGTTCAGGCCGAGCGACAGCGCCCGGACCGTGAAGCCGAAGTCGGCCGCCGAGATCGGCCGCCAGACCCCGCCAACCTTCGAGATGAGGAGGTCGGGCTTGCCGGACGCCGCTGCGTTCCGAAAGATGTCGCAGAGCGTGCGGATTTCGCTGCCCATGTCTGCCTCCGTTCTCGAGTGCTTCTCGTTGCTGAAGAATCGATTCTGTCTCGCGCTCCGCCGAGGGTCAAGGTTCGGGCCGCCGCGAAGCCGCTCAGGGACCGACGACGCGCTATTCTCCGGCCGATGTCCTTCGCCCTGCTTCTCACGACCGCGCTCGCACTCGCGGGTTTCGTCGCGACCTCGATCCAGGGCTTTTCGGTCGCGACGGGGATCGGCGCCGGCTCCGCGATCGCCCGCACCCTGGTCCGCCGTCACGTCGGCTGGGCGATCCCGACGGTGCTTTTCTCCCTGTTCTCCCAGTCGATGGTGATCTTCTATTTCGTCGGCACCGGACGGCTGGTGAAGGACGAGATTGCCGGATACCCGGCAGCGGAACAGAAGCCGATTCTGGCGGCGCTCCGGAGATTCAAAGCGCAGACCTCGCCTCCCGCCACGTTCGCGCTTCTCGCGGCGATCGCCGTATTCGTCCTCGGCGCCGCCGTGCACACGCGCGCGCTCCCGTCATGGGTCCACCTCGCGGCGTCCTTGACCGCGGTGGCGCTCCATCTCTGGGCGTTCCTCGCGGAATGGCGCGCCTTCGCGGAAAACAATCGCCTGATGGACGATCCTCTGGCCTGGATCCGAAACTCAGTCGAGCGCTGAGCGCTCAGCATCAGGCGTTGATCGTTCGCGCGCGAGCCGGCGCCGCGGAGAGACTGAAAGACTGAGAGCTGACAGCTTATCGCTGACAGTTACTTCAGGTCGAGACGCGTGGTCTGGCCCTCCGAGATCGTGAAGGAATACACGGCCTGTCCGCCGCCTCCGCTCATCTGCAGCGTGTACGACCCCGGTGCGAGGTGCTCCCACGTCGAGGCGGGCGGCATCGCGGTCACGCGCCCGTCGAGGCGATACGGGGACAACAGGTAGACGGCGCCGGACCCGTCCGTCAGGCGGCCCGTTCCGGCGGCCGCGGCATGGACCTCGACCCGGCCTCCCGGAGTCATCGCGATCGCGACTTCGGGCGAGGGAACATCGACGGCGTGTAAGGTCCGCGACGCGTAGCCGTCGGTGAACACGAAGAGCGAGTAGCGGCCGGGCCCCAGGGAGGTGACTTCGCCCTTGCCGGAAGAATCGAGGCTGACGGACCCCTGAAACGCGACGTTCCCGTTGGTGCCGAACGCGAGGACCGTCACGCCGTGCAGGGGAAAGCCGGTCATTCCGTCCGACACGCGGATCGATACGCCGGCGCCCTTCGGGAGGGAGAAATCGGCCGAGGACGAATCCGCGCCCACGGTCGCGACGGACGTCTTCTGCTGGTAGCCGGCTTTGCGCGCGCTGACCTGGTAGGTGCCTGGATCCACGCCGTCGATTTCGTAATGTCCCGAAGAATCCGAGACCGCAGTCTTCATGGAAGAGGCGGCGACTTCCTTTCCGCTCTCCGCCTGGACCGTCGCGCCTTCGAGCGGCGTTCCGGAACCCGCCTCAGTGACCGTCCCCGAGATCATCGAGGCGGGGATCGCGATGTCGGCCGCCGTGTCTCCGGAAACCGAAATCGTCTTTCGATACGAGACCCCCTGGCCGCCGACCGACACCTGGTAGGAGCCGTCGGAGAGGCCCTCGAGCGCGAAGCGGCCGTCCTCGTCCGTCCGCGACGTCGCGCGGCCGCCGCCGCTCGAGGACGGGGGATCCGCGTTCGCCGACACGAAGAACCCGGCGAGCGGCCTGTCGGACTGCGTCACGCGTCCCGCGAGACGAGACGAGCCCTCGAAGACGATCTGAAGCGGAAAATCGCCGGCACCGTCCGGAATCTCGGCGGACTTCGACGCCGAGCGGCCGGCAGCGAGCATGTACGTGTTGGCGTGGAATTGCACGATCCCCGCCGGAACGTCGTGGAGCGTGAAAGCGCCCGCGTCGTCGGTCTGCGTGCTGTCGGAGTAGTCCTTGCCGTTGGCCGAGATCCGAACGCCGCCGAGCTTGCCCTGGGGAAGGCCGGAGACCGTTCCCCGCACCGTGGCGCCCGCGGCGACCATCCCGACCAGGACGCCGTCCTGCCGCTGGTTCTCCGCGAGAATCAATTCCTTCAGAGCGGACTTGCCGGCCGCCGATTGCGCCGACACCTTGAACCGCCCCGCCTTCAGGTGGTCGAAAGAGAACGCTCCGGAGCCGTCGGTTCTCGTCGAGTCAGCTCCGCCGAACATGCCCGCCTCCCCTTCTTCGTTCAGGGAGACCAGAGCCGCCGCCACGGGTGTGCGGCCGTCGCGGTCGACGACGGTCCCAGAGATCGCGGCGCCCGTTCCCATCGTGATCTCGACGGACGCGTCCTCGTCGGGATCGGCGTCCTTGCTCGTCTCGAGGTAATCCGGGTGGTCCGCGACCACCGTGACTCGCCCCTCCGGAAGCCCGTCGAAGCGAAATCGCCCGTCGGCGTCGGTGTTGGTCGCCGTGTTCGTCGCGCCTCCGCCCATGCGGGCAAACATCGCCCCCGCCGCGCCGCTGGAAGATCCGGCGGCTTGCCAGCTGACGGACGCATTCGGCACCCCGGTTCCTTTCCTGGGGTCGAGGACGCGCCCCGAAAGCGAGCCGCCCTTTCGAAGAGAGATCACGACACCGTCTTTCGTTTCCGCCTCGCCGAGCTCGACCCCCGAAGTTTCGCCGTTGCGGTATCCGGAGGCGGCCGCACGAATGGTCCACTTCCCCGCCGGAACATCCGGGAGCTCGAAGGAGCCGTCCTCGGATTGAAAGGCTTTGTCGCCTCCCTGCCCTCCCATGTTGAATGCGAACCCGCCCCCGCGCTGGACGCTGCGGCCAACGGTGAAGTCCGTGATCGGGCGCTTCGTGTCGCCGTCCTCGACGCGGCCCCGGACGGTTCCCGCGGTCTTCAGAACGATTGCCACGTCGTCGGCCGGCGGCGTCACGTTTTTCTGAGCGGGCGCGTAGCCCGCCGCCGAGAGGCTCAGGAAGATCGACTTCTCCGCCGCGAAGCCATCCAGACGGAAGCGACCGTCCGCTTCGGACGTCACGCTCTGAGGACGCGTTCCCTCGCCCATGGAAATTCCGAAGACGGTCGCCCCGGCGATCGGCTGCCCCTGCGAGTCGCGCACGAATCCGGAAATCGCGACCCCGTTCGCGAGCGCGATCGCGGGCCACACGTTTTCTCCGGTCGCCGCCACGGGAAGGGTCGGCACGGTCTTCCGGGCGTACCCGTCCCGCGAGACTCCCGCCGTGTATTCGCCGGGTTCGAGCCCCCGGACGACGAAGGCGCCGTCGGGCCCGGAGACCGCGTCCGGCTTGCTCGAGTCCATGCCAACGATCCGGATCTGCTGGCGCACGTTGCCGAACCCGCCCCCGCGGGCGTCGCGGGATGCCACGCGAATCTCCGCGCCGGAAATCGCCTTGCCTTCGGCGTTCACCACGCGGCCGCGCGCCTCGAGGCCTCTCTTGAGAATCAGGGAGACGTTCGCCAGCATCTCTCCCGTCTTGAGCGTCACGCCGGGGCGTCGAGCCTCCTGGTAACCGGGCCTGGCCGCTTCTAGGATCATGTTTCGACCCGCGGCGAGATTACGCAGTCGGAAGGTCCCATCGGCCGCGCTCGAGGTTCCTTGTCCGCCGGTGAACGCCGCCGGCCCGCGCCGGACGAAACTGCGCATTCCGCCCTCGGTCCCGAAGCGGACGACGGCGCCGGCGACCGGCTGGCCCTTCTCGTCGATCACTCTGCCGGAGACGGTCGCCGCCTTCGCGAGCGCGAGGCTCACGGTGCCGGGCGCGGCGGTGCTCGCGGAAATCCCGTTGATCGACGAGGAGAGATATCCTTCGCGCGATGCCGTCACGGCATAAGGTCGCGGGGCGAGACCGTTCAATCGGAATTTCCCCTTCGCGTCCGCGCGGACCAAGCGCTCCGTGCGGCGGCGGGCGAAGGCCCTCCCGCCGGAAGAGGCGGAGAGCCTCGCGCCGGCGACCGGCTTGCGGCTCGATTCGTCGATCACGATCCCGGCGATGCTGGCGGCCCGGCCGAGCCTGAGCGGTGCCTCGACCTCCTGGCCGCGACGCACGCGGAGATTGTCCCGGCGGACGGCGAAGTCCTCCTTCCAGACGGCCTGAACGCTGCGCACTCCGGGCTCGAGTCCGACGAGGCGAAAGCTGCCGTCCGCGGCCGATTCCGCGCCCTGGTCGTCCGAGATCACGATCGCGCCGGCCGCCGGCTTTCCCGCCGCATCCACGACGATGCCGCGGATCGTCCCTCCCCGCTTCAACGTCAGCTTGACGTCGGCCTTCGGGTCCATCTGGACGAGCGAAGCCCGCACGAAACCGGGAGCGCCAGCCGCGATCGTGCGAAACCCGTCCGGAGCGTCTTCCACGACGAACACCCCATCCGGCCCGGTCTTCGTTTCCGAGAGCGTCACCGCGTCCTGTTCCGAAAAGAAATCCGTCCCGGAAGCCCGCACCCGCGCCCCGGCGACCGGCTTGCCCTCCTCGTCGACCACGCGCCCGGAAAGTCGGACGCCGGCCGCCGTGTGCACCACGTCGAGCGAGACGTCTTCCGTGGAGTCGAAGGGGCCGGCGAAGCGCAGCGCCGGGGAGCCCGCGGGGAGAATCCGCAGTGCGACCGAAACGTCGGGCTTGTCGAGGGGGACACGGAAAGCGCCGTCGGCGCCTGTCCTGATCTCTCCGAGCGCGGGCGGCTCCGTCGCGGCCGAGGAATCCACGATCGCCTGGTCGTCGGTCCGGTACACCACCCACTGAACCCGCGCACCGGCCAGCGGCTTGCCGGCAGGATCGAGCACGCGTCCGGACACGGATCCCGCGTGCGCGGGCGCCGCGTCGATCGCCAGGCAGAGAGCGAGAAGGGCAAAGAGACGCTTCATGGCGGATCCTCCGGCAAACCTGCCCAGAATACGGGTTTTTCGGACGAAAGGTTACGATCCGGCATGACTGATCTGCCTCTCTCCGGCCGCGTGGCGCTCGTCACCGGTGCCGGGATCCGCGTCGGGCAATCGATCGCTTTAGCCCTCGCCCGCGCGGGTGCGGACGTCGCCGTCCACTACCGTTCGTCCGGGCCCGGCGCGGAGGAAACGTGCGCCGCGATCCGGGCGCTCGGGCGCCGGGCGACCGGTATCGCCGCCGACCTCGCCGACGCCCCCGCGTGCGCGCGCGTCGTCGCAGACACGGAACGGGACCTCGGCGGCGTCGATCTGCTGGTGCACTCGGCATCCAACTTTCACCGCGCCTCGCTCGAAGAGACGACGCCGGAGCTGTGGGACTCGTCTTTCGACGTCAACGCGCGCTCCGGCTTCCTCCTCGCGCGCGCCGCCGCTCCGACGCTCCGCCGCCGCGGAGGGCGGATCGTGCTGATCTCGGACTTCCTCGCCACCCGCCCTGCCCGCAACTTCCTCGCGCACTCCGTCTCGAAGGCGGCCGTGGAGGGTCTAGTCCGCGCGCTCGCGGTCGAGCTCGGGCCCGAGGTCTCCGTAAACGGAGTCGCGCCCGGCGTCGTGATGCCGCCAGAAGGAACGTCCTCCGAGGAGGGCGCGCGCTGGGCGAGATCCGTCCCGGCGGCGCGTAACGGGGATCCCGAGGACGTCGCGCAGACGGTGCTGTTTCTGTGCTCGGGTCCCGCCTTCATCACCGGCCAGATCGTGCGCGTCGACGGCGGACGGGTGATGTAGCGCATCGTTCTCTGAGACGAAAACAGCGCCGGGGAGATCGCGGCGCTCCGCTGTCGTAGCATCGGAGGGTGGACGAGGCTGCGCGCCGGCGCGTCGAAGATTACGTGAAGCCGCTCGCGGTGGCCCTCGACGGCGTCACCAATTACGGCGACGTCCGCCGCGCAGTCTCGGCCGCGATGAAAGTCGCGGACGGCCGGCACGATCTCGACTTCGACCTTCTCTTCCTTCTCGCCGTCTTTTCCGGCCAGGAGAAATGGGTTTCGCGCATGGGGCACCGCAGCCGGACGGAGCTGTTTTTAGCGTCGGAAGGAATTCCCGCAAAGACGGTGTCTTCGCTTTTCCGCTCCCTGGCCCGCTTCGACTCCGAGCCGAAAACGCCCGAGGAGGAGATCGTCCACGATGCGGTGCGGCTGGATCGCCTGGGCGCGTACGGGGTCGCCGGGAGCCTGACCGACGGATACCGCGAACGGCTGGATTTTCAGGAGATGGCGGCCGAGATTGAGGAAGCGGCCAGGATCGATCTCCGGACCCTCAAGGCGCGCGAAATCGCGGAACCCAGGCGGCGCACCATGCTCGATTTCGCCGCGAGGCTGCGGTTGGAGCATGGGGAGTTCGAGTAGCCCCAAGGCATTGAGCAACGAGCTTCGATCCGCCGCGCCCTCTCGACGCGAGCGCGGCTTTTCCCCTACCCCAAACCAGCGATTTTACCGGTTGGGTGTGCGCCGGAACGGTCCGCCCTGGCGATAGTTCTGGCGGCCTTCTCTTGCCATCAGCCGGCGTTCGCGCATTTCCTGCTGGAGCTGGAGGAGGTGATCCCATTGGTCGGGCTTCAGCACCTGCTTCATGTCGAGAACCATCAGAGCGCGCGCCTTCTGGAGCTCCGCCCTGGCATTCTCGAGGGTTTCGATCTCTTTCTCGACTGTCCGCCGGTCAGCGCCGCGGTCTTCCATCGAGGACTGAAGCGCGAGCTGCTTCTTTTCGAGATCCGCTTTCAGGTCGATCAGCCGTGTCCGGGAATTCACGAAGATCTTCTCGATCTCACGAGACTGTTCGGGGCTCAGGTTGATCTCGGCGGCCAGGCGGGGCCGTTTCCACCACTTGCCTTCCGGAAAGTCCTGCTCGGAAAGCATCGGCAGCGCGACCCCCGCGACGGCGGCCGCGAGAACAAAGAAGCGGATCGCCGCCCTTGCGTTCGTTCGGCGGTTCAAAGGCGCTCCTCCTCGCCGTTCGCGGTCCCGGGCTCCGGCACCAGCGTGCTCCACGAGCCGCCCGTCTCTTCGGCGCTCGCAAGGCGCGCGACGTCACGGAGGAGCGCGTCGTCGGCCTGGTCCTGGGTGGAAAGGTCGGGAGCGGATGCGGACGGGCCAGACGGCGTCGCAGGGGCGGTCGGCCGCTGCAGAGGGAGCGCGAGCGCGAAGAGCAGCAGCGCGGCCGCGACTCCGACGCCCCACCGCAGCGGCAATGCCGGGCGCGCAAACCTCGTTCGGCGGATCGCGCGCATCGTTTGGTCTTGGGCCCCCGTCCAGGCCTCGGAGGTTCGATCCCCGAGCGGTCCCATGTCATCGGCCACGTCGCGGACGGCGCCCTTCCACTCATGGAGCGAGCGGCTGCAGGCGAGGCAATCGGAGAGATGCGACGGCAGCGCCTCGGGAGAGCCCACCGCGGGGATCGCGAGGCCGAAGAGCTCGGCGTCGGTCAGGTGATTGCGGGATCTGTTTTCGTTCATGATCGTGCCTTCCGAAATTCAGCGAGCCGCTCACGGATCTTGTGCGCGGCCCGAAAGAGATGCGACTTGACCGTTCCGGAGTCGAGGCCGGTCAGGTCCGCGATCTCCGGGATCGAAAGCTCTTCGAAGTGCTTCAGAACGAACACCGTCTTCTGACGAGGGGAGAGGGATTCCATCGCCTGGCGCAGGCGCTCCCGGATCTCGCGCGAGATCGCCCGCCGCTCCGGCGACGGTTCGTCGCCGGCGGCCGTATCGCGAAGGCCGGACTCGTCCTCATCGTTGTCGGGGGGGGCCTGGTGGAAGTAGAACACCAGCCGACGGCGCTTCAGCCGGTCCTTGCACCAGTTGATGCAGATCCGGGTGACCCACGTCTCGAAGGTCGAGCCCTCGCGGAAGGCGTTCAGGCTCTGGTACGCCCGGAGAAAACTCTCCTGCGCCGCGCAGTCGGCCTCGCCGGCGTCCCGCAGGAATCGGTAGGCGAGCCGCGTGATCCGGCGCTGGTACTTGCGGACGAAGTATTCGAAGGCCTCGACGTTTCCCGCCCGGATCTCGCGGATCAGGAGGGTCTCGTCGACGCCGGGGTCCGTCTGGCGCGGGATCACGTGGACAGCTGACACATGGGATTGGACGAACGTCGGGCCGTTTGGATTACATGGCGGGCGGGAAGCTCACGCCCGCCATGTCATAGATGGGCCAGGATTTCACGGCGCTTTTCCGTGTATTCGGCTTCGGTGACCATCCCGCGCCGGCGGAGTCCGTCCAGCTGCTCCAGGCGGCCAGCGGCGGTGGACCCGCCCGCGGCGGCCGGCGCTGCCAGCGCCGGCGGCGCGACCGCCGAGACGGCATCCGCCCGCGGGCGGCCCCAGATCGCGGTCCGGAAGAGCTCGGGCGAGGCGATCGCCGGAAAGAGCAGAGTGCCGCGCTCCGACGCTGTTTCGAGGCTGATCGTGCCGTAGTCGAGCAACCGGCCGAGGCCGGTCTGCGTGACGGTGATGTCCTGGATCTTCTCGATCGGCGCCTGCTCGTGCTCACGAGAGACGAGTCCCACCGAACGCAGGACGCGGCGGTCGGTCACGACGAACTCGTCCTGCTGCGCGCGGACGTACCGCGCCCCGAGCAGCATCAGCGCGAGCACCGCGAAGGCGAGAGCGAGATACGCGATCGGCATCGCGACCTCCCCGCCCGGGTCGGTGCGGTAGGCGTAAAAGGCTGCGGCTCCGAGGAGCACCGCGAGAAAGAGGACCAGGAGGCCGGTCCGGTAGAAGATCCAGTGGTACCGCGCGCGGTACAGGATCGTTTCACCCGGCGCGAGGGTCTTTTCGGCGTATCCCATGGTTCCCAACCGAAGGGTAACATCGCGCCGTGCCCCGCCGACAAGTGGTTCTCGTGACGGGCTGCTCGTCCGGGATCGGCCGCGCCACCGCTTTGGAGGCCGCCGGTCGGGGCCATCGGGTTTATGCGACGGCGCGAGACGCGGCCTCCCTGTCGGGTCTCCCGGCGCCGGCAGGTATTCAAACGCTCGCTCTGGACGTCACCGATGCGACTTCCGTCGCCGAGGCGGTCAGGATCGCGCTCGCGGAAGAGGGTCGGATCGACGCGATCGTGAACAACGCCGGTTACGGCCGTTACGGCGCCGTGGAAGACGTGCCGATCGACGAGTGGCGCGCTCAGTTCGAGGTCAATGTGTTCGGAGCGATCGCGATGCTCGCCGCGGTCCTGCCCGCGATGCGGACGGCGGGTTCCGGAACGATCGTCAACGTGTCCTCGGTCACGGGCCGTATTCCGATCCCGTTCGCTTCGCCGTACTGCGCCTCGAAACACGCGCTCGAAGCGGTATCCGACGCGCTGCGGGTCGAGGTGGCAGGGTTCGGGATTCGGGTCGTTCTCGTCGAGCCGGGCCCGATCGCGACGAAGTTCTCCGACCGCGCCCGGGCCGGAGTGGCGAGCCTGCTCGACCGTCCGGGTCCCTACGCCGCCGTGTACCGGAACGCGGAGCGCGCCATGCGGACCGAGTTCCAGAGCGGAGTCCTGCCGCCGGAGGCCGTGGCGAGAGTGATCGTGAACGCCATCGAATCGAAACGGCCGAAGACCCGATATCCGATCGGAAGGATGCCGAAGATGCTGATCCCCCTGCGGCGCCTGCTGACCGACCGGGCTTTCGACCGTCTGATGAGGCGCGCGCTCAAGATCCGCTGAGCGGCGGACCGGCCGACGCCGAATGCCGGATGACGTTACTTCGGCGCGAACCTCCGAACGAATATCTGGCGGTCGTCCGCACCCATCGGCTCCTCCGACAGGATTGACGACTCCGAACGGATCTCTGAAGGCTTGAAGACGAACCTGAGGTCTGTCCAGCCCGTTCCCATGTTCGGATAACCGGAGTGGCCGAGCTCCAGCAGCTCCTTCAGGGCCGAGGTGAAGTCGGCCGGTAGTTTCGCGACCTGGGGCGCGAGCTCTTCACGCACGTCGTCGTCTTCCGAACGGACAGACGCACCTCCACGGACCGGGGCAAGGCCTTTCAAGAGGAAACGGGTCCGCTGACCGTTGATATCCACCCACAGCTGGACCGGAAGTCCCTTTCGCCGCGACTCGAGGTCCAGGTCAAATGCGATCCGGTCAGGACCAGCGAACGACCAGATCACCGTATCGACACGGTGAGACGCCGAATCCCGGCTTCGCATCCCGATCAAGGTTCCCGACGAGGACTCTAAGAGAACGTTGTTACTCCCGCCAGCGGACTTTCGTGTTGCGGGATCCACCGCAAACTCATCGACGTAGGCAATCCTGACGACGCCGCCGCTCGACAGACGGACCGTGTGCCCGCCCTCCTGTTTCAGTGAGGAAGCGGACATGGTGGACGAGACAACCAGCGCGAGGAGAAGCATTTGAGTTTTCATCTGGATCTCTTAAGACGACTGAGCCCGGACTCATACGTCGCTGCAGGTTCCTCCGTCCGGGTCAGTGCAATCGGCCTCCCTGCTCCTGCCCGCCTGTAAGCCTCATTTTCGACGCCTGGGAGCCTTCATATCGGCCCCAAACCCATTGGCGCTCGGCGGCCGATTGCGAAACCGAAATTCGGGCAGATTGCTCAGGATCTCGGCGAGAGTCAAAGATCGGCGTGATCGCCTGACCAGGAGCAACGGTAGACTTTCGCCGTCATCGCCGAGCCGATCGATTTCGCTTGCGATGGGTTGCCTTCGACGAACTGCACCTGGAACGCGTTTCCGCCCGCGCGGTAGGCCTTCAGGCGGAGCTGCTCGAACACCGTGACCCCCTCCCGGTAAGGCTGCTCCGACGCGGAGACGGTCCGAAGATAGGAACAGCCGAGGAGCTCGTTGTCCCTTGGGATCATGCGAACGCTCTCCACCCTCGGCGAGACTTTAGACCGAGAGACATTTCCACTGGAACAACCGGCACCGATGGTGACGAGCATTCCGACGACGGCAGACCGCGCGACAATGGCCAGCATTTTTCGCCCCTTACCGTCGATTTTATCGCTCTCCTACGGCAGCGGACTGCACTTTCTTCGTTCGAGTCCCGGGTCGCTTCAGGTCGCGCGGAGGACTCAGCTCTAGCGTGACGGGACACAGGGCTGGGGCGGAGAGAGCAGGGTGACGCAAGTCATTCGATTCAAAAAGTGGGGCCGGGCGGACTCGAACCGCCGACCTAAAGTTTAGGAAACTTTTGCTCTATCCACCTGAGCTACGGCCCCGTGAGGAGCGGAATTCTATCCGGGTGGCGGTTTACGTCGCGGGTTGAGACTTCTTCAGGACGCTCTTCGGCGCGCGGGCCTTCCACGCCGCCGCCAAGGCGTCCCGCGCGACGTCCTTCGTGGCGGAAGCGAGGTGCACGCGCGTCGCTCCCTGCCGGCCCCAGGCGCCGTTCACCGGGGAGAACACTTTTGGCGCGGCCTGGACGAACGCTTCCTGTTCTTCGGGCAGCAGCTTCACCATCGCCCACCCGGGTTCGGGCGAGAGCGTTGCGAAGATCTTTCCGCCGACGCGGAAATCCGGGTGTCCCATGTGAGCGCCCTCGGTCGCCTCCGGAAAGCTCAAAGCAACTCTGCGGAACTGGTCTGCCGTCATCGCCTCTCCCCCGCCCGCCGCACCCATCCAGGGGCCGAGTCGGTGTTCTGGCGCAGGATCAGATTTAGCTGCGCCGCATGGTGCTGCACGTGCCGCATGTTGTAGAGGAAGAGCTCGAGCACCGTCAGGTGTCCGTTCAGGAAGGGGCTGAGCTCATCCGCGCGCGCATCGGACAGCCCGCCGATCGCGTTCCGACCCTTCGCGCGGCCGTGCTGAAGAAACGTTCGGATTTCTTCCCGGGTGTACGGACGCTCGGGGACCGCTCCGACCGGGTCGGGCTCGGAGATGGTGAAGGGACGCGGCGGAGCGAAGCCGGCCGGAGACTCAGCCAGATAGAAATCCAGGAAAAAGAGCGCATGAAAGGCGACGTACCAGAACTCGGGATTGCGGGAAGGGTCGCTCCAGAGCGCGTCGGGGCAGGCGTCAATCGCGTTCTCGAGCATGTCGATCGCCGCCCCGAATTGCGGCCAGAGGACGGTTTTCCAAGCGCTGTCCATTCAGACTCCTGCAACGCGGCGACGCTCCGAATTAAGAATTCTAATCGCGCGGAGGCGCCGGTTCTGCGCCATAGTTCGCCCCTGTGAGGTTGCGTCCGCTTTACCTCGTCCTCTGCGTGCTCGGCGCAGTGCTCCCCTACTCGCAGTTCCTTCCGTGGCTCGCCGCCAACGGCATAGACGTTCCCCTGTTCTTCCGGGAGCTCTTCGCGAACAAGGTCGCGGGCGCATTTGCCGTCGACATCATCCTGACCGCGGCGGTCGTCTGCGTGCTCATCCTCGCGGAAGGGCGACGGCTCGGGATCCCGCACCTCTGGCTGCCGATCGCTCTGGTCTTCCTGGTCGGGGTTTCCTGCGGCCTGCCGCTCTTCCTCTACTGGCGCGAAGGCGCACTCGCCCGCACGTAGCGGTCATGGGCCAGAGAGAAAAGGCAGAAGGCTGAGCCGACACTTGCGGCTTGTTCTCCTGCCGGGGCTCGACGGAACCGGGCGGCTGTTCCGCCGGCTGGTTTCGGTCCTTCCGAGAACATTGCCGGCCACCGTCGTGGCGTACCCGGCGTCATGCTCGGAGTATTCGAAGCTTCTGCCGATCGTTCAATCGGCGCTTCCGCAGGAGGAGCGTTTCGTTCTGGTGGCGGAGTCTTACTCGGGTCCGCTCGCGATTGCGGCTGCCGCCGCTCGTCCCAAAGGACTCGCCGGCGTTGTGCTTGCGGCCTCATTCGCCAGGAGACCCGTCCCGTGGCTCGTCGCCCGAGCCAGCCGTTTCGTTCCGATCACTCTGCTGTTCAGACTTCCGTGGGTCCTACAGGCGGCCGCGCTGCTCGGGTTGAAGGGACGAGCGGGGCCTGTCGCGGCGGAGGTCAAAGAGGCGGTCGGATGCGTGTCTCGTGAGGTCCTGGCTCGGCGGCTTCGCGGAGTGCTCGATCTGGACGTCGTCGACATGTTGAGGGAGATCGCCGCACCGATTCTGTACGTTGCGGCTCGTCGTGACCCCTGGGTCCGCCGGAAGTCTGCGGCACTGATTCAGCGATCCGCTTCGAGCTTCCGTCTTGTGACCCTCGACGCCCCGCACCTCGTCCTGCAGCAGTCGCCGGAGGCTGCGGCGCAGGTTATCGCGGAGTTCGTCGCGAGTTTCGATCGGTGAAGAAGACGTGGAGTCGTAGAGCGGCGTCTCAGGGTCGTCTTCGGATGGAATCGGTTACGACCGCAACCGGGGTGAGACGGAGAGCTGGTTACCCGCCCCAGCGCGCTCGCTTGCCGCGGGCGTCGATGTGGACGAACGGGCCGTGCGCGGAGGTCGCCGGGTAGATTCCGATGCCGCCGGCCAGCTCCGGGTGCGACAGCTCGACCATCTCCGCGGCGTGCGCCAGGATGTGCGCGTCCTTGAGATCGACGCGCCCGTCCCGGTTCAAGTCGTTCATCCGGCCGCGAGAGAGGTCGTCGGGGTACACGTCGGCGGCGTCGCCGTACTGGTGGCGTGAGACCGCCGACCGCCCGCCCCCGCCGACACCCTCTTCGTTGTAGTCGGGGGTGCGAAAGCCGCTCATGACGAAGAGGCTCTTGACTCGATAGCCCTCGCGGTTCAGCTCGGCGATCGTGAGCTCCAGCTTGTCGAGGAGCCTCGACTGGAGGACCACGTACTTGGGCCACACGTTCGGCTGGTTCTTGGTGATGAACTGCCCCAGCGCGAAGTGCTCCGAGACCCGCAGGCCGAAGTTCTGGGGAGTGACCTGCACGAAGCCGCGCGGGCTCGCGTACGCGGGATCTCCGCTCGTCCGGTTCTCGAAGGGCCAGTTGCCGATCCGATAGGGTCCGATCTTCCCGTTGACCTTCGCGGAGAACGGGGTGAGCACGATCCAGCGCAGAGCGGCGCCCGCGGCGCCGATCGCATCCATGGCGTAAACGCCCGGCGCCCGGGGCTGCGCGGGGATTTCCGAAACCGGGACTTCGCCCGGCAGGGTGAAGACCGCGCGCAGTTTCCCCGACGTCCCGATCAGCGTCGAAAGCGGCGCAAATCCAGAGGGGGTCCCGGCGAGGCGTCCCAGGAGAATGAAGAAAAGCCCCGCCGAAGCGACGATACGGAGTCTGTTAGGCAAGGAACGAGGATTCTACAAAAATGGGCTGAAAAGGTCAAGGAAAACGGCCTGTTTGTCGCGGTCGTTTTCCGCCGTATGTGGTCTCCCGCTCGAGGTTGTCAACCGCCGGAAGGCCCGAAACTCCTAATAAATGATGACCTGGTCCCCGACCGACGTCATCTCGTACAGGGTCTCGAGGTCCTTGTCGGCGAGGCGGACGCAGCCGTGCGACACGCTGCGGCCGAGCTGGTCCGTGGCGAGGGTCCCGTGGAGCGCGTACCCGCCTCCGAGGTTCAGGCGATACTTCCCGAGCACCTTGTCGAAGCGCCGCTGCTTCGTCGAGACGGGAGGGACCACCACGGTCTTGCCTGCCTGAATGACCTGGCCGGGAGGGAGCTCTCGGGTGGACCCGTCCGGCGAGACTTCGACGACGGAGCCGTTCCGTATCGTCAGCACCTTGCGTTTGGGACGGCCTCCGCCCTCGATCCACGACCACACTCCGCCCGCCCGAGACGGATCGCTCGCGATCGGAGCGCCGGTGGCTGCGTCCACCGCCTCACCGGGCTCGAGCCGCACCAGTGTCGCCCGCTTCTTGCGTGCCTCTTCGACGAAGTGCCAGTCCGGCGGGACCCAGACCGGGTTCTCCTCTTTCGAGCGGATTTTGAAACGGCCGGTCGGTGTCTCGAAAATCGTCGTCTTCCCCTTTTCGACCATGGTCGTCCCCTTGCCGGTCGAGCAGATCGCCTGGAACACCGTCTGCCCGCCCTGCCGCACCCAGAGCCGGTTCTCCGCGGTCGAGATGACGATCGTTTGCGGACTGTCCGCAGACTCGTCGAGCCGGACTTCCGTCCGCGTGCGCGCGACCTTCGAACGCAGCTCCGTCACCCGCGCGGCGCTCTCCTCCGCGGCGCTCTTCATCTCCTCGAAGCGTCCGCCGATCCGCGCCGCGATCATCCCGTCGATCTCGTGGAGGCGGGCGAGCTTTCGCGCGTCGCGGATGTTCTCGACCTCGGCCGCGACGGTGAACGCGAAGGCCCCGATCGCGATCACGAACAGCGCCCACGCGCCGAGAAAGCCGAGTCGAAACTTCACTTTCGGCCCTCGTCCTGGAAAACGTATACGCGCGTGCGAGGTCCGACCCGCTTCCAGATCGCCGCGAGGTCTTTCTCCGGGACGAGAAACGATCCCGGCTTGACGCCTTTCAACGGACTGTTCGCCGGCAGCGGCGAATGAATGACGGCGTCACCCGCGAGCACGATCACGTATTTGCCGAGCCCATTCTCGATGCGCGGCAGAGTATCCGGCACGGGCTCGCGGTTCATCACGTACACCCAGGCCGGCGGCGCCCAGTCCGCGCCCTGAAGCTTCTCGCGGATCGAGAACGCGCCGGAGAGCGGCGGAAAAGTCCAGCGGCGTTTTCCTGAGTCGATGGTCTTCGTCGGCCCGGGTTCCGCCGGCGCCTCGCGCAGGATGCGATCGCCATACTGAAACCGAAAGCGCTTCTTCGCGGCGTCGAGCACGATGAAGAAGTCCTCGCTCTTGACGCTCTCGAGGTACTTCAGCCGCGAGTCGAGCTCCGACCCGAGCGTCTTCGCGTCTGCCTCCGAGTCCGCCAGCTCCTGCCGCAGCCGCTTGACGTCGGCGGGTACGGCGGCGTTTCTCCGCACCGCTTCGGCGAATTCGCGGTCGAGAGAGCGCCGATGCCAGCTGGCCCCCGCGAACGTCGCGGCGGCGAACGCCAGGAGCGCCAGGGAGAGGGACCACGCGGGACGGGCGCGCTTGGGCGCCTTTCGGATGCGGCGGGACATTCGGAGAAATCCGGTCCGCACCGCGATGATGCCCGACGCATCCATCGGGCGGGGAGGGCGGCCGGGCCCGGAGCCTCCGGGCGGGGCTGGGGGCGGAGGCGGCGGTGTAACCCGGCTCACGAAGCTATTCCCCTATCCACCCATCCCCCGCCCGGCGCCGCGCCGCGCCAGGGGACAGTCTCCGGTTCGCTCACTTGACGCGGACGAAGTCCCGGGCGGGTCCCGTGGCCGGGACCTCTTCCGGAACGCCCAGGTAGAAGCCCTGCCCGTACGGGATCCCGAGGCGCCGGCACTCTTCGAGGTCTTCCGGGGTCTCGATTCCCTCGGCGACACAGAGCGCGTCGATCCGTCGGGCGAGGTTGACGAGCATTTCGACAACGTCCCGCTTGATCGTGTCGGCGTGGAGACCCGTGATCAGGGTGTTGGCCACTTTCAGATAGTTCGGACGCAACTCGGCGATCGACTGGAGCGAGGCGTACCCGGAGCCCGCGTCGTCGATCGCGATCTGAAACCCCTTGTCGCGAAGCGCGGCGAGGGCCTCGCGGAAGACGGGGATGTCGCGGATCGCCGAGCGCTCGGTGACCTCGATGACGACTCGCTGCTTCAGCCGCAGAAGTGGCTCGAGGGTCTCCTTGCGGGTCGTGAGCGCGGTGATCGAGTCGGCTTCCACGTTCAGGAAGAGGTTACCTCCGGGCGCGGCCACGTAGTGCGCGGCCGAGGACTCGATGCAGAGCTGCTCCAGCTCCCAGATTGCCTCGTGGTCTCCGGCGAACTGGAAAAGGAGCTCGGGGCTCTCGAACGCGGTCTCCGCCGGCCCGCGGGTGAGCGCCTCGTGGCCGTGGAGCTCCATCGTGTTCAGGTCGAAGATCGGCTGATACACGGTCCGGATGCGGCGCTTGCGCAGGATCTCCTGGAAGGTCTCGCGCAGCATCGTCTGGCGCTCCTCTTCCTTCGTCGTCGCGATCGCGATCGCCTGACGGAGCGCGCGATAGACCAGACGCTCGACGCGCATCTGCGGGTTCGAGTGGATGACCGAGTAACCGACGAACACGCCGATTCGCTTGTGAATGCGGGAGCCGAACGCTTCGTCGAGCGAGCCGCGCAGGGATTCCTCGACCTGCCGCGCCTTGCGCTGGAGCCGCGAGAAGGCGTCTTCTCCCGTTTCCATGGTCGTGAAGACGTAGAAGTCCGAGCCTCCCGCGCGGTTGACGGCGACGAAGTCCTCGGTCGCGAAAACGGTTCCGAGCATGCGCCGAAGTGCCTTCCCGGTATGGCGGAGAAGCGCGTCGAACACTTCCCAGCCGTAGGTCTCCTCGATGTGGCTGTACTGCTCGACGTCGATGAACAGAACGCCGAGGTCCCGGTTGTCGAGAAGGCGGTCGCGCAGGGCGTCGATGATGATCGGAACCGTCGGCAGCTCCGTCACGCCGTCGAACAGGAGGTTCTTGAAGCGGACCTCTTCGTTCTCGGAGGGGATGTACGCCGGCACCTCCTCCCCGCGGTCGTCCAGCAGCTTGCGGACGGTCGAGAGGAGCTTGCGGCGCGTGAACGGCTTGGTGATGTAGTCGTCGGCGCCCACCTGCATGCCCGTGATCAGGTCCCGGATCTCGCTCTTGACCGTGAGCATCGCGATCGGGATCTGCCGCGTTTCCGGGGCGTTCTTCAGTGTGGTGCAGACCTCCCAGCCCGAGAGCTCCGGCATCATCACGTCGAGGAGGATCAGGTCGGGACGGAGCTCGAGCGCCATATCGACGCCTTCGCGGCCATTGTGCGCCGTCATCGCCGAGTACCCCGCCGAGGCGAGGATCGTCTGCACGATGAGCAGAATGTCCTCGTCGTCGTCGACGATGAGAATCTTTTCAGCGGCCATGTCAGGGTTCAATCACCGGCGGGCTCGTGCGATTGTTCATAATACCAGCACCGATCGGACCGGCCGGGGCTCGACCCGCGCTCGGCCGCCCAGCGCGGCGAGTTCGATGAAGACCGAGATCCCGAGAATCTCCGCCCCGAGCGACTCCGCGAGCCGGCAGGCCGCCTCCGCGGTGCCGCCGGTCGCGAGCACGTCGTCGACGACCAGCACCCGCTCCCCCTCGGAACAGGCGTCGCGGTGGATCTCGAGCGTGTCAATGCCGTATTCGAGCCCGTAGCTCGCCCGGACGGTTTCCCGGGGCAGCTTGCCGGTCTTCCGCACCGGGACGAATCCGACTGACAGCTCGCGGGCCAGTGCGGCGCCGAACATGAACCCGCGCGCCTCGATTCCGAGGATCTTCGCGGGCGGTGACGCCTTCCACGGCGCCGCCATCTCCGCGATCGCGCGCGCGAACGCTTCGGGCGAGGCGAGGAGCGGCGTGATGTCGCGGAAAAGGATCCCGGGCGAAGGAAAGTCCGGCACGTCGCGCACGAGCGCGCGAAGATCCGGATGCGCCGGCGAAGCCGTCACGGGCGGACCTCGAAACCCTGGAACCCCTGCGCGGGAAGCTCCGCTTCGTCGATATTCGAGACGCGTCCCACGAGGGGCCCGCGGCGCAACTTCTCGAAGTAACGCGCGACCGCGTCGACGTCGCCTTCGACCGCCGTCTCGACTGTCCCGTCCGGCAGATTGCGCACCCAGCCGCGCACACCGACGCTCTGCGCCGCGCGGCGCGCGAAGTCCCGGAAGCCGACTCGCTGGACCCGGCCCGAGACGATGGCGCGGCGGGCGGTCTCCGTCAACCCGGGATTCCCGCGCGGCCGAACTTCCCGACGAGGGGCACAAAGACGACGGCCTCGCCGTCCTCCTGCGCGAAGTCGGTCTTGCGCCGGCGCACGACGCGGATGCGCTGGCGCTCCGGTGGTCCGATCGGCACGACCAGGCGTCCGCCGACGGCAAGCTGCGCCAGCAGGGGCTCCGGCACTTCGTCCGCCCCGGCGGTCACGAGAATGCGGTCGTACGGCGCGGCGGCGGGATAGCCGTACGTCCCGTCGAACGCCTTCACGGAGACGTTCTGGCAGCCGAGCTCGCGAAGAAGCGCGGAGGACCGCCGCGCGAGCTCGTCCAGCCGTTCGAGCGAATACACGGTGCGGGCAAGGCGCGAGAGGACGGCCGTCTGGTATCCGGACCCGGTCCCGATCTCGAGGACCTTGTGGCCGGGCTCGACCGCGAGGCGGCACGTCATGAGGCCGACGACGTACGGCTGCGAGATCGTCTGCCCGTACCCGATCGGAAGGGAGTGATCGCCGTAGGCCTTCCCCCGCAGCGGCTCGGGCACGAAGAGGTGACGGGGAACTTCCCGCATCGCCGCGAGCACCCGCGGGTCGTCCACCCCGCGGGGCGCGACGAAGCGGTCCACCATCTCGCGCCGCGCGGACTCCTCCCGCACGTCGCCGGGAGACCGGACCTGAATTGGGGGCATCTGCCTCATTTTAGGGGCGGTTGCGCCGGAAGAAAAGGAAGGATTTCGCGGAGGCCGCCGTTAGAATACGGGTTCCACACGCGAGCGGAGGACCCTTGACCGAACACACCGCGGAGCTCGATCCCGCGTCCGTGACGCGAACCGACGTCTCCCGCGAAGAGCTCAAGAAATGGTACGGCGTGATGCACCTCGGACGGGTGCTCGACGACAAGGCGCCGAATTACCTGAAGCAGGGCCTCGGCTGGAGCTACCACGCTCCCGCGGCCGGCCACGACGCCATTCAGCTGGCGCTCGGGATGACGTTCCGGCCCGGCCGCGACTACCTCTTCCCCTACTACCGGGACATGACGACGTGTCTGGCCGCCGGACTGACGGCGGAAGAGATCCTCTTGAACGGCATGTCGAAGGCGTCGGATGTGGCGTCCGGCGGCCGACACATGTCCAACCACTTCGCCAAGCCCGAGATCGGAATTCAGAACGTCTCCTCGGCGGTCTCGAACCACGCGCAGCACGCGGCCGGCCTCGCGCGGGCGGTCAAGACCTACGGCGGCGACGCCATCGTGTACTGCTCGATCGGAGAGTCGTCCGCGTCGGAAGGGTATTTCTACGAGGCGATCAACGGCGCCTCGCGCGAAAAGCTGCCGGTCGTCTTCGTCGTGCAGGACAACGGCTACGGGATCTCGGTTCCGAAGCAGGATCAGACCGCGAACCAGTATTCGTCCGACAACTTCTCCGGCTTCCCGAACCTCCGGATCATTCACTGTGACGGGCTCGACGTCTTCGCGTCTTTTCGCGCGGTGCGTGAAGCGGTCGATTACGTGCGATCCGGCGCGGGGGCCGCGATGGTCCACGCGACCGTCGTTCGCATCCATTCGCACTCGAACTCCGACCGCCACGAGCTGTACCGGACCCCGGAAGAGCTCGCGGCCGCGCGCGCGGCCGACCCCCTCCCCCGCTTCCGTCGCGCGCTCGTCGAGAACGGACTGGTGCCGGTTGCGGACCTCGAAGCGATCGAGGCCCACAACGAGCAGACGTACGAGGAGGCTTCCGACCGCGCGAAGCAGGCGGCGGACCCCGATCCGGCTACGATCTTCGATTACGTCGTGCCCGACCCCTGGAAGCCCGAGGCCTGGCCCGAAGGCCTCCCCGACGGGACCGGAGAAACGCAGTCCCTCGTCCAGGCGCTGAACGACACTCTGAAGGCGGAGTTCCGCCGCAACCCGGACACGTACATCTGGGGACAGGACGTCGCCTACCGCGACAAGGGCGGCGTGTTCAACGTGACCAAGGGGATGCAGCAGGAGTTCGGCATCCAGCGCGTCTTCAACGGCCCGATCGCCGAGGACTTCATCACCGGAACGGCCGACGGGTTCTCGCGTCTGGACGAGAAGATCCGCATCGTGGTCGAGGGCGCGGAGTTCGCGGACTACTTCTGGCCTGCGGCCGAGCAGATGGTGGAGATGTCGCACGAGTACTGGCGGACGAACGGCAAGTTCGTCCCAAACGTCACCCTGCGTCTCGCGTCGGGCGGATACATCGGCGGAGGCCTCTACCACTCGCAGAACATCGAAGGGTGGCTGACGACGCTTCCCGGGCTCCGGATCGTCTATCCCGCGTTCGCGGACGACGCCGCCGGCCTGCTCCGCACGTCCATCCGGTCGCGCGGACTGACCGTGTTCCTCGAACCGAAGTTCCTGTACAACAACCCGATGGCGCGGGCGAAGGTCCCCGCGGAGTTCGCGGTGCCGTTCGGGAAAGCGCGACGGCGCCGCGAGGGGACGGACCTGACGATCGTCGCGTACGGCACGCCCGTTCACTTCGCGCTCGAAGCCGCCGAGACGCTCGAAAAGGAGGGCCGCTCCATCGAGGTGCTCGACCTTCGCTCGCTCGTCCCCCTGGACCACGACGCGATCGAGGCGTCGGTGAAGAAGACCAGCCGGGTGCTCGTCGCACACGAGGACAAGGTGCACGGCGGATTCGGCGGCGAGATCGCGTCGCAGATCCAGGAGCGTCTCTTCCCCTACCTGGACGCCCCCATCGGACGCGTCGGCTCGACGTTCACGCCGGTCGGGTTCAACCGCATCCTCGAACGTGCCGTCCTGCCGAGCGCGGAGAAGGTGACGGAGGCGGCCCGGAGAGTGCTCGTCTACTGAGGACGAGGCGGGGCCGGCATTCGGAATTCGGAAATCGGGAGCCGAGCGACCTGGAGGAGCGAGACGGCCGCGGTACTCCGCGGTCAACTCGATCGGGAATCGAAAAGATGAATCAGATTCCGAGACTCTTCGCCACGGTTTTCAGCATTTCCAGCGAGCGATAGTCGGTGAGGTCCAGGTGCAACGGGCTCATCGCGATCCATTTCTCGGCGACCGCCGAGATGTCCGTTCCTTCCTCGAGGTCCCCCTCCGGGATCGTCGATCCGATCCAGTAGTAGGGGCGGCCCCTCGGGTCGAGCTTTTCGATGACCGCCTCCCCATAGCGCCGCTTGCCGAGGCGCGACACGCGGACTCCGCGGATGGCGCCGGCGGGAACGTTCACGTTCACGAGCGTTCCCGCCGGCAGCGGCTCGTCGAGCAGCCTCCGCGCCATGCGCCGGGCGAAGTCCGCCGCGGCGTCGAAGGAAAAGCCCGTTTCGATCTCCTGCGAAATCGCGACCGACGGGATCCCGAGGATCGTGCCCTCGAAAGCCGCGGCCACGGTCCCGGAGTACGTCACGTCGTCGCCCAAGTTCAAGCCGAGGTTGATTCCCGAGAAGAGGAGCCTGGGGCGGTCGGTTTTGAGGAGGTGAAGGACTCCCCAGTTCACACAGTCCGTCGGTGTGCCATCCACGGACCACCGCTCGGGCCCTACGAGCTTCGCGCGCAGCGGGTGCTGGAGCGTCAGCGAATGGCCGGCCGCGCTCCGTTCCTGATCCGGCGCGACGGTGACGACGTCGCCGACGTCCGACAGCGCGGCCGCCAGTCTCTCGATGCCTTCCGAAAAGATCCCGTCGTCGTTGGTGACGAGGATTCGCGGCCGGGTCACGGGGCGGCGGCGTCCGCCCGCGGCATCACGAACATGAGGATGATGTACGCGAAGATCCCAGGGAAGGCGGCCGACACGATCGAAACGATCACGTAGAGCACCCGTACGAGGGTGACGTCGAGGTCCAGGTATTCGGCAAGGCCGCCGCAGACCCCGGCGATCATTTTGTGCCGGTTGGAGCGGGTCAGCCGGCGCCTTCCCGAGCCCGGAGGAAGCGCGCTCGCGCTCACCCGCGGTCCCCGGGTCCCTCATACACGACCCGGTTCTTCGCCGTCTCGTTCAAGCTCACGCGCACGAGCCGCCCTGGAGAGACGCGGCCCTCGAGCTCGCGCCAGATCGCGACCGCGATGTTCTCCGCAGTCGGATTGACGCCCGAGAGAAACGGCACGTCGAAATTCAGGTGACGCCGGTTCACCTTGCGGATCACCGCTTCGTCGACGGTGCGTTTCAGATCTCCGAAGTCCATGACGTACCCGGTCTCCGGGTCGATGTCGCCTTCGACGGTCACTTCGAGCTCATAGGTGTGGCCATGGCCGTTCGGATTGTTGCACTTGTCGAAGACGCGGCGGTTGGTCTCCGCGTCCCATGCGTCCCGGTGCAGACGGTGCGCCGCGGCGAAGTGCGAGCCCGAAACGAGGCGCACGCGCATTCCGGGAAGATAACAGGCGCGGGGCGGACCGAAAAGCGAGACGGATCCTCCGATTTCGGTTACTTTGCCCCCGCATGCCCCCGCCCGAGGAACGCGTCACCCTTCCGATCTTGGACGCCGCCGCGGTGACCGCGTCATGGCGCGAGGCGCTTGCTGCGGCCCGCGAGAAAGTGGCGAACATGGAGCGGATTCCCCTGGAAGCCGTCACCTCCGAAAACATCCTGGATCAGTGGGACCTCGATTCGATGGCGCTCGAGGACGTGACGGGGCCGATCTCGATCCTGAACAACGTGCACCCGGACAGGAGCGTGCGGGACGCCGCCGACCCCGTGATGGTCGAGCTGTCGAACTTTTCGACCGAGGTGTTTCAGAACGAGAAGCTGTACGAAAGGGTCCTCGCCGTGCGGCCCGCCTCTCCCGCGCAGACGAGGCTTCGGAAGGACCTCCTCGAATCCTTTGAGGACAGCGGCGTCTCTCTGCCTCGCGAGAAGCGGGACCGGGCGCGGGAGATTACGGACCGCCTTACCGAGCTGTCCCAGGACTTCGAGAAGCACATCCGCGAGAACGAAACGAAGCTCCGGTTTACGACCGCGGAGACGGAGGGATTGCCGGCGGCGTGGCTGGAGCGCGTCGAACGCGACGAATCCGGAAACGCGATCGTGGGCTTCGACTATCCCGAGTACGTTCCGTTCATGGCGAACGCGCACGATGAATCGGCGCGCCAGAGGTACTACGTCGCGAACATGAATCGCGGCACCCCGGCGAACCTGGCGCTGCTCGACGAGATGGTGAATCTGCGAAAGGAGCTCGCGGGACTGTACGGGCTCGAGAGTTACGCGCAGTACGTCACACGCCGCTGCATGGTTGAGAAGCCGGAGACCGTTCTTCGCTTCCTGGACGAAGTGCGCGGCGCGGTCGCGGAGGCGGAGCGGCGGGACCTGACGGACCTTCGGGCGGCGAAGTGCGAACGGACGGGGACGCCCCTCGAGGAAACCGCCCTCCACCGATGGGACCTCACCTACTACACGGAGCGCGTCCGCGAGAGCCGGTACCGGGTCGATCAGGAGGAGCTGCGGAAATACTTTCCCACGGAGAGGACCATCGAGTGGGTTCTAGCCGTCAACGCGCGGCTGTTCGGCGTTCGTTTCGAACGGGCGTCGGTCCCCGTCTGGCACGAGGACGTTCGCTACTTCGATGTCCGGGACGAGGCAACCGGGAGCTTCATTGGCGGTTTCTACCTCGACCTCTTTCCCCGCGAGGGCAAGTTCAAGCACGCGGCGGCCTGGCCGGTGCGCGGCGTCAGCCGGAAGGCCGGGCGGAGACCCATTTCGGTCCTCGTGATGAACTCCGACCGCGCCGGGTTTACACAGGACGAGCTCGAGACTCTCTTCCACGAGTTCGGCCACACGCTTCACGGGGTGCTCTCAGAGACCGAGTACAACCAGCACGCGGGCACCTCCGTCGAGCGGGATTTCGTGGAAGCACCTTCGCAGATCCTCGAGGAATGGGCTCGCCGGTACGAAAGCCTGAAGACCCTGCGCGACACGTGCTCCGAATGTCCGACGCTCGATCCCGCTCTGGTCGAACGTCTCGACGCCGCGCGGCGCTTCGGCCAGGGGCTCCTCTATGCGCGGCAGCTCCTCTATTCGGACTACGACATGGCGCTGGCCGGGGTGGCGCCGCGGCGGGCGCTACCGACCTGGATCGAGATGGAAGGCGGCACGGCGCTCGGGTACGAGGAAGGGACCGCGTTTCCGGGGACCTTCGCGCACATCGCGGACGGCTACGCGGCGGGCTATTACGGCTACATGTGGGCGGAGGTGCTGGCGCTCGACATGCTCTCCGCCTTCGGAGACGACCTGACGAACCCCGAGGTCGGGCGGCGATACCGCAGAACGATCCTCGCGAGAGGGGGCGAAGAGCCGGCGCGGCAGCTCGTCGAGAGGTTTCTGGGGCGGCCGGTCGACAGCCGGGCGTTCTTCGTGGAGATCACCGGAGGAAGGAGATAAGAGGGCGGCGCCCATGCCCGTTACGAGTCTACGGCGGCCTCACCGCCAAAGGCATTCCGGCGCGGCTCGTCTCCTACCCCGATGAGAACCACTGGGTGTTGAAACCGCAGAATTCCAGGCACTGGTATGGCGAAGTGCTGAGATGGCTCGCGCGGTATCTCGGTCCGGACGCGCCGAAGCGAAATCCGGCGTCTTCCCCCGGCTAAAACCGGCGGGACTTCTCACGCGCGACAAAAAAGCCGTTCAGAAACTCGCAGACGTCCGCCTGCTGCTCTGAAATCCATCTCGACGCCTCCGTGCAGGTCCGCGCCGCCCTAAGAGACGGGGTTTGACGGGCGTGAGGGACTCCGGCGGATCGGCGCGGGAGCTCCGGCCACGAATGAGAGGGGGAGAGCTACGTGAGACGAGCCCGACTCGCCGGGGTCGCCGTCCAAACGAAAAACGGCGGTGCCTCCTTGACCGACGTGGTAGGACCAACGCCCCTCGGGGCAAACGCCCCGGCCCGTCATCAGCACGACCGGCCACGCATGCCGCCTTGAGGCCGCTCGCTCGGCTCGCGCGTCTAAAACGATAGCCGTGAGCTCCGCGTCGATCAAGAACCGTCTCCAGCGAAAGAAACCGTCCTTGAGCGAAGGTGCCTGGATCTCGGCAATAATTTTCGCGGAGTCATCGGAGATTTCCTGGGCGACGATATTCGTCCAGAGATCGTCCATGTTCTGAGGCGTCCATCGGCACAAATCGCCCTGGCCCACGGCTTCGGCGACTCGCCGCACGACGCGCCCTCGGGCGCCCGCTTCGCCGGTCAGATCATCGGCATCTCCCCGCCAGAAGTCGTTCTGAATCGCGGCCAGGTAGCCCGCAAAGAGTCTTTTGTCACGCAGCCGATCCGCCCATCCCCACGCGGGTGAATCCACCTTTCTCAAAACTGCCGCCTGAAGTCTTGCGACTGCGGGCACGATCAGATGGCTGATCCATTCAGGACGATCGGCCAGCGACTCGTTGAGTCGCCACGACGCTTCAAGCGTCCGCAGAGCTTCGTCCGTCTGTCCCGCCCGGACATCCAGAAGCGCTCGACTCAAGAGAAGCTTTTGAAGTTGGACCTGCCCGAGGAAGTTCGGCATTGGATCGCGAGCGCCCGGAGTGACGTCGATTTCCCAACGCGGTTCGCTCGAGAGGAGAAGCGACTTCACCGCGTCGAGGGTGCTCAGGTGCTCGGTAAAAAATTCCTCGAGAATGGCCGAAGGCGGCGAGATCCGTTCGTCGGCTCCTTGAGCTTGAGAGTCGATGTAAGCGCCGGCTCCAACGAATCGCGCTTTCGATTCCACCGTGGGATGGGATCTCTTGGAGGCTTCGGCCGGCGCCAGGTCGATTCCGAGAGTGGCCGCCAGCGTTTCGAGCTTCAGAGCGGCGGCGTTCGCCCCTGCTTTGGGGAACTCCGCCTCGAACGCCGAGCGGAACGCGGCCGCGGAGGGGGGCTCAAAGGCCTTCAGCGCGGCTGGAAACACGAGGCAGATGCCGAGGACCATCCGGACAGGCCCCCGCCGGATCGCGGTTCCCATGATTTTCCGATGGTCTCACAGGCCGCGAGCGCGCGGCCCTCGCGAATCACGGCGAGGGTTCGCGGCGGCCCGGCGGAAGGGCCGGGAGCCTCGGCTCGGCGAGACGAACCTTGTCGCGCTTCCAGCTGCAGACGTTGCAGAGGCGGCGCAGAGTCGCCCGTGCCTTCGTGGGGTTCAAGGGGCTTCCGCATTCCTGGCACGAGTGAACCCCTTCTTCCGGGCGCGACATCGTGCGATCGACCCTGGCGGATGTCTCTCCCGCCGACGGAGCCGGGATCCCGAACCGGCAGCCGAGCACCGCCCGCGAAACGGCGAGCGGCTTCGTCTCGCCGCTCCCGGACGCAACCCGCGAAGTCCCCTGAAAGAGAGTGCAGTACCAGAGGCCGCCCCACTCTTCGACGCGTGCGGACAGCCCCTGGCGCGACATGCGCCGAAGGAGCCTGTCCGAGGCGAGAGGGCTCGTTGAATAAGGCGGAGGATTCCGCCGCGCCTCTCCGTTCAAGAGAAGAGACAGCGTGGTGTCGAGCTCTCGACCGGGAGGCAGCACTGGGCGAAAGGTAGAACGGCGCCGCCCGGATTTCGGTACGGGATCGTACAAGGGGGCCCGCCGGCGACCGCTTCGGAAAGGCCGTACATCGGGGAAGAGTCGAGCACCCGGCCGCCGCGCGCGACGAGCCGCCTGAGGACTCCTCGAGCGGACACTGAGCGCGGGCGAGTCGCCGACGTCGAATGCCTGCCAGGTCCCGATCCCTATGACGGGAAGCGTCTCGCCCGAGGACGGGATCTGTCGTGCCGGGATGGGGCCAGCCGGGCCCGAAGTCCGTTGCCGCATCGAGTCTTCCGGGCTTCGCGTCATGGATCCCGAAGCAAGCGAGTCGGTTGCCACCGGAACACGCGAGACTTCGATACATTGACGGCATGAACGCTCCGATCGAGGTCGAGCGCGTCCAGACGGGCGTGCGGATGGAAAAGCGCATCCTGAAAGTTTTGAAGGCGCTGGCCGAGTACCACGACGTCTCTCTCGGAGACCTTCTCGAGGGTGTCGTGCTCCACGCGTTCGAAGGAAAGGCCGCGTTCAGCGCGGAAACCCGAGGCCGCATCCGGGACTTGAAGAAGATCTACGGGCTGGAGCTCCACGCTTCCGCCAGTCACCGGTTGAGGGAGCGCCCGAGAAATCGCTCAGGCGCTTCTCAGACTCGGCGTTGACCGGGAGCACGCTAGGTGTCGCGGCTAAGGAGGTTGTTCACCCTTGACGCGGGTGGTTTATCACCGAGTGCGGAGTGTCGACGATGGAAATTGTAGTAGTGAAGCCACCGGGGCAGAGCAGAGCGTCGGCGAGCGGAGGAAGTGTAGGGACG
>JBBROA010000006.1:0-58987 GCA_038229875.1 Thermoanaerobaculia bacterium | reverse complement strand
GCGGGTTGCGGCGGCGCGGGGCCGTCTGCATCGTTGCCGCTCCTCCCCGATGCGAACAGCATCGCCTTCGTCGCGTCGCCTCCCAGCCGGCCCCGCGGCGCTCGCAACGCCATCCCACACCCTTTTTCCACGGGCTGCTAGAAGTCGAGAAGTCCCTCGCCGACGGCGATGACGCGCCCGCCGAGGATCACTTCGCGAATCGTGGAGAGCCGCCGTTCTGTTCCGTCGGCGGTCTCCCGTTTCCCGGGCGCCGCGGGATCTTCCGGACCAACGTGCACCTCGATGTAGAGAGAGGAGGGACGCGACAGCGCGTGCCCCTGCTCGATCACGAGCGATGTGACGGGGGTGACCGGCACCGCGGCCTGGGAGACGAGATAGGCGGCGAGCGCGCCGGCCGCCGCTCCCGCGCCGGGGATCTCGGAGCCCCCGATCGTGTCAAACGCGCGGGCGTGGGCGCTCGCCCCGGCGTCGCGGGTCTCTTTCGTAAAGGCGTACACGATCGTCGCGTCGAGCGGCGCGGTGACTTCCCTGAGCGCTCCGTATCGGGGCGCCGCGCGGCCGAGCGCCTCGAGAGTCGCGATGGGGACGATCAGCGAGGGAAGCCCCGTCGAGGCGACGCGCAGCGGCTGGTTCGTGGCCTGGAGGGACTCTTCGTCGAGTCCGAGCGCTTTCGCGACCCGCGCCACGTCCTCGGCAGGGAGTCTCGGGCCGATTTTCGCCGGGCGCTGCCGCAGGCGCAGGATTCCGATCCGGCCCCCTTCGACGAGCAGCTCGACCTGGAAGAGCCCTTCGCGTCCCTCGTGCGCGACCCGCGTGACCGGCTCCTCGAGAGGCAGGCGGTTTTCCGTCGCGTAGACGAAATGCGCCCCGAGCGCCGGGTGGCCCGCGAAACTGATTTCCCGTTCCCGCGAAAAGATGCGCAGCCGGAAGAGCGCGCCGCGCAGGGACGAGGGGAAGAGAAACGCGGTGGCGGCATGGTCCATCTCCCGCGCGACGCCCTGGAGACGCCCCTGGGGAATCGACTCCGCTTCCGGGAAGACGGCGAGCGGATTGCCGCCGAGAGGGCGGTCGGCAAACACGTCGACCAAGACGAACCGGTGCTTCACGGGCTGCGGCGCGCGGCGAGAAAGAGAACGTCCCGAGCTCCCACGGCGCCCGCTTTCTTCCATTCGGCCACGACCTGCGCGAAGGCGCCGGCGAGCGGCGCTCCTTCCGCGATGCGCGCGAAATGCTGGACGGATTTTTCGGGAGGCACGGCCTTGCCGGGGAAGCTCATCGCCGAAAGGCCCGCCGACGCGAGCACGACGATGTCTCCCGGCTGAGTTGAGGCCTCCGCGAGCCGGACGCGCCCTTTCTCGGTAGCGGGGAATGGCACCGGCCGGCCGTCCCGAAGGAGCCAGGGGATCTGAGCCCCGGGGCCCGCTGCGGCAAAGGAGACCCGGCCCCCTTCCCACCGCGCGGCGGATCCCGCGCAGGCGGAGTCGGCATCGAACGCTCTCGCGACGGCCGCTTCGGCGGAGGATGGCAGGACCTCACGCCCCGCGGTGATCCCGCGAAGCAGCGCGCCGAGCGCCGATTCGACCGGGAGCGCCGTTTCGACCAGTAGGAACGAGACGGAGTCAGGTCCTCCGGCGACCGCATAAGAGACGAGGTCGAGCTCTTCCGAGCGCCAGCGCAGCGGCTCGCTCTCGAATCCCGGCGTCGGGGGCCACTCGTGCGGCGCCAGAAGAGACTGGGCGCTTCTCAACACGCGCGCGGCGCCTTCCCGCCGCGCCATCGAGACCGCGGCTTCGTGCTGCCGCACGCTCTCGACGGCGATCGCGGAGTGCGTACCCACCTCGACTAGGAACTCCTCGTCCTCTTTGGTGAACGTCCGATTGCGCTTGTTTAAGAGCTGGACGACGCCGACGATCTCCCCGGTCGGGGTTTTCAGCGGCGCCGCGAGGATCGTCCTCGTCTGGAACCCCGAAGAAAGATCTGTCCGCGAGTCGAAGCGCGGGTCCTTGTAGGCGTCCTGGATGTTGATCGTCTCGCCGGTGCGCGCGACCGCGCCGGCGATCCCCCGGCCCACCGGGAGGCGTATCGGGGCGACGGCGCCCCCCTCGAGGATCTGGCTGACGAGCTCGTCGGCCCCGCGCTCCCGCAGGAAGATCGTGCCCCGCTCGGCGTCCGTCTCGCTCGTCGCGGTTTTCAGGATGATGCGGAGGATCTCGGTCGGGTCGAACGTCGAAGCGAGCGCCTTGTTCGCCTCGAGGATGACCATCAGCTTGACCATCTTGGCGCGCGTGACCGAGACCTCGGCCAGCACCCGCTCGAGCACCTGCCCTTCGAACGCGGCGATCGCCTCGGCCAGCGAATCCGCGTCGGGAAAGCGGGCCTGCGGGTCCTTGGAGATCGCTCGGTCGAGGATCCCCAGAAGCTCGGGAGGGAGGTCCGGCCGCAGCGTGACCGCTTTCGGAGGCGCGTCGGAAATGACGCGGCGGACGAGGCGCGCGGTGTCCGGGTCGTCGAACGGCACCTGACCGGTGAACATCTCGTACAGGAGCACCCCCATCGCGTAGATGTCGGTCCGTACGCTCGGGGCTTCTCCGCGGAGGAGCTCCGGGGCGAGAAACTGCGGCGTTCCCGGCACCGTGTCCTCCTTTTCCCCGCGGTAGAAGGCGCTTTCGACCGCTATACCGAAGTCCATCAACCGGGGCGTGTCGTCGGTCCCGACGATCACGTTCTCGGGCTTCAAGTCGCGGTGGAGGACTCCGATGCGGTGCGCGGCCGCGAGCCCGCGGCAGATTTTCTTCGCGATCGAGAGGCCCCGGCCGAGGGGAAGCATTCGCTCCTCGTCCTCGACGTCCTTCAACGTGCGCCCCGGGAGGTACTCCATCGAGACGAACTCCTCGCCGTTCAACTCGACGAGGTCGAACACGCGGCAGACGTTCTCATGCGTCACGCGCCGGGACAGGATGATCTCGCGCCGGAGGGTTTCCCGCCGCTCCGGCGAAACGCGGTCCGGCCGGATCCGTTTCAACGCGATATCGCAGTCGAGCTTTAAGTCGCGCGCCCTGTAGACGACCCCCATGCCGCCGAACCCGAGCACCGACTCGACGCGGTAACGCCCGCCGAGGAGGGTCCCGGTCGTTAAAGGGCGGTCGGGCCCCGTCGGCGCGTCGGAGGGCCCGGCGGTAGTCGGCGTGTTGCTGTCACGGGGCACGGTTCTTCGATTCTATCGGGCCGCGGCGGAGAACCGGAATCGCGCCGGAAGTTCTTTGACTTTCGGAGCCGCGAGGGTAAAGATTGGCCCACTCTCCCTCAAAATTCCGAGTACTTCAGAGGAGTGAAAACTGTGAAAAGACGCCGGTTCCGATTGAATCGGATCTCCCTTCCCCTCGCCCTCGTCACCTTCCTCGCCGCCGCTCCCGCATTCCCCGCCGGATTTCAGGTGATGACTCAGGGCGCGAAGGCGACCGGCATGGGCCTCGCCTTCACGGCCGTTGCCGACGATCCGTCCGCGATCTTCTACAACCCCGCGGGTCTCGGCTGGCAGAAGCACTTCGAGGCTCAGGTCGGCGCGGAGTTTCTGAGCAAGGTGAAGGGCGACTTCGAAGGAGCCAATCCCTATCCAGGAAACGGCGTCTCCGAGAAGCAGCACAGCACCACGTTCGTGGTCCCGAACGTCTACGCCGTGGTTCCCCTGACCAACGAGCTCAACTTCGGGCTGGGGATCAACGCGCCGTACGGGCTCGGCTTCCGCTGGGACCGCGCGGAGACGTTCAGCGGGCGTTTCGTCTCGCAGAACGCGGTCGTACAGACAGTCGACTTGAACCCGGTGATCTCTTTCCAGGCGACGCCGACGTTCGCGATCGCGCTCGGGGCAGATTACCGGGTCTCGAAGGTGCAGCTCGAGAGGAACAACGCGGCGATCAACCCGCTCACGAACTCCGTGGTGGACGTTGCCCACGTCAAGTTGAACAGCAAGCTGCAGGACAACCACGGATGGGGCTGGAACGCGGGGATCCTGTTCAAGCCCATCCCTCAGTTTTCAGTCGGCGCCGCCTACCGCAGCAAGATCAAGATCGACTACGAAGGGACCGCGAACTTCGAACAGCGGCTGACCGGCACGCCGTTCGACGCGCTGGTCGCGCCGCAGATTCCGCAGGGCACGCATCCGGTCCAGACGTCGATCGAGTTTCCGGCGACGATGAACCTCGGGACGGCGTTCACCTTTCCGAGCGATTTCCTGGTTTCCCTCGAAGCGGACTGGACGCAGTGGACGAGCTTCAAGGCGCTGGACATCCGTTTCCCTGACCTGACGGGCCGCGACCTCCACCGCGAGACCGACTGGCGGAATGCGTGGGCCTACCGAATCGGCGTCCAGAAGAAGTTCGGGGCGATGGCTTTCCGCGCGGGCTACTACCGGGACAAGACCCCTCAGCCGACCGAAGACATCGGGCCCCTCCTCGCCGACAACGACCGCGACGCGTACTCGGTGGGATTCGGCTTCGGAACGGATCACTGGGGCATCGACGTTTCGGACCTGTACCTGAAGGTCCATGACCGCAGCAACCTGTCCCGCTCGAATGACAACTTCTACGGCACTTTCAAGGAAGCCGTGAACATTTTCGCGTTCAGCCTCCGAGTAGCGTTCTAACCATGGAGACCACGATGAAGAGATCTCTTTTGCGGCTCGCGGCGCTCGCGGCCGTTTTCGGATTGTGGGCGGCGGGCGCCTCTGCCCAGACGGCGGCGCCCAACTTTTCCAAGTACGTGGCGCTCGGCGACAGCTACGGGGCCGGCTACGGCTCGGACTGCCTCGTCGCGCGGGAGCAGCGCTTCTCGTATCCCGCGCAGCTGGCGAAGTCGTTCGGAATCACGGATTTTCAGCAGCCGACGGTTTCGGATCCCGGGATCCCGGCCTGCAACACCATCACCGGGCTGGCGCCCACGTTCGGACGGATCTCCATTGTGACCGGCACTCCGACGAATGCCGCGCTCGCCCGGTCGTACGACAACCTGTCGGTGGTGGGTTACAAGATCGCGGACGTCTCCGACAAGACGACGGACAACGGAGGCTTTGCGGACCTCGTCCTTCGGGGACGGGGCACGCAGTTGAACCAGGCGCTCGGTTTGAACCCCACGTTCATCACGCTCGGGATCATCGGGAACGACATTCTGACGGCCGGCGGAGCCGGGTTCCTCCAGGACGGTGTCACGGCGACTCCGCTGCCGGTGTTCACCGCCAAGTACAACGCGGTGGCTGCCGCTTTGAAGGCGCCGGGCCGCACGGGCGTCTTCATCGGCACGCCCGACCCGCGGTTCATCCCGCTCGCGACCACGATCCCCTATTACGTCGTCAATCCGGCGACCCGGCAACCGGTGCGGGACGCCGCCGGCAACGTCATCCCCCTCTACGGCTCCCGGGACACCGGAGATCCGCGCTGCAAGGTCGGACCCGCTGGAAAAGTCTGCCCGCTTCCCCCCGGAACGCTCGTGACGCTCGGCGCGAGTGCGCCGCTGGCGGCGCTCGGGGGCAGCTCGCTGCTCGGCCTCGGATTCGGAATTCCGTGCAGCGTCAACCCGACCCTGCCGCGCTGCGACTTTCCCCTTCCCGACGGCTCTTTTACGCCCCCGGCGACGGTGAACATCGGCGTGGTTCTCTACCCGGATGAGGTGCTCGCGATCGACCAGCGCGTTCGTGACATGAACGCGGTCATCAAGTCCGCCGCGGAGGCGAACGGGTTCAAGTACTTCGACTTCTACGCTCTTTCGCAGGACCTCATGACGAACGGGCGGACCTACGGGGGGATCCACGTCTCGACCGCGTTCGTCACCGGCGGCCTGTTCGGGTACGGCGAGGCCGTCCACATGTCGAACATCGGGTACACGATCCTGGCCGACGAGCTCATCCAGTTCATCAACGCGTCCTACGGCACGAAGCTCGAGCGGCCGAACATCGCGACGGCGCTGTTCACCCCGGACGTCCCGGCAGCCGGCTCGACGGGCATCGTCGCGCAGGCGGCCTCTCTCGACTTCACCGAAGAAATGTGGCGCGGTCTCTTCCGCGCCTTCCCGCTCCAGGACGAAACGTTTGAGCTCGTGTTTGCCGCCGAGCCCGCCGCGGCGGTAGAGCGCGCCGCGCCGGTCGAGCGGAGCCGGGTAATCCGCTTGCCGCGGAAACGCGAGTAGGGTCGGGCTTCTCTGCCTCTCAAACGCCCCGGCACGCGCGCCGGGGCGTTTTTGTTTTTTCCCTCCTGGACCGACCCTTGTCAGGTTCGATGCGCCGCCCCTCACCCCAGCCCTCTCCCCCGGCGCGCGGGGAGAGGGGGCGGAGCTGCGCTTTGGTCGAGGTGGTGGTTAAGCTCGCCCCGAGAGGAGTCTCCCGACCAGAGGGAGGGAGGAGCCTCTCGGGGCGGGAGCCGAAGCGAACGGAGGGAGCAGGCCGGCGGTCGAGGCCGCATCCGGCCGAGCGCCGGTCGGTGCCTTCGCCGCGCACGGCGAAGGCAGCTCCCGGAGTGAGCGTAGGCGACGGATGTGTTAGATTTCGCCGTCTTTTTGGGGTGAAGCTCCATGATGATTCCAGCGACGCAGATTCGTGCCGGGACCCTCGTCATCTACAACGGCGAGCTGCATCGGGTCCACGGGATGGTCCACAAGACTCCCGGGAACCTGCGCGGCTTCGTCCAGGTCAAGATGCGCAACCTGCGCAACGGATCGATGACCGAGCACCGGTTCGGGTCGACCGACCGGGTCGAAAAGGCCTCCCTCGACGAAAAGGAGATGGAGTACCTCTATTCGGACTCCGCCGGCCATCACTTCATGGACCAGAGCAACTACGACCAGATCACTCTCTCCGACGAGGTGATCGGGGAGCAGATGAAGTACCTGCTGGCGAATACGGTGATTCACGTCGACTTCTACGAGGACAACCCCGTCGGGATCGAGTTGCCGAACACAGTGAATCTCAAGGTCACGGAGACTTCCCCGGGGATGAAGGGCGCGACGGCCTCGGCGTCGTACAAGCCAGCCGTGCTCGAGACGGGCCTCGAGGTGATGGTCCCGCAGTTCATCGAAGCCGGCACGATCATCACAGTCGACACGCGGGACGATTCCTACCTGGAGCGCGCCTAGCCCGGCCGGCGGCGTTCTCCGGCCCGCCGTCGATCTCGCCGACGACGCGCTGACCGTCGCCCCGCTGTGTGCACTCGTCGAACAGAAGCGGCTGGAATCCGGGTGTTTTGTTCGAGCTTTCGGCGCTTCCCGAGGTGCGCCTCCGCGCAACCGGGAAGAATCGTCCCACCCCGTGGGCTCTAAAAGGCGTTTGCTTCTAAGTGGCTCAGCGGAGAGCATTTGATGATGTCCATAAACCAGAAACATTTCATGCTGTTACGGCATAAATAAGTCAGGTGCGCAATTGTTTTTTCTTGACCCCCGGTAAACCGGTCCTCAATAATCGGTTCATGCAAAAGGTCCCGTTAGTCCCGGCGGCTGCTTTGGCCGTCTTGCTCTCGATCGCTGTTTCCAGCCCCGCCGAAGCCCGCCGACACCACCCGGGAAAAACCACCAGGCATGCCACCAGACACGCCGCCCCCGCCAGCCATCACCGCTACCACCGTCATCACGGCCGTCAGGCGCGGCGCGCTCGCGAAAAGAAAGTGATCCATCAGAACGCCGAGGGCCGCGTCGTGCTCGACCGCACAGGCCGCGCGGCCGTCCCCGTCCCGGTTCCCGCCGCGGCCGTTTCGACGCTCGCGCTCGGTGCCGCGATGCCGGAGATGCAGAACTATCCGCCGTCGCCGTGCGACTCGCAGGACATCGTCCTCGAGGCCCACGTCCACCGCGCCGCCACGGACGCCCCGGAAGACCAGGGCGCCGAGGGAGTCGAGCTCACGGAAGACCCGGCCGCGACCGCGGAGCCGGCGCCGACCGGAGCCGGAGCGAGCCTCACGCGGATCGCCCGGAAGCTGCGGTCGTTCCTGCGGCCCAAGTCCGGCGTCTCCGAAGTGCGGCCGCAGGATGTCGACCTGACGTCGCTCGTCTCCGAGCAGTTTCTGATTCCGGTCGAAGGGGTGGATGCGAAGCGTCTCCAGGACTCATTCCTGGCGTCGCGCGGCACCCACGCCCAGCACCTCGCGATTGACATCGGCGCGCCGAAGGGCACTCCGATCCTGGCGACGACCGACGGGGAGATCGTCCGGATCTCGAAGGACAGACGTGGCGGAAACGCGATCTACCAGAAGGACGCGACCGGCCAGTACCTCCTGTTCTACTGCCACCTGTCGGCCTACGCCGAGGGGGTCACCGGCGGCAGGCGCGTGCGCAAGGGAGAAGTCATCGGGTACGTGGGGTCGACGGGGCACGTGATCGGCGGCCCGCATCTCCACTTCTCGATCACCCGGGTCCCCGAGGACGTTGCCGACTTCCGCAAGGGACTGGCGATCAATCCTTATCTGCTGTTTCTGGCGAAGGTGCCTTAAGAGAGAGTCGGGAGCGAGACGGCCGCGGTACTCCCCGGTCGACTGAATCGAACCTCGAACAATTTCCGCGTGGACTCCGGACTCCGGACTCCGGCTCCCGTCCCCTAGACCCTGGCAAGTTCTCCCGCGGCGAACAGTCGGTCGATCCAGAGGTTCGTCAGCTTCTCGAGCACCGTGTTCTGGCGCAGCCGGGCGGCCAGGTTGTCCCAGTCCATCTCGTCCAACCGCTGGTCCTGGTTGAAGCAGGAGAACACGATCTCCGTCTCCCGCCCGGTCGCGGGGTCGATGTGCTTCTGGAGGCACTGGGCGCAGACCTCTTTCATCATGCACTGCATGGGGGAGTTGATCGAGCCGATTCCAATGTGCCGGGGGTTCAGATAGGGCGCGAGCACCCCGTGGCGCGCCCTCGCCACCGCGGCCATCATCCGGTCCGACCCGATCACGATCAGGCGGTCGACCTCGGAGAGAGAGATCTCCTGCGGGCCGAGCTTTCCGGTCGCGTACGCGAGCATCGACTCCAGGATGTTCCCGACGAACTGCCGGTCGGAGGGCCGCCGCGCCGGAATGTCTTCTCCGCGGTCGACTGACAGGACCAGGACATCCGCCGCGGCCTCGATCTCCTCCCGCTTGTAGAAGTCCTCGGCGCGCTTGTACCCCGCGAAATAGAGGACCCGGTTTCCCATCTGCCGGGCCTTCTTCCCGATCGAGAAGAGGACCGCGTTTCCGAGGCCGCCCCCGCAGAGGAGGACCGTGCCGTTCTCCGGCAGCTCGGTCGCGCTTCCGGTCGGTCCCATGACGAGAACGGGCTCTCCCGGCCGCAGTGCCCCGCAGAGACGCGAGGAGCCGCCGAGCTCGAGCGCGATCATCGACAGCAGCCCCGCGCCCGCGTCGACCCAGGCACCCGTTAAGGCGAGCGGCTCGATCAACAGGGGAGACCCGCCGGCGACCGGCGCCACGGCCTCGAGGTTCTGCAGCCGGAAGAACTGGCCGGGCTGAAAGTTCGCGGCGGCCGCGGGCGCGCGCACGACGACCTCGATGATCGTGGGTGTCAGGCGGCGGACCTCGTGGACGCGGGCGGTTAAGAGATCCACCATGCGGTCGCGGAAACTCTCCCAGTCCGAGACCGGCGCCGCGGCGAGGCTCCCTCCCGGCGGCGGGCCGCCGAGGACGTCCGCGATGGGCCGGTACCCGTTTTTCGCCGACGCCATCGCTTTGACGACGTTCCCGTTGTAGGCGGGATGGTTGTCGCCGAAGAAGCTGATGAACCGGCCTCCCCGCGAATAGCCGGTGAAGAAGGCGCCCTGGTCGTCTGACGCGGCGGGCTCCAGCCGCCATCCTCCGGAGCCGTCGGGACCGGCGCGGTGGGGCAGGAAGAAGCGCCGGCGCTGGTCCATGCGGAACGTGCCGGGCCACTCCTTTTCGTAAGTGATGTTCGGGGTGGTGCCGGCCGCGACCAGGCAGGACCGGGCCGGGATCTCGACGACGTCGCCCTCCCCCGAGCGTCGGAAGCGCACCGACTGGAGGTGGCCGTGGGCGTCGGAGATCGCTTCGACCGGCTCGAGCCCTTCGATGAAGGAGATGCCCTCCTCGAACGCCTTGATGATTTCTTCGTGGTTGAGGCGGTAAGCGGGGGACTCCTCCATCGCGCGCCGGTAGACGATCGAAACGCCGCCCCATTCCCGGCACAGCCGGGCGAGGTCGGGCGCTTCCTGCGCGAGACGGGCGCGTTCGCGCTCCCGGCGGACCGCGGTGCCGTGCTGGAGGAGCCGGTCCAGGACGTCCCGCTCCTCGGCGTCGAACGGCGTCCGCACGGCGACTTCACCGCGGTCGGCTACCAGCGCCTCGTACCGGGACAGGACTTTTTCCACCTGGATCGGGTAATAGGCGAGCAGCTCCGTCGCGGTGTCGATCGCTGTCAAACCGCCGCCAATGATGAGCGCCGGCAGCTCCGTCTGGAGGTTCGCGATCGCGTCCTCCTTGAACGCGCCCGTCAGCTGGAGCGCCATGAGGAAGTCGGAAGCCTTCCTCACGCCCCGCACGAGGTTGTTTTTCATCCCGATGATCGTGGGGCGCCCCGCGCCGGCGGCGATCGCCACGTGGTGGAATCCCGCGTCGAACGCCTGCTCGGCGGTCATGGTTCCCCCGAACCGCACGCCCCCGAGGGCGAGGAAGCGCTGCCGCCGGGAGAGCGTCAGGTGGATCAGCGTCAGGAAGTTCTTGTCCCACCGCACCGTGATTCCGTACTCCGACACGCCTCCGAAGCCCGCGAGCGGCCGGCGGTCGAGGGGCCGCTCGATTTCCGACCAGTCCCGGATCGGCTTCACGCCGAGGCCATCCGAGCCGGTCCAGTCGGCGGGGAGCGGCTCGATCTTCAGGCCGTCGATTCCGACGACCCCAAAGCCCTCGTTCAGAAGGTAGTGCGCCAGCGTGTAGCCCGCGGGGCCGAGCCCGACGACGAGGACCTTCCGCCCGTTGTAGGGAACGGCGTGCGGGCGTGCGGGGGCGAGCGGGTTCCACCGCGTGAAGAGGCCATAGATCTCGACGCCCCATGGCAGGGACAGCACGTCGGTCAGCACTCCCGTCTCGATCTGCGGGATGTTGACGGGGTCCTGCTTCTGAAAAATGCACCCCTTCATGCAGTCATTGCAGATGCGGTGGCCGGTGCCCGGGCACATGGGGTTGTCGATACAGACGAGCGCGAGAGCGCCGATCGAGTCTCCGTCCCGCCTCAGCGCGTGCATCTCGGAGATCTTTTCGTCCAGCGGGCATCCGGGAAGCGGCACGCCGAGCGGGTTCTTCTGGAAAGTGTCGGTCTTCGTGTCGAAGAAACCCTTCGAGCAGGAATCCTTCTCGCGCTCGTGGCAGAGCAGGCAGTAGTGCGTCTCGCCGAGCACCTCCCGCCGGTTCATGCGCGGGTCGGTGAGGAGAAAGCCCTGCCGGCGCCGCCGGTGCTCCGACGGGCCGACCCTCTCCTCCGGGAGCGCGGGGTTCGGCCGTTCGGTCGCGACGAGAGCGGAATAGTCGAGCGTGTGGGGGACGCGGAAGGATGCCCACTCCCGGATCTCGCGGCTCCAGAGAGGGTGGCGCATCCGGGCGTGGGTCCAGACGGCGTACGCCTTCAGGAGGCCCTCCAGGAAGCCGAGCAGGCCCTCGTCACCGTCGGCCAGGGGCGCGATCGGCCCTGCGGGGGAGGCGAGCCCCAGGTCCGCCACCCGCCCGGCGAGCTCGGAGGCGCGCGTCCGTGCCGCCGCGGGGACCTCCGGAATCTTCTTCTGCCGGAGTGCCGCGATGAAATCCGCCTCGAGGTCGAGAAGCCCCGTCGCCAGCCGCGAGGTCGCAAGCTCCGGGTCCGTGCCCCAGGGCAGCTCCGGGTGAAGGCCTCTCTCGATCGCCCTCCCGATTGCGGCGACAGGTTCCGCGGCCGGCGTCGAGAGGTCGGGGAGCGGCGCCTTGACGGCCCGGCGCTGGAGAAAGTCGCGGCGGAAGCGGAACAAGACCGCTTCCGGCTGCGCGATCTCGATCTGGCGTCGCCATTCACGCTCGACGCCGAACAGGATCGCGACGAAGCGTCCGAGCGGACGCGCCGCGTCGATCAAGATCTTCGACCTCGACAGCGGGTCGAACGAGGCCGGCGCCTCGCGGTAGGCGCGCAGCCGGAGGGCGGTCTCGGGATTTTCGACCTCGAGCGCTGAAAGGAAAGCCGCGTCCAGATCCGCCAGGCGCGCTTCGTCGTGAAGGTCCTGGTATCGGAAATCGGAAATGCCGAGAGGGAAGTCTCTTGCGGCGGATGCCGGGGAGGCCGTGTTCGTGGACAACCAGGGGATTCTAGCGTGGACCGGCGCCTCTCGCCTGATACCGATGCATCATGCAGCGAGGAGAGTGACGCGGCGGACCAGGCGCAGGACGCGCCGCGATGTCCGCGTTCAGATCCCCAGGCCCAGCGACGTCCGCCTTCAGACCCCCAACGCCCAAGGCCCAACGCCCAACGCCCAATGCCCAGCGCCAGCGCTGAACCCTCCGCTCGATTCGTCCGGCCAATTTCCCACAGATCAGTAATAGGATTCGTTACTGATATGAAGCCCGCCGAGACTGAGGTCCCGCGCCGCGAGACGCGCCAGCGGCGTCTCGTGTACGAGGCGGTGGCGGGGACGCCCACCCATCCGACCGCGGAATGGGTTCACGCGCGAGTGCGCCGCGCGATGCCGCGCGTCTCGCTCGGGACCGTCTACCGCAACCTGCAGCTTTTGGTCGCCGACGGCCGCCTGAAGGCGTGGACCCGCGGCCGCACCACGCGGTTCGACGCCGACCTCTCCTCTCACGACCACTTTTCGTGCGAGGAGTGCGGGCTCTGGATCGACCTCGAACGCACCGGGCACACATTTTCTCCGTGGGAAAAGAAACTCGCGGCGCGCGGCCACCAGGTCCACGAGCGCGTTCTCGAATTCGTGGGGCTCTGCCGGGATTGCGCGGAGCCGAAAAACAGGAGGAGAGTGAGATGGCGTCCTTGAACGGAACGAAGACGCACGAGAATCTGAAGCACGCGTTCGCCGCAGAGTCGCAGGCGAACCGCCGGTATCTGTACTTCGCGCGCCGCGCGGACATCGAAGGGTTCCCCGACCTCGGAGGGCTCTTTCGCGACACCTCGGAGGCGGAGACGGGCCACGCCTTCGGGCACCTGGATTTCCTGAAGGAAGTTGGCGACCCGGCGACCGGCTTCGCGATGGGGAACACCGACGCGAACCTGAAGTCCGCGGTCGAGGGTGAGACGTACGAGTACACGCAGATGTATCCGGGCTTCTCGCGGACCGCCCGGGAAGAAGGCTTAACGGAAGTCGCCGAGTGGTTCGAGACGCTCGCGCGGGCCGAGAAGTCGCACGCGGGCCGCTTCCAGAAGGGCCTCGACAACCTGGGCAACTACTGAGCAGCCACCGGTCGGCGGCGCCTCTCTGATGTTCGACCCCGCGGCGGCAGACTTCACGGATCCCCCGGCCGTCGATCGGGAGATGCGCCGGGTTGCGGACATCTGCCACACCTGCCGGCGCTGTTACAACCTGTGCCCCTCGTTCGACGTCCTTTTCCGGGCGCTCGACCGCGGGGAGGTCGATGGAGAGGCCGACCGGCTGGAGGCGAAGGACCTCGGCCTCTTCTCGGACCTCTGCTACGAGTGCAAGCTGTGCATCCCGCACTGCCCGTACTACCCGCCGCACCGATGGGAAGTCGACATCCCGCGGCTCGTCTTCCGTGATCGCGCGGCGAGAGTGAAGAGCGACGGCAAGCCCGCTCTGCGCGAGCGCATTCTCGCTTCGGCGGACGCGGTGGGCGCCCTCTCGACGAAGATGGCGTCGGTCGCGAACGCGTTGAACGAGACGCGGCTGATACGCTTCCTTCTCGACAAGACGCTTGGCGTGCACCACGACCGGCTCCTGCCCTCCTGGGCGCCCGAGCCGTTCATCGCCTGGTGGAGGCGGCGTGGAGGGGCCGTCGGACTGCTCTCTCGCCGCGCTTCAGATCCGGCAGGGCACCGGACGCACTCCCAAATATCCGATCCAGATCGTGGCGGAGGCCTACGGCCTTTCCGTCGAGACAGGAGAGTCGTGAAACCGATTTCGTTCGACGAGATTCTGAACCTGCACGAGTACGAGATCGCCCGGCCAGACTTTCGCGCGAAGGTCATCGGGAGAAAGAAGCGCCGCCGGGTCGCGCTCGGTCCGTTGATGACGCTCCTCTTCGAGAACCGCGACACCGTGCTCTTCCAGGTGCAGGAGATGCTGCGGATCGAGCGGATCGTCCAGCCGCAGAAGGTGCAGGACGAGCTCGACGTGTACAACGAGCTCCTGCCGGACGACGGAGAAGTCGCGGCGACGATGTTCATCGAGGTCACCGACCCGGCGCAGGTCCAGCCGACACTCGACCGGATGGTCGGGCTGGATGAGCCGGGGAAGGTGCGCTTGAAGTCCGCGAACCTGGTGTTTCCGGCGTGCTTTGCCGCCGGGCAGAGCCGCGAGGACCGGATCTCCGCGGTGCACTACATCCGGTTTCCGCTCGGGGACGAGGGCCGCACGGCCTTGAAACACACCGGCGGCGCGGAGATCGAGGTGGATCACGGCGGGTACGAGGCGCGCGTCGCGCTGCCGCCGGAGACCGTCGAGGAACTGCGGGAGGATCTTGGGGGGTAGGCCTCTCTCTCCCTCTCCCCGCGCCGGGGAGTGTCCATACAGGGAGAAAGTTGGGGTGATGGTCCGTCGCCCTGTGGCGTCCCGGCACGCTGCGGCTGCCTTCCGAGGGAAAACCTCGACCGGAGGCGACCGGGGGTAGCTTCCTGATCGGGCTACTCTCTGCCTGATGCCTCCCTCATCGGGCGTTTTCCGGCGGGTGGTCCTCCATGGCCGCCCGGTCGCGGAGCTTCTGTTCCATCTTCCCGACGAGAGGCTCGAGCCCCGCGGGTTCTCTCCCGGCTGGAAGCTCGCGGGGGACGAGGTCGCGGTCGTCCTGTATGACGCCTCGCTGCACCGCGCGCTCGACGGTCCGCCCGTGTCGGCCGTCGGCACGGCCGCCGACCGGATCGGCGTGCTTTTGGTCGGCGAGCGCCCGGGCGACATCGACCCGTTCTGGTCCGCCCGTCTCTACTTTTCGCTTCCGGAGGGCGCCTCCTCCGAGCACCTCGCCCGCGCGGTGCGATCCCTTCTGCGGGTCCTGGAAGACCGAGCGCGGTCGGCCGCCGCGAGGAGAGAGCTCTCGGACCGCACCTCCGAGATCCGGTCTCTCGTCGACGTGGGCATCGCCCTCTCGGCCGAGCGGGACCATGAAAGCCTGCTCGAGACGATCCTCTCGAGCGCGCGCGCCCTGACCGCGGCCGATGCCGGGAGCCTCTATCTCGTGGACGAGGACGAGACGCCCGCCGTCCTGCGGATCGTCCGCGCTCAGAACGACGCGGTGCGGTTCGATTTCGTCGAGCGCGCGCTTCCCCTCGACCGGTCATCGATCGCGGGCTTCGTCGCGCAGACGGGCCGTTCGGTGAACCTGCCGGACGTCGCCGCGATTCCCCCGGAGGCGCCGTACCGCTTCGACGGCGGCTTCGACAAGCAGCACGGATATCGCTCGCGCTCGATGCTGGCGGTGCCGATGACGACCCCGCAGGGCAGGACGATCGGCGTGCTGCAGCTGTTGAATCGCATGCACCGGAGCATCCCGGAGGGCTCCGTGACCGCGTTTCTCAAGGTCGAAGTCGTCCCCTTCGAGGAGTCCGACGAAGAGCTCGCGAAGGCACTCGCCGCCCAGGCCGCGGTCGCCGTCGAGAACCGGCGCCTGTCGGAAAGCATCCGGCGTCTGTTCGAAGGCTTCGTGCAGGCCAGTGTCACCGCGATCGAGCAGCGCGACCCCACGACCTCCGGCCACTCCGAACGCGTCGCTTTGCTCGCCTGCGGACTCGCGGAGCGCGTGGATGCCGCGACGGCCGGCCCGTTCGCGGACGTGCGCATCGGCCGCGAGGAGCTGCGGGAGCTCCGGTACGCGGCAGTGCTCCACGACTTCGGGAAAGTCGGAGTCCGCGAGCAGATCCTGGTGAAGGCCCGCAAGCTTCCCGCGGGTCTTTCGGCCCTCATCCGTTCGAGGATCGATCAGGCGATTCTTTCCGCCGCCGCCGAAGTCTGGGAACGCGCGGCGCGCGACGCCTGGTCGAACGAGCGCGTTTCCCAGGTACTCGCCAGGCGGGTCGCCCTCCTGGAAGGCGCGTGGGAGCTCGTGTCTCGAGCGGACGAGCCGACACTCCTGACGGCCGAGGTGAGTGCGGAGGTCCTCGCGCTCCAGGCGATCCGCTACCGCGACGCCGCTGGAAAGAGCCGCCCGCTCGTCGAAGCCGACGAGATGGCGTATCTCTCGATCCCGCGCGGGAGCTTGAGCGCCGTGGAGCGGCTGGAGATCGAGTCTCACGTGAGCTCGACGTATCAGTTTCTGTCGCGGATCCCGTGGACCGCGGATCTCGCGCATGTGCCGGAATGGGCCTACGCGCACCACGAAAAGCTCGATGGGTCCGGTTACCCGCGCCGCCTCGGCGCCTCCGACCTTGCACTGCCCGTCCGCGCGATCACGATCAGCGACATCTACGATGCGCTTGCCGCGCGGGACCGTCCGTACAAGGGGGCCGTCCCGAGCGACCGGGCGCTCGAGATTCTCCGCGGAGAGGCCGATCGCGGCACGATCGACGCCGCGCTCCTCGACCTCTTCATCGACTCGAAGGTTTACGAGTCCGCGCTCGGGGCGCGCGCGCGCGACTGACCGCCGGGGGCGCGCGGAAGACCCGGGTGCCGGCGGGGAAGATCCCGCGCGGCGCGTTGAAGGGTCCCGTGATCACGATTCCGACGAGCCGCGCCGCGTGAAGGGCGGACCAGCGGACGCCTTCGTTCGAAAGCGCGTCGATCTCCGCGGGACCGAGACGCACGCGTCCGACGTGCTCCACGATCCAGTGCCGCGCGGAAGAGCGCAGCGCCGACCGCGCCCGCTCGGGCGTGAGCTCGCCTTCCAGCAGGAGAGCCGTCGCGGGCCCGCGGACGTGCTCGGGTGCGACGCGCCGGACGGGCAGATGCGTGAGAACTCCCGCGATCGCGTCGTAGAGGTCTCCGGCGGCGGGAGGCCACAGGAGCCTGCCGCGCGCCGCAATGAGGAATGCCCGATCCGCTTTGCGATCGAGGCCGGGCGCCGCGAGCAGGAGAGGCAGAGGAGCGCCGCGATGCCCGCAGTACCCCGAGACGGTGAGCGGAAGGAGACGCGCTTCGGGCAGATCGGCCTGGAGCCACGCGGCGGCGGCGCGGGCGACTTCCCGGGTGGGCGCGACGATCGCGACCTCGCCCACCTCTGTCCTCCGGCGCGTTTCCCGGCCGTCTTTCATCAAGCTCTTGTATCGCGCTTTGCGGGCCGGGAGAAATCCGGGCTATCTCCGGCTGTCTCCAACGGGTAAGATTCCCGCCGACAAAAGGATCGCCAATCAACTTGATGCCGGTTTACCAATTTTCCTTGCTCATTCAGGCGGCAGGGACGGTCCTGTTGTTCCTGCTGTTCCTCCTTCTCTACAAGAAGATCCGCCGGCGAGCTTTCCTCGACTGGATCGCGTCCTGGGCATTTCTGCTCTGCGGGCTCGGCCTCGAACTCGTGATGCCGATGATCGCGGAGACGCGATCCTTCATCTTCCTCCTCCACATCGCTCTTCTCGCTCACGTTCTCTTTCTGCTGCGGGGCGTGCGGCGGTTTCGTGACGAGCGCGCCGGCACGGGCGCATACGAGCTTCTCTGGATCGTGCCGATCGTGGCAATCGCCTGGTGGACTGCGATGCAGTCCGCCACCGCAAACAGTCACTCGGCCGCCATCGCGCTGGTCCTGGCCGCGGGGTATGTCACCTCGGCCGTTTCCTTCGCGATCATTACGGGTTCGCGCGCGGGGCGGGTGCTTCTCTCCGTCTCCTTCCTGCTGTGGGGGGTCGAGGAGGCGGTCGTCGGATTCGGATATATGCGCTTCCGGGACCCGGCGGCGATGCCGGAGATGCTCCAGTACGGCAACTTCGCCGCGATGCTGCTCGAGATGATGGTCGCGGTCGGAATCATCATTCTCCTCTTCGAAGCGAGCCAGACCCGTCTCGCGTCCGAGATGGAGCAGCTCCTGCATTCGGACCAGCAGTTGAAGGAGATGGGGGTCCGGGACCCGCTGACCGGCCTCTATAACCGGCACCACTTCAACGACGTCATCAAGAGGGAACTCGCCAATGTGCGCCGGTACGGGATCTCTCTGTCGGTCCTGCTCGCGGACGTGGACCGCTTCAAGGAGATCAACGACGTGAAGGGGCATCAGGTCGGCGACGACGTCCTGAAGTTCGTCGCCAACTACCTGACATCGTGCGTGCGGGAGTCGGACTTCGTGTTCCGGTGGGGAGGCGACGAGTTCCTGATCCTTCTGCCGAGGACCGACGAGGGGTCCGCGGCTCAGAAAGCGGAGGAGCTTGCGAGGCGGCTGCCCGCGATCCCCGGGGTCGAGCAGCTGCAGCCGTCTCTCTCGGTCGGCTGGGCGACCCACCGGATGGACGCCGAGTTCCAGGCGACGCTCGCGCAGTCGGACGCGCGGATGTACGAGATGAAGCTCAGGGGGAAGAAAGAGCGAGAGCTGAGAGAGCGGAATCGCGGGATGCCTTCATGAGGCGGTAGAGCACCGCGGCGGGGAGTCCCATCACGTTCGTGTAGGACCCCTCAATCTTGACGACGAACCTCGCGCCGAGACCCTGGATTCCGTAAGCGCCCGCCTTGTCCCGCGGCTCGCCGGTTGCGACGTACCAGGAAATCTCTTCCCGCGACAGCGGCGCGAACGAGACGGAGCTCCAGGCGACTTCCGAAAGCTCATTCCGATCTCCCTTCCGAAGGCAGACGGCCGTGACCACCCGGTGGGTCCGGTCCGAAAGCCGCGAGAGCATCCGGGCGGCGTCCGCGTCATTCTCCGGCTTTCCGAGGATCGTTTCCTCGAGGAGCACCAGCGTGTCGGCGGCGAGCACCCAGGATTCCGGCCGACGCCGCGCCACCTCCGCCGCTTTCGCAATCGCCAGGCGGCAGGCCGCGGCCTCGGCGAGCTCGTCGGGAAGGAGCGTCTCTTCGATATCGGGGGCATCCACGAGAAACGGAATCCGCAGCTCCGAAAGGATCAAAGCCCGACGCGGCGAAGCGGAGGCCAGGACGAGCGGGGAGGTCATGGGCGGATTCTAACGATGGGGTCGGGGCGGGTCGCCCTTCGTCACGCAGGCGGGCACCGTCTCCCCGACCGCGGAGAGAGGGAGTAAGAGCTGCGCCTTCGTCGAGCTGGTGGTTAAGCTCGCCCCGAGAGAGAGTCTCCCGACCAGAGGGAGGGAGGAGCCTCTCGGGGCGGGAGCCGAAGCGAACGGAGGGACGAGCCGTGCGGTCGAGCCGACAGGCGAGCCGCTCGGCGGTCGGCGAAGCCGACGTCCCGCAGTGAGCGGAGGCGACGGCTACGGGTAATAGCCGGAGATGGTCCGCGCCTGCAGCGACGTCGGCTCGACCTTCACCTCGACCTTGTGCCACTGGTCTTTCCCGGGCGCGTTGGTGGAGTAGTAGGTCAGCAGGTACTGGCTGCGGAGCTCCTCGTTGATCTGCTTGTAGATCGCGTCGAGCTTCTTGGCGGAGTCGACGTAGAAGGTCTGGCCGCCGGTCGCGTTTGCGAGCTTGTTCAGCCGGTACTTGACGTCGAGGTCCGCTCCCGAGATCCGCAGCCCGATCCCGTAGATCGAAATGCCCGACTTCCGCACGTATTCGAGCGTGGTGTCGAAGTCGAACTTCGACGACGTGTCTTTGCCGTCGGTCACCAGGATGAGCGCCTTTTTTCCCTTGACGCCGGTGAACTGGTAAAGGCCGAAGACGATGGCGTCGTACAGCGCCGTCGACCCCTCGGCCCTGAGCCCCGCCATCGAGCGGTAGAGCTTGTCTTTCCGGTTCGTGAGCTTCGCCAGGATGTAGGGCTCGTTGTCGAAGGACACCGTGAACGCGCGGTCTTTCGCGCCGATCGAGTAGTCGAGAAACGAGATCGCCGCCTGCTCGGCGTCCGGAAGCGACTCGAGCATCGACGCCGAGGTGTCGATCATCACGCCCAGGGAGAGCGGAAGGTTCTTGACGAATTCGAAGGACTCGACCTTCTGGATCGCGCCGTCCTCGAAGACCTTGAAGTTTGACGCCTGGAGCCCGGAGACGGGCCGGCCCTTGTCGCTGACCGAGGTGTAGAGCTCGACGGCGTCGACGGACACTTCCGAGATGTAAGCGGGCGCGTTGACGTATCGAAGGTCCTCAGCGATCGTGCCGTCGTCGAGAGTGCCGACGATCCGGACGTAGCCGAGGCTCTTCGAATCCCGGATGTTGACGGTCTGCTCGAAGGGCGCCTGGTAGAGCGTGGCGACCCGCGATTCGTTCGAAAAGAACTCGAGCTTCTGCAGGGCCTTTCCTTCGGGGACCGCGATCGCGGCGACGACGCGCGTGGGTCCGCCGGCCTTTGCGCCTTTTTCAGGCGAAAGAATACGCACCTTGAAGACCTCGCGGCCCTCGTTGACCGTGTACTCGTCCTCGCCGGCAGCGCGGCCGTTCTCTCCGTACGCCACCACGCGAACGGTCTGCTTGCGCGGCAGGGGACCCAGGTTCAGGTCCGCCTGGAACGGCGCCCGGGTCTTCGTCATCACCTTCGAGCCGTTCAGGTAGAAGTCGACCGCCCGGATGCCTTCGGCGACTTTCGTCTCGAAGCGCTGCAGGCCGGTCGCGATCTCCTTCGCGATGGGCAGGAGCGAGATGGCCGATGAAACGAATCCCACCTCTTTGGTTTTTTCAATGACGGCGCGGCCCGCCGCGCGGGCGGCGAGCTCCGCGGGCGAGAGCGGGTCGGGCTGTTCGGGAACCACCAGGTTCTCGGAGATCCGTCCCTCGGCATTCTGGTTGCCGTCGGAGACTTTCAGCACGAGCTTGTACTCGCCCGGGTAGAGGTAGCGCCGGACGGTCACCGGGATCTTCTCCGCGTTGACCTCGCCCGTCGGGATGTCGAAGCGATATTTGAAGTTGTCGATGAGCCGGTCGCCCTTGACGACCTCGCCAATCACGTCGACGTTGTAGAAATGCTCTTCGCCGAGGTCGCGGGGCTTCAGGTCCTTCTTCGGAATCAGCAGCGACAGGTCGACACCGATCTTGTTCGACCGCGCCTCCGGAAACCTGACGAGCTTGACCACCCCGAGAGGGGCTGCCCCGACGGCCATCTCGGTGGTCATCGACAGGACCTGGTCGACGCCTTCGGTCTCGACGATCGGGGGTTGAAAGAGCTTTGCCGATCCGGCCATCGACATCGCCCCCGAGCCAAGGACGGCGGTCGTGTACGAGATCGCCTGCTGGACCGTGCGCCACTCCGTGCAGCGCGTGATGTCGACGCGCCGGCCACCCGCGCCGGAAAGCCCCCCTGCGGAGCCGCCGACCTGGAGCGTCATCTCGCCGTCCAAAGGCGTCCAGAGCTTGTAGTCGCCCATCCCCATAGGCTGATAGAAGATCAGGTACACCTTGCTCTTCAGGCTCTCGAGCCGGTCGTAGTACCAGATCTGAAGCGGGACGTAGACCTCCTGGCAGTCGATCGGGACGATCCCGTCCGGGGACCCGTTGATGATGAACACCTTCGCGCGGTCGTTGTTCAGATTGCGGAACTGCTCCTTCGCGAGCTGCACGCGGTCGGTATAGACGTGCTGGTAGTCGGTGCGAATTCCGGAAGTGTCAATCGATCGGCGGCGCCAGAACGACTCGATGAAGCGGTCTTTCTGGTAGCTGTCAGCGATCTGGAGGAAGACTTCTCTCTCGTCCTTCGTGATGATCAGGTCGACGAGCTGGAAGAACTCCTTGTACTTCGTATCGAGCTTCGCGGTGAGCTCCTTGACGTCCTTGCTCGTGAGCTTGCGGCGCGCGGGTGCGGGGCCCGTGAATTTCCCGCCCGCCGCCGCGGCTCCGGCCGCCGGCGCGCCGGCGGGAGCGGGTGTGCCGGCGGCGGCTGCTTCCGCCGGAGCAGAGCTCGCGGCGGGCGTGGCGGAGGCCGTCGGCGTCCCCGAGGGGCTCGGCGCGGTGGTTTCCGCCGTGCCCGACGGACCCTCGACTCCGATCGATTTCGCCTTCGGTGTCGCGAGACCCGCGAAGCGGTCACGGACCTTCTCCATGCCCTCCGTCGAGATCGGGGGAGGGGAGAGGATCTGTGCCGCCTCGCTCATCCCGCCCATGGCGCTGCCCTGGCGGGCGCGGATCTCCGAGTAGGCGCGGTAGACGTCGCACGCGGCGGAGCATGTGCTGCCGACCTGGGAGCACGTGTCGCTCGCGTTCATCCCCGGGTTGCAGTCGTTCGCGAGGGATTCGAACGTCTTACGGCAGGAGCCCGGCTGGAACACGTCGCTGTCCCGCGTTCCGACGATCCAGAGCTTCCGGGGCGCCATCGAGCTCGGCCGATAGAAGAACTGCTTCATCGTGCCGCGGCCGGGAAGGTTCGTATAGGTCCAGATCTCCAGGTCCCGAAACATGCGATCGCATCCTGTGACCTTGTCGAGCGAGCCGGGCTCGCCGTAGCGCAGCACCATGCGGCCGGCGTCGTTGCGCCACCCGTCATACGTCGTGTCCGCGAGCGGCCGGAGCTCCTCGTAGCGCTGCCGGTAGCCGGGCCCCATCGGAAAGGCGAGGCTCGAAAGCTCGCGGCGGGCCCAGAACTCGTCTTTGAAAATCTCGCGCTGGTGGGGCTCTGTCAGCTCCAGGAAGAGCTTCTCCTCGTTCGGCAGAATGATCGGAGCGACGTATTCCGTCAGCCACTTGCGATCGTCGTCCGGCATCGCCGCGAGAGCCGCTTTTTTCGAGATCGGGGCCGTCGGAACCGGGGGCGCCGGCGACGCGGGAGCCTGGCCGAGGGAGGCGCCCGCGGCGATGGCGAAGAGAAAGAGAGAGAGCGCGGAGCGGGGCACCAGGTTCATGGGTCTGCGATCTTAACTCCGCACATTCGCAGGCCTATTCCTTCACCGTCCCTTTACTTTCGCGGTTGGGAGGATAATCGCGAGGCTCGAGTCGGAACGGGCCCTGGCCCTGGAGAAAGGCCGGCCCCGGATCGCTCCCGAGGCCATGGCCGATGATCTATTTCGACAACAACGCATCCACAAAGTTGGATCCCGAGGCCCTCCTGGCCATGGAGGCGTCCCTGGAGCTCTACGGGAACCCTTCGTCGCTGCACGGCGAAGGCCGCCGCGCGCGCCGGGCCGTCGAAGAGGCCCGCGAACAGGTCGCCCGGCTGATCGGCGCGACCCCCGAGGAAGTCTTCTTCACTTCGGGCGGGACCGAATCGAACGCGATGGCGATCCATGGCGCGACGGCGGAACGGGGAGGCACCTGGGTGCGCTCGGGAGCCGAGCACCCTTCGGTCCGCGAAGCCGCTCCGGGTCTGACCGCCCGCGTGGTCGATCCCGACCCGTCCGGAGCGCTCGATGCGCAGCGGGTCGTCGCCGCCATCCGCACCGATACCTCTTTCGTGTCCGTCATGGCGGCCAGCAACGAGTACGGGGCGCTCTTCCCGGTCGCGGCGATCGCCCCCGAGGCCCGTTCGCGGGGCGCCGTCATCCACACGGATGCCGTCCAGGCCGCCGGACGCGTGCCTCTCGACGTGCGCGAGCTCGGGGTCGACCTTCTTTCGCTCTCCGCGCACAAGCTCCACGGGCCGCGAGGCGCAGGCGCTCTCTTCATCCGGAAGGGGGTGCGGATCGCGGCGCGCACCGCCGGAGGCGGCCAGGAGAAGAGGCTTCGCGCGGGGACCGAGAACACGCCGGCCCTGGTCGGATTCGGAGTGGCCGCGCGCCTCGCGCGCGAGCGGCTTTCAGAAGGCGCCGAGGCGGTCGGGCGTCTGCGCGACCGGCTCGAACGGGGCATCCTCGCCGTCGTCACGGGATCGACCGCGATCGGCGCGTCGGTTCCCCGGCTTCCGAACACGACCGCGATCCGGTTCGCGGGCGCGCTCGCGGAGACTCTGCTCATGCGGCTGGATCTCGAAGGCATAGCGGTCTCGGCCGGCAGCGCCTGCTCGAGCGGGACGCTCGCGCCTTCGCCGTCGATCCTCGCGCTCGGATTCTCTCCTCGCGAAGCCCGGGAGGTCGTGCGGTTCTCCCTCTCGAGATGGAACAGCGAAATCGAGGTCGACGACGTGCTCCGCCGTCTCCCGGCGGCGGTGGAGGCCGTTCGCGGCACGGCCGGCGCGGCGCGGGAGCCCCTCGCCGCCACGGGGGCGTCCCGATGATCATCGAGTGCGACCGCTGCTACGCACGTTACCGGTACGACCCCGACCGGTTCGCCGGAAAGCCGTCGAGGAAGGTGCGGTGCACCAAGTGCCTCGCGATCTTCGACATCTTCAACGACGCCGTGGCGGCGCCTCCATCTTCCGTCGCCGAGGGATCGGGCGCCGAGGACACCGTCCTGCGGCTCGCGAACGAGGAAGGCGAGCCCTCCCGCGGCCCGGACGCCGCACCCAAGCGCAGGGAAGGCAAGCCGCTCAAGATGCCGGCCGAATCGAGGGTCTCGGTCGCGGTCATCGCGGGGCCGGACGCGGGCAGGATTCACATCGTCGACCGGCCGCGGGTAATCATCGGCCGCCATGACGCCGACATCAACGTCGAAGACCCGGAGATCTCCCGGCAGCACGTGGCGATCGAGCTCACGGGCGAAATCGTCACGCTGGTCGACCTGGGCTCCACGAACGGGACTTTCGTCGGGGAGGAGCGCATCCACGAGGTCCAGCTCGAGAACCAGGCCGAGTTCTCGATCGGCGGCTCGACCCTGATGCTGATCGTCACGGGGAAGGAATAGCCGCCCCGGGCGCGTCCTTTCTCCGCCAGGCTGCCCCGCGACTTCGTCGCGCCGCATGCCTGCCGCCGGCCGCCTGATAACCTTTCGAGATGCGCATTGCGGTCGCCATGTCCGGGGGTGTCGACTCGTCGGTCGCCGCGCTCCTGTTGAAGCGAGAGGGCCACGACGTGGTGGGGCTATCGATGCAGCTCTGGGACAGGTCGGCCGAGGCGGGCCGCACCAGCCGCTGCTGCGCCGCCGATGATCTGTCCGACGCGCGCAAGGTGGCCTGGGCGCTCGACATCCCCCACTACGTGCTCGACCTTCAGGAAGAGTTCGCACAGGAGGTCGTGCGGCCGTTCGTCGCGTCGTACCTCGCCGGAGAGACGCCGATTCCGTGCTCCGCGTGCAATTCGAAGGTGAAGTTCGCGACCCTCTGGGACAGGGCGCGGGGCATGGGCTGCGAAGCCGTGGCCACCGGGCACTACGTCCGCACGGGGACGGATCCCGCGAGCGGCCGGACTCTGTTGCGGAAGGGAGCGGACCCGGAGAAGGACCAGTCCTATTTCCTCTGGGATCTGACTCCCGAGCAGCTTTCGGCGGCACGCTTCCCCGTCGGGGCGATGGCCAAGAAAAAGGTCCGGGAGCTCGCGCGGTCGGCGGGACTCCCAACCGCCGACAAGGAGGAAAGCCAGGAGATCTGTTTCGTCCCGAAGGGCGACCGCGCCGGAGACTTCGTGCGCGAGCACGCGCCCGGGATGGGTCTTGCGCTCCCGACGCTGCCCGGGAAAATCGAAGGCTCGTCGGGGCAGCCGCTGGGCGAGCATTCGGGCCACTACCGCTTCACGGTCGGGCAGCGGCGGGGCCTGGGCGTCGCCGCCGCCGGGCGCCTCTACGTTCTCTCTGTCGATGCCGACGCGAACCGCGTCGTCGTCGGCGCGGAAAGCGAGCTTCTCGTCGCCGAGGCGAGGGTCGAGGGGATGCGGTTTCCGTCGGGAGCCCCGGACGGACCGTTCCACGCGCGCGTCCGGGTGCGTCACCGTGGCGTCGAGACCCCGGCGACGGTCGCGCCCGACGCCGGCGGCTCAGGGCGCGTGATTTTCGACGAGCCGGTGCGAGCGGTCGCGCCGGGCCAGTCGTGTGTCTTCTACGACGGGGACGTGGTCCTGGGTGGCGGAGTGATTCGGGGAGCCGAGCGACCACCGGGAGCGAGACGGCCGCGGTACTCCGCGGTCAACTAAATAAGAAATCGATGGGAACTCTTAACCCCTTACTCCTGACCCTCGCGTCCACTTCTCAATTCGTCGACTCCGGTCCGTCCTGCGGCGCCGGAAACTCCGACCGGATCTCTCCGTAGTTGCGCTCGTAAATCTCGACGTTCTGCTGCAGCGCGCGGGCCAGCTGCTTGGCGTGGAACGGAGTGGTGAAGACGCGGGTCATCACCTTCACGTCCGGGCGCCCGGGAACGATCCGGCCGAAGTCGATGACGAACTCCGTCGGGTTGTGCAGGATGTTGGCGAAGTTCACGTACTGTCCTTCGGCCGTCGCCTCGTCGATCGTCACCTTGACTGAAACGGGTTTGTCCTCGCTCATAGCGGCCTCCGGCGCCGGATTCTATTCCGGAGCGACCTCGGCGCTCCGGGGTCTGCCCTCGCCTCGTCGATAATGGCGGCGAATGAGGCGAGTGCGATGGCAAGCCGTGGCCGTGGTCCTGATCGGGGCGGCCTCGGCCGTGCGGGCCCAGGAGGAGAGGATCTCTCCCGCGAAGGGATCCCCGGCAGCGGTCCTCGCCGAAGCGGACCGCCACTATGCGGCCCGCGACGCGGGGAGGACCGGAGCGCGCGCGAATCCCCGGGAGATCTCGGAAGCGATCTCTCTCTACGAGCGGGCGGCCGGCGAGGGAGCCGAGGCTCATTGGAAGCTCGCGCGCGCTCTCTATTTTCTGGGCAGCTACACGGGCCTCGACCAGAACGCGCAGCGCGCCGTCTTTGAAAGAGCGCGCCGCGCGGGGGAAGAGGCCGTCCGATCGGTCGGCGCCCGCCGAGGCAGCGCGGATCCCCGGAAGCTCGAGCCTGCTCAGGCCGCCGACCTGTTTCGAAAGGACCCCGACGGGCCCGCCGCGCTTTTCTGGACCGCGGTCGCGTGGGGGCAATGGTCGCTGGCGTCCGGCAAGATGGAAGCCGCCCGAAAGGGCGCGGCGCGGCGGATCCGGGACGACTGCCTCACGCTGATCGCGCTCGATCCGGCGTTCGAGGAGGGCGGTGGTTATCGGATCCTCGGACGCGTCCACGACCAGGCCCCGAAGATTCCCCTTCTGACGGGATGGGTTTCGCGGGCGGAGGGGCTGCGCCTTCTGAGGCTCGCGGTCGCGCAGGCGCCGCGCAACTTCGTCAACCGACACTTTCTCGCCGAGGCGCTCGCGCGCTCGGGCGCGTTCGCGGAGGCCATCAAGATCGAAGAGGAGCTGACGTCGGACCAGCCGGGAGCCGAGCACCTCGTCGAGGAGCTCGGGATCCAGGAGGAGGCTCGAAAAAATCTGGCGGCCTGGCGCAAACGCGGCCAGGCGCCCCGCCTGACGCCTGACGCCTGACGCCTGACGCCTGACGCCTAACGCCTGACCTCCCGGGGCACGCGCGTGACGCCCGGTTTCGCCGGCAGGCCCTCGAGCATCCGTCCCGGCGTCCACCCCGTCACCGGATGCTGCCACTCCGGAGCGATCTCGTTCAAGGGCTCGAGAACGAAGCGCCGCTCCGACAGCCGCGGGTGCGGGAGCACGGGGTCCGGCCGAGTTCTCACGAGCCCGGCGAAATCGAGGATGTCGAGGTCAATCTCGCGAGGCCCGTTTCGAAACCGCGGCAAGCGACCCATCTCGATCTCGATCGCGCGAAGGTCCCGCAACAGGTCCTCGGGCGTCACCGCGACGCGAAGGAGCGCTACGGCGTTGTAGAAGTCGGGCTGTGCGGCGTGGCCGACAGGATCGGTGCGATAGAACGAGGAAACGCGGAGGACGTCGCCTGCGCGGGCGACGCGCTCCAGGGCGTCGAGCAGGCGCGAGCTGGGATCGCCGAGATTGGAACCGAGGCCGAGATACACCTCGGACGCGACGTCAGTACTCTTCTTCCTCGCGTACCGCGGTCGGGCTGTCGATCACTTCGGCTTCTTCTTCCAGCTCGTCGTCGTCGGCCGCTTCCTCCGGCTCTTCGACCGGCGCCGGCTCGTCGCCGAACTCGTTCGCCGTCTCTTCCGCGACGGGCTCCATCAGGATCGCACGACGCGGAGGCCGCGGCGCGGGCGCAGGTGGATCGTCGAACTTCGCGTCCTTCTGATTCGCCCCGCACTTGGGGCAGATCGCCTCGGGCTTGCCGAGGTTGTAGAACTTCGTCCGGCAGTTGAAGCATTCGAACTTTTTCCCGAGATCGGGCATCGTTTCCTCGAAAGGCGGCCCACCCTAGCACGCACGTTTTCGGGGGTCAACCACAGGCTCACGCGCCGCGCGCGCGGTAGACTCCGGCCCCGGAGGAGGCGCCTATGTCCGTCGTTCGCATCGACTCTCTGCCCGCCTCCGGCCCGGAGCGCGAGCGCGAGTGCTGTCGCGTCCTTGAGGAGGGAAACATCCTCCTGTTCGGAAAGACGCCCTTCGAAATCTCCCCCGCGGACCGGGCGTTTCTCCTCGAGCGGCGCCAGGCCGAGGCGGGGTATCACAAGAACATCGCGTACCGGCCGCAAAGCCGCCGGGTGACCGGCGTCGCGCGCCAGCAACCGGAGGACGCGCGGCGGCTCCGCGAGGTCCTGTGCCGCTATTCGGAGACCGTGGTCGCATTCGTCGCCGGGCTCTTCCCCGGGTACGCGCGCGGCTGGAAGGTGGACTACGCGAGCTTCCGCCCGCAGGAAGAGGCCAGCCGCAAGTTGTCGCAGCACGCGCGCAACGACCTGCTCCACGTGGACGCGTTCCCGACGCGCCCGACGCGCGGAGATCGGATCTTTCGGGTGTTCACCAACGTGAACCCGGCGGCCGCGCGCCTGTGGAAGACGGGCGAAACGTTTCCCGAGCTCGCCGAGCGGTTCGCGGTGTCGTCCGGACTCCTCGAGCGCGCGTCGCGGCACACGCTCGGGCGCTCGCTCCTTCGAGCGGCGAGGGCGGCCGGCCTCCCCGTCCGATCGCGGCCGCCGTACGACGAGTTCATGCTCGCGTTTCACAACTTCCTGAAGGAGAACGGCGAGTACCAGGAGGGAGCGCGCGCCGAGCGGCCGGAGTTCCCTCCGGACGCGACGTGGATGGTGTTCACGGACATGGTGACGCACGCCGTTCTCCAGGGACAGTTCGCGCTCGAGCAGACGTTTATCATCGGGCGCGGCACGCTGACCGTCCCCGAGCGCGCGCCGATCTCTGTGCTCGAGCGGATCGCCGGTCATGCGATGGCCTGAGAGAGCGGCGGCCACGACTGCTCTTTCCCGGAACGGATTCGCCGGAGACCTGATAGGTTGATCCCGATGGTGCGTCGTCCTCTCCTGATCCTGGTCCTCCTCTCCGCCGGCCTTTCCGCGCCACGCGTCGGCTTCGCGCAGACTCCGATGATCGGCCCGCGATCGGCCGCCATGGGCGGAGCGTCGGTCGCCGTCGCGGACGACGGGACCGCGGTCTGGACCAACCCCGCGGGTCTCGCGCGCGACGAGCGGCTCGACCTCGAGATTTTCGGCGGCGCGGTCGCGACGAACCGCAATGATTTCCTCGGAGCGGTCGACCGGATCTCCTCGATCGATCTCGACCGCATCCGGTCCGGGCAGGACCTCTCCCGGATTCCCGGGGCCGTCGCCGACATCCTCCGTATCTCGGAGCCGGGCAGCGGCGTGGTGGGCTCGGGCGCCGCGGGTCTCGTCTTTGCGAAGAGCGGGTTTGCGATCGCGATCGGCGAGGTCGCGTACTCGGCCGTGTATCCGACCATCGACCTCGTACACATTCTGCCGATTCCGCCGTCGATCGACCAGGCGCGGGCATTCGCGAACAACAGGACGGGTCTTTCGTTCGCGGGGCTGGAAGCGCGCGAAGCGCGGTTCTCCTATGCGACGTCGTTTCTGGCGAAGGCCCTGCTCGTCGGCGGGACGGTCCGTTACATCCAGGGGCGGACGTACTTTCTCCACCGCGGAATTTTCGACGAAGACATTTCGGACCCGGTCGCAATTTCCCGGCGCGCGTTCGACGAGAACCGCCGCGACTCGACGAAGCTCGCGTTCGACGCGGGCGCGATGCTGAACCTCGGCGGGACGGTGCGGCTCGGGCTCGTCTCGACCGCGATCAACGAGCCCACGTTCGACGTGAAGCGCGACGCGGCGAACCCCGGCCTCCTCGGGGCGCCGCCCTCGTACCGGCTGCCGAGGACCCTGCGCGCGGGCGTCGCCGTGACGCCGGTCGGCCTGCTTCTCGTCGCGGTCGATTACGACCTGCGAGAGACCGACACGCTGATGCCGGGCGGGCGCAGCCGGCAGCTCGCCGCCGGCCTCGAGCTCAAGCTGCCGCTCTTCGCGATTCGCGCGGGAACCTTTCGAGACTCCGCCGCGCCCGATCCCCACTGGGCCTACTCCGCCGGAATCGGGCTCGGCCTGAAGATGCTGTCGGTCAATGCCGCGGTCGTCTTCTCGACCGAAGGCGGCACGTCGCTCTCCTCGACCAACCGGCGGGACCTGGGCGGGGCGGTGGACGCGAGGCTCCGTTTCTGATCGCGGCGATTCCACCGCGTCTGCGCTGAGCGGCGACATGCCGATTTCCTCTCCCTTTCCCTTTCCCTTCTCCATCCTCGCGACCGACCCGTCTTCTTCCGCGCGCGCGGGCGTTCTCTCGACGGCGCACAGCGAGATTGAGACACCGTGCTTCCTGCCCGTCGGGACGCGCGGCGCCGTGAAGGGCGTGGAGTTCGACCGGCTCGAGGAGTGGGACTGCCGCGCGGTGCTCGCGAACACCTATCACCTGATGGTGCGTCCGGGGATCGAGATCATCCGACGGGCCGGCGGCCTGCACGCGTTCATCGGATGGCCGCGGTCGATCCTGACCGACTCGGGAGGGTTCCAGGTCATGAGCCTCGCGTCGCGCCGGAAGATCACGTCTGACGGCGTCGAGTTTCAGAGCCCGGAAGACGGGACCAAGCATTTTCTGACACCCGAGCGGGCGATGGAGCTGCAGTCGGACTTCGGCGTCGACCTCGCGATGGCGCTCGACATCTGTCCGCCCTTTCCCGCCGAGCGCGACGAGGTCGAGAACGCGTGCGGGCTCTCCTCCGCGTGGGCGAAGCGCTCGCAGAAAGCGTACAGAGGGCCCGGACTCCTCTTCGGGATTGTGCAGGGCGGCACCTACGAGGACCTCCGGCGAGACTCCACCTCGAAGGTCGTCGATCTCGATTTCGCGGGATACGCGGTCGGCGGCGTCGCGGTGGGAGAGTCCAAGGACGCCATCCGCTCCATCACCGCTTTTTCCGCCGCGCTTCTGCCCGCCGACCGGCCGCGCTACCTGATGGGGGTCGGCACCCCCTCCGATCTCCTCGAGTCGGTCCGTTCGGGGATCGATCTCTTCGACTGCGTCCTGCCGACGCGCAACGGCCGAATGGGGCACGCCTACACCTCGGAAGGCGAGGTCGTTATCAAGCACGAGCGCTTCAAAGAGGACTTAGGACCGCTCGACCCCGCCTGCCACTGCGCGGTCTGCCGCCGCCACAGCCGCGCGTACATCCGGAATCTCTTCGTGCTGAAGGATTTTTCCGCCCCGATGCTGCTGTCCCTTCACAATGTCCACTTCTACCTGACGTGGATGAAGAAGATCCGCGCGGCGGTGCGGACGGGCACGCTCGCGAAGCTCGCGGCGCCTCCCGAGGGGAAGGTGGCGTGATGCTTCAGGCACCGACCGCAAGTCCAAAACTCGGAAGAGAAAGCCGGCGCCAGATGAAATCCGTGCTCGTGTTTCTGGCGGCGTGGGCCGCGACCGTTTCGATGGCCGCGGCGTCGGACGATGCCGCGTTGCAGGCTCGCGCCGCGAAGATCCATGCGGACGCGATCGTCGTCGACACGCACGAGGACGTTCCGGAGCGACTAGAAAAGGAGTGGGTCGATCTGTCCGTCCGGGGGAAGACGGGCCACGTGGACCTTCCGCGCCTGAAGGAGGGCGGGGTCACCGCGCCCTTCTTTGCGGCCTACGTGCCGGCATCGTTTGCGAAGACGGGAGGCTCGGCGCGGAAGGCCCTCGAGCTGATCGACCTGATTCACCGCGTCGCGGACGCGACTCCCGGCTTCGTGTTTGCGGACTCGCCGGCCGGGATCCGGGCCGCAAAGCGCGACGGGAAAGTCGCGGTGCTGATCGGAATCGAAGGCGGCCATGCGATCGAGGACTCGCTCGGAGCGCTCTCGTCGTTCGCACGCCTGGGCGCCCGCTACATGACACTGACGCACACGAATACGAACTCCTGGGCGGACTCGGCGGGAAATTTTTTCGGATGGGGGTTCGATCCGAAAAAAATGGCGATCCACGGAGGACTGACGGATTTCGGCCGCGAAGTCGTGCTGGAGATGAACCGGCTCGGGATGCTCGTCGATGTCTCGCACGTCTCGGACAAGACGATCTCGGACGTGCTCGCGGTGTCCAGGGCGCCTATTTTCGCCTCCCACTCCTCGTGTCGGGCGCTCGCGAACATGCCGCGCAATCTGACCGACGAGCAGATCCGCGCGATTGGCGCGAAAGGTGGCGTCGTGATGATCAACGTGAGCTCGACGTTTCTCGACCAGGGGGTGATCGACGATCTGATCTCTCAGAAGGCGGCTCTCGTCCCGCGGGTCGCGGAGATCGAGGCCCGGCTTTCGAACAACGCGGCGAAGCGGGACGAAGAAATCGGGGCGCTCGTCGAGGGGTTGAAGAGGCCTCGGGCGAGCTGGACGCGAGCTGTCGATCACATCGAGCGGGTCATGCGGATCGCGGGCCCGTCCGCCGTCGGCCTCGGCACGGACTACGACGGGATCCCGGACCCACCGACGGGGCTCGAGGACGTCTCGAAGCTCCCGAAGCTTACCGAAGAGCTGTTGAAACGCGGCCATTCGGAGGCGGAGATCCGCGGCGTCCTCGGCGAGAACTTCCTGGCGTTCTGGGACCGCGCGATCGCGGCCGGCCGGGCGATGCCGCCTTCGAAGGCGCCGCTGCCCGCCATGCCCGTGGCAGGGAGTGCCAGGCGGTAGGACGGACGGGGCGCGAGCGGACGGGGAGCGGGACGGCCGCAGGACCGATCGGCGTCCGAACGCCCGGCGCTGACGCGGAACGCTCACCAGGCAGCCCTGAACCCTGCCGTGTCTTGAGGAACCCTTACCGGCCTTGAACCCTCACCTGCCTTATAGTCCCGCCCATGCTCACCCAGCTCGTTTCACTTCTCCATCAGACCGCGCCCGCGGCGCCCACCGGCCCGATGAGCCTCTTCTCCTCGCCGCTGGTGGCGATGGCTTTCATTTTCGCCATCTTCTATTTCCTTCTGATCGCCCCGATGCGCAAGAAGCAGAAGGCGACCGCCGAGATGATCTCGAAGTTGAAGAAGGGCGACGAGGTCGTGACGGGAGGCGGCATCTTCGGGCGCATCACAGCCGTCGACGAGGAGCGGGGCTTCGTCGTTCTCCAGATCGCCGACAACGTCAAGATCAAGGTCCTGAGGACCGGGATCGCGGGGCCCGCGGGAGAGCCCGACACGGCCACTTCGGCGGTCGCGAAAACTTAGGACGCGGAGTCTCCGGGGCCGGCCCGCCGGGCTTGGCAGGCCCCCTCGACTCCCTGTAGACTCCACCGTTCTTCCAAGGGAGGCTGTTTGTCCAAGAGGCTGCGTTGGCGCGTTCTCTTAATCGTGGTCGTTGTCACCGGAATGATCGCGGGATACATCGCAACCGGTTACACGCACGCGAAGAAAGACTGGGTCGGACCCGGCAGGCCGCCGATTTCGGAGGCCCTGAAGCGCGGAATCAAGCTGGGGCTCGACCTCCGGGGCGGCATCCATCTCGTTCTGCAGGTCAATACCGCGGACGCGATCAAGGCCGAGCGGGACGAGGCTGTCGAAACCGTCAAGGCGCAGGCCCGCGAGCAGGGCGTGACTCTGGGCGCCTCCGAGTACCCGTCCGACGCCTCTTTCACGGTGGCGTCGATCTCGGATGAAAAGAAACTCGACGAAATCGTCAAGCGCTGGCTCCCGGACTGGTCGACCAGCTCGTCGGGCGGCCGTTACGCTTTCACGCTGAAGGACGCCTCGCGGCGCGCGACCGAAGAGAGCGCCGTCACGCAGGCGATCGAGACGATCCGCAACCGGGTGGACGAGTTCGGCGTCGCGGAGCCCCTGATCGCCCGCGAAGGCGGCGACCGGATCCTCGTCCAGCTGCCCGGGATCGACGACCCGAAGCGCGTCAAGGACCTCATCAAGAACACGGCATTTCTCGAGCTCAAGATCGTCGAGAAGGGCCCGTCGACTGACAAAGCGTCCCTGCTCGGGCCGGACGGCAAGGTTGCGGCCGACATGGAGCTCGTGGAAGGGAAGCCCGAGCCCGGCCAGCGCGGCGCCACCTGGTACCTGCTCCGCAAGTCCGCCGCGATCACGGGCCGGGATCTGAAGAATGCCCGCCCGAGCCGCAGCCAGATGGGCGGCAACTCGATCTCCTTCTTTTTGACGGCCGCCGGGGCCGAGAAGTTCGGCGCCGCTACGGCCGCGAACGTCAACCGGCTGCTGGCCATCGTGCTCGACAAGCGCGTCCAGTCGGCGCCGGTCATTCATGAGCGCATTACCGACCAGGGACAGATCAACGGGAGCTTCACGCCGGAAGAGGCGAACGACCTCGCGCTCGTCTTGCGCGCCGGCGCTCTGCCGGCCGGGCTGACCTACCTCGAGGAGCGCACGGTCGGTCCGTCGCTCGGACTCGACTCGATCCGGAAGGGGATTACGGCGTCTATCGCCGGGATGCTCCTGGTGTTCTTCGCGGTCGTCTTTTATTACAGGCGGTCCGGGTGGAACGCGGTTCTCGCCCTGGTGCTGAACGCGATCCTGCTGCTCGCAGCGATGTCGTTGTTCAACGCGACGCTCACGCTGCCGGGCATCGCGGGGTTCATCCTGACCATCGGCATGGCGGTCGATTCGAACGTGCTGATCTTCGAGCGCATTCGCGAGGAGCTTCGAGCCGGCCGCGCCCCGAAGACTGCCATCGAGAACGGTTTCTCGAAGGCGTTTGCGACCATCATCGACACCCACATCACGGTCGTGATCTCCGCCATCTTTCTTCTGCAGTTCGGCACGGGCCCCGTCAAGGGCTTCGCGGTGACGCTGCTGATCGGCCTCCTGATCTCGGTGTTCACGGCGGTCTTCGTGTCGCACACGGTGTTCGAGCTCGAGTACGGCCGGCGCCAGCACATCGACGCGCTGTCTATCTAGCGAAGGGCCATATGGAACTGTTTCGTCAGACCAACATCGATTTTCTGCGCTGGAAGTGGTGGGCGATCGGCGCCTCCTGGGCACTGATCGCGATCGGACTCCTTTCCATCCTTTCCCATGGCGGCCTGAAGTACGGAATCGACTTCGCCGGTGGAACGCAGATCGCGCTCCGCTTCCGGGAGAAGCCCGACATCGATCAGCTCCGAAAGCTCCTCGCCACCGGAAACTTCGGCGACAACGGCATTCAGCGCTACGAGGCCCCCGAGAAGAATGAAGTCCTGATCCGCGTGCAGCAGCAGAAGAAGGAGGGCCGCGACATCACGGCCGAGGTCCTCGCGCTGCTTCGCCAGGGACTCGGCGCCTCCGCCGACCCCGCTCGGCTCGACCTGAACATCCAGGGCCGCGACAACCTCGCCGCGAGACTCGTCGCTGCGGACCCCGACCACGTCGCCGGGCGCCCGGGCGTGACACCGGCGGAGTACTACGGCAACGTCGCGGAACAGACTGTCGCGCGCCGGTCCCAGCTGGCGATCTTCAAGTCCCCGGCCGACGTCGATTCCGTTCCCGGGATCACGCCCGCAACGAAGGCGTGGGTCAAGGCGAACACGATCGCCGGACCCTTCCTCCTGCTTTCGGCCGAAAACGTCGGTCCCCAGGTCGGCTCGGACCTCCGAAAGACGGCGCTCTGGGCGATCGTCACCTCGATGCTCGGAATGCTGGTCTACATCGCGTGGCGCTTCCGGTCGGTCCCCTTCGGCGTCGGGGCGGTCGTTGCCACGATTCACGACATCCTGATCACCGTGGGGCTTCTGTCCCTTTTCGGGCGCGAGTTCAACCTGATCGTAGTCGCCGCGATCCTGACCCTCGTCGGATATTCGGTCAACGACACGGTCGTCGTGTACGACAGGATCCGGGAAAACCAGCGCTCTCCGAAGAAGGAGCCGCTCGAAGCGCTGATCAACCGGTCGATCAATCAGACGCTTTCGCGGACGATCCTGACCTCCGGAGCGACGATGTTGGTCGTCATCGCGCTGTTTTTCCTGGGCGGCGAGGTCCTGAACACCTTCTCGCTGACGCTCATCATCGGCATCATCATCGGCACGTACTCTTCGATCTACGTGGCCGCGCCGATCGTGGTCATCTGGAAGAGCTTCCTGGGCCGCCGCAAGCTGGCCGTCGTCCCGCCGGCGGCCGTTCCCAGGGTCGCCGCTCCGGCTCCGAGGCCGGCGCCGCCGGCGCAGGCCGCGCCGAGACCGAACGCCCCGGCTTCGTCCCCCTCCTCGGGAAAGAGGAAGAAGAACCGAAGGTAGCCCGTCGCCTCCGCTCACTGCGGGAGCTGCCTTCGCCGTGCGCGGCGAAGGCACCGGCGAGCGGCTCGCCTGTTGGCTCGACCGTTCGCCTGCTCCCTTCGTTCGCTTCGGCTCCCGCCCCGAGAGGCTCCTCCCTCCCTTTGGTCGGGAGACTCCTCTCGGGGCGAGTTTACCCACCATCGAGGCGGAAGCGCAGCTCTGATCCCTCGCCCAGCGCTCGGTGAGAAGGTTGGGGTGAGAGGCCCGCTGGTTGCGTGATGCGTGGTGGCCGGTGTTGCTGATCGGCCGCCTTTGCTCTCCTGTAATCTTGTCCGGGTCATGATCCGGTTCGAAGAGATCCTCGAAAAGGTCGAGTCGTATAACCCGCAGAGTGACCAGGATCTGCTGCGGCGGGCTTATGTGTTCTCGGCCCGCGAGCACAAGGGGCAGGTCCGGAGGTCCGGGGAGCCTTATCTCGTCCATCCGTTGAACGTCGCCGCGATCCTCGCGGACCTGAAGGCCGACGACGTGTCGATCGTCGTGGGCCTGCTCCACGATGTGCTCGAAGACACGCTCACGACCAAAGATGCGATCGCGCAGCAGTTCGGGGACGAGGTCGCGGATCTCGTCGATGGCCTGACCAAGATCGGGAAGTTTTCCTACGTCTCCCGGGAAGAGGAGCAGGCCGAGACGTTCCGCAAAATGGTCCTCGCGATGGTGTCCGACCTGCGCGTGGTCCTCGTCAAGCTCGCGGACCGCCTCCACAACATGCGGACGCTTCAGTACCTCCCCGAAGCGCGCCGGCGCGAGATTGCCCGCGAGACCATGGACATCTACGCCCCGATCGCCAATCGGCTCGGGATGGGCCTCCTGAAAGGCGAGCTCGAGGACCTGGCGTTCCTGTACCTCGAACCGGAGGAATACGCACGCGTCCAGCGGGAAGTCGAGCGCAATCTCGAAGGCTCGGAGGGGATGATCGAAGAGATCCGCCGCGAGCTGTCGGCAAAGATCGTCGAGGCCGGCGTGGACGGGGAGGTGACCGGGCGGCGCAAGAGGTATCACTCAATCTCCGAGAAGATGAAGCGCCGCGGCGTGGATGTGGCCCAGCTATACGACGTCCTGGCGCTCCGCGTGGTGACGCCCGAGACGCGGGACTGCTACGCCGTGCTCGGTCTCGTCCACCAGAGGTGGCGCCCGGTTCCCGGCCGCATCAAGGACTACATCGCGATGCCGAAACCCAATTTCTACCAGTCGCTCCACACGACGGTCATGAGCGACTCCGCGCAGCCGTTCGAGGTCCAGATCCGGACCCGCGAGATGGACCTGACGGCGGAGCGCGGCATCGCGGCGCACTGGAAATACAAGGAGGGGCGCCTCGGGCCCAGAGAAGATGACGCGCGCTTTCAGTGGCTCCGCCAGCTCGTGGATTGGCAGAGCGAAGTCAAGGACTCGCGGCAGTTCCTCTCATCGTTGAAGGTGGACCTGTATCCGGACGAGGTTTACACCTTCACGCCGAAGGGAGAGGTCTTCGCCTTCCCGCGAGGGGCGACCGCGGTCGATTTCGCGTACCGTGTTCACACGGACGTCGGGCATCGCTGCGTCGGCGCGCGGATCAACGGGCGGCACGTCCCCCTGAAGACCCCGCTCTCGAGCGGCGACATCGTCGAGATCCTGACCGCGCCTAATCAGACGCCTTCCCGCGACTGGCTCTCGTTCGTCGCGACCAGCCGGGCGCGCCACAAGATCCGGCACTTCGTCCACACGGAAGAGAACCGTGAGGCGGTCGAGCTCGGCCGCCGCCTCCTCGAGAAGGAGCTCAAGAAGTACAAGCGCACGGTGAAGAAGCTCGAGCAGCAGGGGGAGATCGCGCGGCAGCTCCCGCAGTGGGGATTCTCTCGGCCCGAGGACCTCTTCGCGGCGCTGGGGTACGGCAAGCTCTCTTCCCGCGCCGTCCTGGAGCGGTTCGTGCCCTCCGACGAGCTCGCGCGTCCCGAGGTTGGCCGGGAGACCACCGTTTCCCGCGTGGTCCGGAAGATCCTCCCGTTCGGTTCGCCGGACATCGTCGTCGTCGGCCACAACGACCTGCTCGCTTCACTCGCGCAGTGCTGCACGCCGGTGCCCGGGGAGCGGATCCTCGGCTACATCACTCGGGGGCGGGGCGTCTCCGTGCATTCGGAGAGCTGCCCGAACGTGAAGAACCTTCTTTACGACCCGGAGCGCCGGATCGACGTCGCGTGGGCCGGCGCCAAGGCGAACAGCTACGCGATCGACCTCGAGGTGATCTCGGACGACCGCCCGGGGCTCCTGGCAGACATCACGCAGGCCATCGCGGGAGAGAACTCGAACATCCGCCGGATCGAGGCGAGGACGGACGAGACGACCCGGCCGTACATCGCGGTGTCGCTCGAGACGTCCGACCTGAAGCACCTCGAGAAGATCCTCGCGCGGTTGAACAGGGTCGAGGGCGTTCGCGAGGTCGTCCGGAAGTACAACCTTCCGGCCGGGGGAACGGGGTAGGGGAGAAAAGCGGGAATCGGTAATCGATCCCCCGGGGGGTCAGGCCTTCGCCGCCGCCGTGGCCGCCGTTCTCACGACGGGCTTCGTTACCTTGCCCGAGCGCAGGCATCGCGTGCAGACCCGAACGCGCTTTCCGCCTCCGGCCGTCGCGGCCCGAACCGTCTTCAGGTTCAGGTTCCATTTACGATTGGTGACGTTGTTCGCGTGACTGACGCGGTGCCCCGACTTGGGGGTCTTGCCGCAGAATTCGCATTGCTGGGCCATGGGTCTCGCCTCCGGAGTGCGGATTGAAAAAAACGCCGCATCCTACATGGAACGGAACGCGGGAGCAAATCTCCACCGGTCGGCAGATCGCAGGAAATTCGGCTCGGCCGGCAGGCCGCCGCGGCAGCCCCTTTTCGGAAAACGGCTAAATCGTTCACGGGCCGTGCTATTTCCCTGTAAGCGCCCTTGACTGGGGGAAAACCTTCTGTTATTTTGGTCAGCAGCCGTAACAAAACATTAGTCAAAGCCCTTCACCGCATTAATTTTTTCGGTGGGCCATATTGTGCTTTTCAGGAAGTCAAAGAACCTGGTTGGCCTCGACATAGGCTCGTCGGCTGTCAAGCTGGTCGAGCTGAAGGACGCCAAGGGTGGGGGGTACAGGCTGGTCAAAACCGGCATGGAAACCCTGTCCCCCGAGGCGATCGTCGACGGCGCCATCATGGACGCCTCTCTCGTGGTCGATACCGTCAACAGGGTCGTGTCCTCCCTTTCGGTGAGGAACAACGACTTCGGCACCTCCCTCTCGGGCCACTCCGTCATCATCAAGAAGATCTCGCTGCCGACGATGTCGGCCGAGGAGCTGGCGGAGTCGATCCGCTGGGAAGCCGAGCAGTACGTCCCCTTCGACATCAACGACGTCAACCTCGACTACGTGGTCTTAGATGCCGCGGCGGGCGAGACGATGGACGTGCTTTTAGTCGCCGTGAAGAAAGACAAGATCGGCGACTACACGAGCGTCATCACCCAGGTCGGGAAGACCCCGGCGCTCGTCGACGTGGACGCGTTTGCTCTGCAGAATGCGTATGAAGCGAACTATCCGGTCGAGCCGGGCCGCGTCGTCGCACTCGTCAACATCGGGGCTTCCGTCACGAACGTGAACGTCCTTTCCGGGAGCAACACGATCTTCTGGCGCGACATCTCGTTCGGCGGCAACCAGTACACCGACGCCATCCAGAAGCAGCTCTCGCTCGCTTTCGAGCAGGCCGAAGCGCTGAAAAAGGGCGAAACGTCCGGTGAGCACACGGTTTCGGACATCATTCCGATCCTGCGGTCGGTTTCCGAGGACCTCGCTCAGGAGCTCCAGAAGACGTTCGATTTCTTCATCGCGACCACGTCGACCGAGAAGATCGATCAGCTCTTCATTGCCGGCGGATCCTCGCGGGTCCTCAATCTCGACACGCAGCTGAAGGAGCGGTTCGGAATCCCGGTCGAGGTCATGAACCCCTTCCGCCAGATCGACATCGCGGGCAGCTCGGTCTCCCCGGAGTGGCTCACCGAAAACGCGCCGAGCCTCGCGGTCGCCGTCGGCCTCGCGGTCCGCCACATTGGAGATGAGTCGGCGTGATCCGGATCAACCTTCTCACCGAAGCCAAAGCGGCGGCGGCCCGCAAGAAGGCGCCGATGCTCCCGACGGGAGCGCGGCTCAACAACCTCGTTTTCGCCGGTGGAATCGCTCTCGGGGTCCTCTACATCGCCATCATGGGGCTCGCGCTGACGAACAAGCGGCGCGCCCTGAACGAGGAGATCGGCAAGGCCCGCATCGAGGCCGAGCGGCTGAAGTCGATCATCGAGGAAGTCAAGGGTTACGAAATCAAGAAGGCCAGTCTCGAAGAGAAGATCAACCTCATCAATCAGCTGAAGACGAACCAGAAGGGTCCGGTCCGGCTGATGGACGAAATTTCCCGCGCCCTTCCCGACCTCGTGTGGCTCTCGGGACTCGACGCGACCGGCAACCTGCTGACCATGCGCGGTAAGACCCTGTCGCCGAACGCCGTCGCGACATACCTGGAAAACCTGAAGAAGAGCCCCTTCTTCGCCGAGCCTGTTTTCAAGAACCTCGGCCAGGAGGGCGGCACGCAGCAGGGCATCTACCACTGGGAGATGACGCTCGTGTTCCGTCCCGCCGGCGCGGCGCCCGCTCCCGCGGCCGCGGCCGCTTCCGGCGCCCCCGGAACGACGCCCGCCACTCCGGTCCCCGGGAAGGCGAAGACCTAAGCCATGGCCATCGAACTCAAGCTCGAAGAGAAGAAATGGTGGCTCGCCGCGCTCATTGGCGTCGGGATCGGCCTGGTCCTCGCGGTCGCGGTGCACTACCTCTGGTTTCGCGGGATCAACCAGGACATCGCGCGCAAGACCGACGAGCTGAAGGGCCTTCAGGACGAGATCAGCAAGGGTCGGGCGGCGGAGCGGAAGCTTTCCCAGTTCCGCGAAGAGGTGAAGCGGCTGGAGCTCGAGCTCGCCAAGCTCCTGCAGATCCTGCCCTCCGCCCGGAACACGGAAGACCTGATCAAACGGATCGAGACGCTGACCCGCCAGGGCGACTTCAGCCTGAAGAAGTTCACGCCCGGCGAGCCTATCGGCAAGGATTTCTACTCCGAATATCCGATTGAAATCTCGCTCGACGGCACGTACCACAACCTCGCCCTCTTCTTCGACCGGATGAGCCGCTTCTCGCGGATCATCAACGTCGAGGACATGAAGGTCGGCGGGCTCGACGGCAATACTGCCGGCGGTGCCGGCAAGTCGATCAGCGCGAGCTTCACGGCGAAGACCTTCATCTACACGGGCGACGAGACCGCGAAAGCCAATGCGGGGAAACCGGACGCCGCCGCCGGCGCCGCGGCACGGGTCCAGGCCAACCGGAACAAGACGCAGGACGCGGCCGGAAAAATCGAATGAAAACCGTAACGTCCCTTTTCCTCGCCCTCTTTCTCGGCGCCGTCGCCGCCTCCGCGCAGAGGAAGCCAGCGGCCGCCAAGGCCCCGGCGCCCGCGCCCACCCTGGTCGCCTCGGCGCCGGCGCCGTCCACAACCCCCGCAGCGCAAGCCGCGGCGGGAATCGCCGGCGCGCCCGCGATCGAAGTCGATGATCCGACCCTCTCCGGCCGGGGATACACCTACGACCCCGCCGGCCGCCGGGACCCGTTCCGTTCGCTCCTCGTCCGGTCGGAAAACCGCGGGGGAGGCCCGAGGCCTCCCGGGATCGCCGGCATCGGGATCGACGACGTCACCGTCCAGGGAATCTGGAAGACGCGATCCGGCTACGTGGCGCAGATCCGCGGCACCGACAACAAGAGCTACCTCCTGCGCTCGGGCGACCTGCTGTTTGACGGGGAAGTCACGCGCGTGGGGCCGAACGAAGTGGGGTTCCGTCAGAACTTGAACGACCCGCAGAGCGTGAAACCGTTCCGCGACGTGACGAAACAGCTGAATGCAATCACCAAGTCTTGAGCGGCCGAGAATGAAGGCATCCACCGCGACGGGAGGAACGATGCGAATGGCATGGAATAGGTCCGCGACTCTGCGGGCGGACCGGGCGGAATCAACGGCTGCCGGGCCGTCCGGTTACGCGCTTGCCGCGCGGCTGCTCGCGGGCCTGGCGATGGTCGCCGTCATCGGGTGCGCTTCGCGCAGCCGCGGAACCAACGCGGAGGCCGCCGCCGCGACTCCTCCGCCGCCGTCATCCGCAAAGGCGGCGCGCATCTCGGCCCACGTCCAGGAGGCGGCTTTCACCGAAGACGGCGACGGCGCGCGGCTGGTCCTCTCCGCAGACGCGCCCCTGCTCTACACCGCGTACGAGCCCCGCCCGGATCTCCTGGTCGTCGATCTTCCGGGGATCGCGCTTTCCGAAAAATTCACCACACCGGCCGTCACGGGTTCTCTCGTGCAGTCGATCCGCGTCGAGCCCCTCGTCGAAATGGGCAAGCAGGTCACTCGTCTGACGATCGCTCACCGCGAGGGCACGCACTTCGACATTCGAAGCCTCGGCCAGGGACTCGCGCTTTCGTTCGACGGCACCGAAGCTTCCGCCGCCGTCGCCTCCGACGCCGGAATGGCCGCCGCGCCGGCGCCCGCGATCGCCACCGAAGACATCACGCGCGCTCCGAAGCCGCGGGGCGAGCCCGCGCATGCGCTGGAAGAGATCCGGGCGACCTCCTCGCATGGCGAAGTGGTCGTGAGCCTCCTCGGCGATGGTGCGTTCTCGCCGAAGACGTTCGCGCTCGAGAATCCGCCCCGCGTCGTCGTCGACCTCCCCGGAGTCAAGAACGACGTGCGCAAGCGCGCGATGATCGTGAAAAGCGACGTCGTCACCCGCATCCGGGTGTCCCAGTTCGCGACCTCCCCGGAAATGATCACCCGCATCGTCCTCGACCTTACGCGTCCCACGCCCCACTCGGTGCGGGCGGATGGCGAGCGGCTCGCGGTCGTCGTCGGAGTCTCGGCCACCGACTCGCCGGTCGCGATGGCGGCGCCAACTCCGGCCGCCTCGGCCCCGTCGCGCACCCGCATCGCCGCCGCCCCTCGGAAGCCGGTCTCCCGTCAGCCGGGGCCCGCCCAGGTCGCCGTCCCCGCCGCCCCGGAGCAGGCTCCCGCCACGACGGTCTCTCACGAGATCCCCCCGGCCGAGCCCGTCCGTGAGGCGGCAAAGTCTGAGACGCCCGCAACGACAGCGCGCGTCACCGTCACCGAACCCGTTCCGATGCACGAGGTCGCTCCCGCTCCGGTAGCTCCGGTGCACGTGGCCTCGGCGCCCATCGCGCCCGCGCCCGCCCCGGCAGCCGAGGCCCCTGCGCGTCCCGCCGCCGCCCCGCTGACGGACTCGACCCTGCATGCCCGCGCGGACGAAGCGATCCGCACCGCTTCCAACGACGGACCCGCCGCGAGGGCGCCGGGAGGCATCAAGCCTTCGCGAAAGGCGTCCCGGACGACCACCGCACCCGCGAAGCCCGCCACGCAGCGGGAGGAGGCGCTCTTCGAGGGCGCCGCTGCGGTCCTGCAACAGGAAGACACCGGGCGCGCGGCAGGAGCCGGCTCCCCCGCGCAGAACGCCGCGTTCCAGCCGAAGACGATCACCGAAGCCCAGACGCAGTTCACGGGCGAGCCGATTTCGCTCGATCTCAAGGACGCGGACATCAAGGACGTCTTCCGGACGATCTCTCAGCTGACGCAGCTGAACATCGTCGTCGACCCCGAGGTCCGCGGCACGGTGACGGTGCAGCTCGAAGACGTGCCCTGGGACCAGGCGCTCGACCTCATCCTCAAGCAGAACGGTCTCGGTTACGTGCTCGAGAACAACATCATGCGGATCGCGACGACCGCGAAGCTCCAGGCGGAGCAGTCGGACCGCGCCCGCCTCGCCGAGGCCCGCCAGGCGGCGGAGCCGACTCGTACGCTCATCAAGAAGCTCTCCTACGCCCGCGCCGCTGAGATCTCGAACACGATCAAGAGCGTCATGTCGAAGCGCGGCGACATCGTGATCGATGCGCGGACGAACACGCTGATCATCCGGGAGATCCCGACCTACCTCTCCGCCGTCCTCCAGCTGATCGACCAGCTGGACACCGCGACGCCGCAGGTCATGATCGAGTCCCGGATCGTCGAGACGACGAAGTCTCTGGGCCGCAGCCTGGGGATCAACTGGGGCGTCAACGGCAACGCGGACGTCGCCCACGGCAACACGACCAACCTGGTGTTTCCGAACAACGTGGTCGGGACCGGGCGCGTCGGGCTGGGCACCGGGCCGACCGTCGCTTCGATCCGGCTCGGCAACATCCTCGACACCTTCAGCCTGGATCTCGCGCTGACCGCGGCGGAGAACCAGGGCTTGTTGAAGATCATCTCTTCGCCGAAGGTCGCCGCGCTCACGAACACGGCCGCGTCGATCCAGTCGGGCGTGCAGATCCCGGTGCAGACGAACGTCAACAACACGACGACGGTCATCTACATCGACGCGACGCTGCGGCTGACGGTCACTCCCCAGATCACCAACGAGGGGACGGTCCTCCTCGACGTCCAGGTTTCCAAGCGCGAGCCCGCGGTCGCGTTGAACCTCGCCCTCGGCACCAACGTTCCTCTCACGATCCGGGAGTACAAGGGGCAGATCCTCGTCCGCGACGGCGGCACGACCGTCATCGGCGGCATCTTCCAGATCAACGACCAGGACCAGACCAACATGATCCCCGGCCTCTGGAAGATCCCCATCCTCGGGAATCTCTTCCAGAACAAGACCCGCACCGAGAAGCATGACGAGTTGCTGATCTTCATTACGCCCCGGATTCTCCGGTCCTAGAGAGGTCGAACGATATGAAGAAAGTTCTCTGCGTTTCAGTCATCGTCCTGGGCGCGCTCTTTTCGGGCGCGTGCACCAATAAACAGGGCGAGACGGAATCGCCCGTCTTCATCACGACGGACATCGCGCTCCAGCCCGGGTTCGTCAACGTGGGCCAGGTCGCTCCGATTCAGATCCAGACGATCACCCTGCAGAGCCGCCTGAAGAACCCCCAGCAGTCGGACCCGCAGCACTTCGCGGACGTCCAGCTGGAGAGCTACCGGGTCCATTTCCGGCGGACCGATGGCGGCACGCTGGTGCCAGCTGACAAGACGTTTGGCGTCGGCGTCGTCGTCCCGTCCGGTGGGACCGCCACGCTCTCGAATTTTCCCGTGCTGGCGAGCTCCGACATCCAGCTTTCGCCGTTCGACCAGCTCCTGCCGTTCAACGGCGGTCTCGATCGGGAGACTCACAACAACGAAATCCAGATGACGTTCGATCTCACCTTCTTCGGCCACACGGCCGCAGGCCAACGGGTGCAGAGCGAGACAGCGAGCGGGATCCTGCTGTTCCGGTTCGCCGGTGCGACACCGCTTTCCAGGTCCGTTCGATGAAGGGGAGGCACGACATGCGCCGCAATGCCATCGGACTACTCGGGAGCGCGCTGGTCGCGTTCACCCTCGCGTGCTCGGCGGATGCGCCGGCGCCCACCCCGCCAAACGGCGGCGGCGGCACGCCCCGCGTCACCCCCGGCGCGACCCCGCTGCAGATCCGTCTCTTCACCAGCAATCCGAACCCGACCGCCGGCACATGCTCGCTCGTCCAGGCGATCGTGTCCTTGAACGGCGCGAATGTGCCAGACGGCACCGGCGTCGCGTTTTCGACGGACTTCGGCGTGTTCCAGCAGAACGGCGAGGCGGTCGTCTCCGTGACGACCCAGAACAGCGCCGCCGTCACCGCGATCTGCTCTCTCTCGGCTGGCATCGCGAACGTGCGCGCGAGCGCCACCGTCAACGGGCAGACGGGGAGCTCCACGATCCCGATCTCGTTCCAGCCGTCCGCCCAGGCCGCGCCCTTCTTCTCCTCGTGCTCGCCGAGCTTCGCCTCGAACACGGGCGGCGACACCGTGACCTTGAACGGCGGCCGCTTCTTCGGGAGCCCGGCGACGACCCGCGTGACCTTCACTGCGGCGGGAGTGACGCGCGAAGCGCTGGTCACCGACGTCACCGCGACGTCGGTCACGGTCCGCACACCGGCCTTCCCCGAGGCGATCTCGCCCTCTGTGCCGGTGACGATGACTCTCGTCCTCGGGACCAACACGTCATCCCCCTTCACGCTGACGATCCCGAACTGCTTCGCGTTCGGCACGGCGGCCGGCAACACGCCGTCGATCACCGCGATCCTCCCGGCGACCGGCTCGAAGTCGGGGAACACCCGCGTGACGATCGTGGGCTCCGGATTCTCCTCGCCGCTCCAGGTCTTCTTCGGTAACGTCGAAGCCCAAGTGCTTTCCATCTCGTACAACCAGATCATCGTCCTGACGCCGCCAGTCATCGCCGGCGGTCCGGTCGTCGTCGGAACCCCGGTCGATGTCCGGGTCCGGGAGTCCCTCTCCGGCACCGAAGCGGTCCTTGCGGGGGGCTACCGCTACACGACGCCCATCGCGATCACGTCCGTCGGCGCCAACGAGCAGCGCGTCGACAATCCGTTCCAGCAGGTCACGATCTTCGGGCAGGGATTCGAGAGTCCCGTCGCGGTCAGCCTGGCCGGCATCACGGCCACGGTCATCTCCGTGTCTTCAACCGAGATCCTCGTGCTGCCGGGCAACCCCGCGCTGTCCACCTGTACGGACCTCTTCGGTCCCGTCACGGTGACCAACATCAACACGGGCGAGACCGTGAGCGGCTCGATCTTCCGATACCTCGTCCAGCAGACCGGCCCGATCATCACGGGCGTGAGCCCCGGCGCAGGAACCGCGAACTCGGTGATCACCATCACCGGGGGCAACTTCGCGGGCAGCGGCAGCACCGGAAGCGGCCGGGTCATCAGCGTTTCGATCGGAGGCCGCGGGGCGTCCTTCACCGTCCTCTCCGACAACGTGATCTCCGCCATCGTTCCGGACCCTGGAACCGTCGCTCCGACGTGCCCGGCGGGCACGCCGGTCGGGACGCTGATCACCTCGGGCAGCGCGGTGAACGTCGTGCTGACCTCGAACGTCACGGGATGTACCGCCACGGCGACGGGCGCCTTCCTGTACCAGCAGGCCTGCGTCGCGGCGGCCGCGGGTGTCGCCTCCCAGGGCAATCGGTAACCTCGAAGAACGTGACTCCGCGCCTTCGCTTCACAGGGAAGCCAGCCGCCCTCCGCAGGGGGGGCGGCCTCGCTTCGCCTCCCTGTGGCTGAGCTCACCGGCGACGCCCGGATACGGGACCTGAAACGGCGCCTCGAGCTCGATCCGGGCTCGAGGCTGTTCGTGACGCTCGCCGAGGAGTATCGGAAGAGCGGTCTCCTGGCCGAGGCGCTCTCGGCGCTGCAGAAGGGGCTCCTCGCCCATCCGAACTACCTGTCGGCCCAGGTCGCGCTCGGCCGCGCGTACCTCGAGGCGGGGCAGATCACAGAGTCGATCGTGACCTTCAACAAGGTCCTGGCAAACGACCCCGGCAACCTCGTCTCGGCGAAATCCCTGGCGGACATCTATATGTCCCGCGGCGAGGGTGTCGAGGCGATCAAGAAGTACAAGCTCTACCGCGCTCTCTCCGGAGACCGCACGGTGGACGAGATCATCGAGCGCCTGCAGGCGGAGCTCGCTCCTCCGCCGCCCCCGGTGCGGGTCACGGAGCCCCTGCCGCCCCCCCCGACGTTCTTCGAACCGAAGCCCATCGGCCCGATCCGCACGTCGCGCGAGCTGCGGTTCGACGCGCAGCCGCGGACCCGCGCGTCGGAGATCGGCGAGTCGACGTCATCCATCAAGCCCCTCTCGTTCGAGCTCGACGACTCCTCCGCGCGCCGGCCGGAGCGGTTGCCCGAGCCGTTCGTCGGCGTCCTGTCGCGCGACAACACCCCGGATCACCCGCAGACCTCCGTCCTGCAATCGCCCCCGCACGCGCCTCCTCCTTCCGCGATCGCGGCCGCGCCCTCTCCGTGGATGTCCCCGGCGCCCCCTCCGCCCCCGGAGCCCGCGGCGGAGTCCGCGTTCCCCGAGGAGTCGGCCGGGGGTACTTTCGCGTCCCCGTGGAGCAGCGCCGACGCCGCCCCTTTGCAGACGGCTGATGCGCCGGAGGACAGCCGCGAGGCAGCGACCGAACCGGGGCCGCCGGAGGCCCGAATCTCTGATGCACCCGATCTGGCCGGGTTCGGCCTTGCCGCGCCGCCGTTTGCGCCTTCGGTTGCCCCTGCCGCGTTCGGCGGCGAATTTCATGCGCCCGCCCGCCCGTCCTCCGTCGAGGCGCGTCACCCGGACGAAGTCACCACGCGCTCCTTCCGCGTCGCCGACGTGCTCGCCGCCGCGACTGCGGGAAACGGCCAGCCGGAGAGCGCTGACGGCGCCTACCCCCACTCGGAAGACTCGGACTTCGCTTCAGAGTCCGAAGCGGACGGAAACGGCGACATCGCGGGGCGTACTCTCGCGGATCTTTATTTCGCTCAGGGCCACTACGCAGAAGCGCTCGACATCTACGACGAGCTCGCTGCCGCGAATCCGTTCGACGCGGAATTAAAGCGCCTGCGCCGGGATGCCGAGGCCCGGCTCCTGCCGGCGGCCGGGGCGGCTGTCCCTGTCTCTGCCGACGCCGACCGGACGCTCAACCGCCGGCTGGCGCGCGTCCGCGCTTTAAAACAGTGGCTCTCCGTGGTACAAGCCGGCTGATTGGCGCGCCCGGTGGGCGACGCCGGGAAGAAGCCCATGAACATTTTCCAGGACACGCTTCGCCGCATCGCGGAACGTGTGGAAGGGGCCCAGGCGGTCTCGCTCCTCGGTGTGGACGGGATCCCGATCGACTCCTACGGGCCGGCCGACGGCGGCGCTTTCGAGTCGATTGCCGCCGAGCTCGGGGCCTTCGTGAAGACGTCCCAGACGCGCGGGTCGAGCGAAGCGGGCTTGATCCAGCAGATCGTGCTGGAAACCGACCGCTCGACCGCCATCCTCTCCCGGGTGACGGCGGAGTATTATCTGCTGCTTCTGCTGTCCCGCGGCGGCAACTCCGGGCGCGGCCGGTTCGAGCTTCGCAAGGCCGGTCTCGCTCTCGAAAAGGAACTTCTCTAGCGTGCTCTCTTTCAAGGAAATCCGGGAACTGATCGACCTCGTCTCCGAGAGGGGCTTAGCGGCGCTCGAGATCGAGCAGGCCGGGTTCCGGGTCCGCATCGAGGGCATTAGAACCGCCACGAACGGCGGGTCCGCCGCCGGAGCGCCGGCCGCCTTCCCGGCTCCGCAGGCGTCCCCGCCCGCGCCGCCGGTCGAAGAAGACCCCCGCCTGCACGTGATCACGTCTCCGATCGTGGGGACGTTCTACCGTTCTCCCTCGCCTGATTCAGAGTCGTTCGCGGAAGTCGGACAGAAGGTGGCGCGGGGAAAGATCCTCTGCATCATCGAGTCGATGAAGCTGATGAACGAGATCGAGTCCGACGTCGAAGGCGAGATCCTCGAGGTTTTTCCTAAGAACGGCCAGCCGGTCGAGTACGGAGAGAAGCTGTTCGCCATTCGGCTGGCGGCATGAACGAAGCCTTCTGCTTTCAGCTCTCAGCTCGCAGCTTACGGATGCGCCTCAGACTCGGCTGACAGCCGTGAGCTGACGGGCTGACAGCTCTTTTCCCATGTTCAAGAAAATCCTCATCGCCAATCGCGGCGAAATCGCGCTCCGCATCATCTCGGCGTGCAAGGAGCTCGGGATCAAGACGGTCGCGATCTACAGCGAGGCGGACCGCGACGCTCTCCACGTCCGCTACGCCGACGAGGACGTCTGCGTGGGCCCGTATCCGTCGGCCGCCTCCTACCTGAACATTTCCGCGATCGTTTCCGCGGCGGAGATCACCGAGGCCGACGCGATCCATCCCGGGTACGGCTTCCTCTCGGAGAACGCCTACTTCGCCGAGATCCTGCACGACTGCAACATCACCTTCATCGGGCCGTCGCCTGACGCGATCCGAAAGATGGGCGACAAGTCGCTCGCCCGCAAGACGATGGCCGCCGCGGGAGTTCCCACGGTGCCGGGCTCGCCGGGGCCAGTCGAGACTGCGGACGAGGCCCTTGCGTTCGCGCGCAAGGCCGGCTACCCGGTCATCCTGAAGGCCTCGGCGGGAGGCGGCGGGCGCGGGATGCGCGTCGCTCGTGACGATCGCGAGCTCTCGGGCGCCTGGGAGACCGCGCGCAACGAGGCGGAAAAGGCCTTCGGGAACGCCGAGGTGTATCTCGAGAAGTACCTCGAGAGTCCGCGCCACGTGGAGTTCCAGGTGTTCGGCGACCACCACGGAAACCTGCGGCACATGGGAGAGCGGGAGTGCTCCATCCAGCGGCGGCACCAGAAGCTCATCGAGGAATCGCCGTCGGTGGCGCTCGACCCCGAGCTGCGCGCGAAGATGGGAGCCGCCGCGATCGCCGCGGCCCGCGCGGTCCACTACACGAACGCCGGCACGATCGAGTTTCTGCTGGATCCGCGCGGCAACTTCTACTTCATGGAGATGAACACGCGGCTGCAGGTGGAGCACCCCGTCACGGAGGAAGTCACCGGGGTCGACATGGTAAAGGAGCAGATCGCGGTGGCGGCGGGCGCGCCCCTCTCGTTCGCGAATTGCGACCTGAAACCGCGCGGTCACGCGATCGAATTCCGGATCAACGCCGAAGACCCCGTCTCTTTCAAGCCCTCGCCCGGTCGGATCACGACGTTCAACCCGCCCGGCGGCCTCGGGGTCCGAGTCGACACGGCGGCCTACCAGGGCTACCTGATCCCGCCCCATTACGACTCTCTGATCGCGAAACTGATCGTCGCGGGCCGGGACCGCACGGAAGCGATCCTCCGCGGGCGCCGCGCGCTCGACCAGTTCGTCGTCGAGGGCGTCAAGACGACGATTGCCATGCACCGGCGGATCCTCGAGGACCCCGATTTCGTCGCGGGCCGCCTCTCGACTCGCTTCATGGACCGGTTCGCGGAAGCCTCGTGACCCGGAACCTCTCTCTCCGCTGAAGCCGCGAAGCCGCGCCGATGCCTTTCGCCGTCCCGGCGATTTACGCGATCACGGACCGCTCCGGGTCCGGGCCCGGCCATGCGGAGATCGCGCGAAGGCTGCTCTTTGCCGGCGTGCGCTGCATCCAGGTGCGCGAGAAGACCCTTTCGGACGCGGAGCTCCTGCCGGAAGTCGACGAGTGCGTTTCACTCGCCCGCCGCGAGGGCGCGCTGCTGTTCGTCAATGATCGCGCGGACATCGCCCGGATCGCCGGCGCGGGGGTTCACCTCGGGACGGAAGACCTCCCCGCGGCGGACGCGCGCCGGATCCTCGGTCCCGATGTCCCGATCGGGGTGAGCACCCACACCCTCGACGAGGCAGTCGCGGCGTTCTCCTTGGCCGCGCCCGACTACGTCGCGTTCGGCCCGGTCTTTCAAAGCGGCACGAAGAGCGCGCGGGAGCCGCGCGGCCTGGACCTCCTCGCCGAAGTGGCTCGCCGGAAGACGCGCCCCCTGGTCGCGATCGGCGGTATCGGCCCCGGGAATCTCCGGGAGGTCCTGGACGTGGGCGCGGACTCCGCCGCGATGGTCGCGGCGTTCTCCGCCGGCGGACGCTACGAGGAGAACGCCCGCAGAGTCCTCGATCTCGCCCGGCAGCGCGTGGGTCCGGGGCGCGTGTACCTCGTCGGGTTCATGGGAAGTGGAAAGACGGTGATCGGCCGCCGCGTCGCTGAGCGGCTCGGGGTGCCGTTCGTCGACCTCGACGAAGAGGTCGAGCGGACTTCGGGCCTGACGGTCCGGGCGCTCTTCGAGAGTGCGGGGGAAGCCGCGTTTCGCAAGCGGGAGTCGATCTTTCTGGAAGCCACGCGGAGCCTTCCCGATGCGGTCGTCGCGACCGGGGGCGGCTGCTACGTGCAGGACCGGAACCGCCGCGCCATCGCCTCTCTCGGCCGGGCCGTGTACCTGGACGTTTCGATGCCCGTTCTGCTCTCACGACTGGAGGGCAAGACCGACCGCCCGTTGTTCGCCGGGCCGGAGCAGGCGGCGCACCTGGCGGCCGCGCGGGACCCTTTCTATAGAATGGGGACCGTACCCGTCGCACTCAGCGACCAGACCATCGAGGAAGCCGCGGACCGTATTCTCCTGGCGCTCGATGCGCTTCGGTCGCCACTGTTCTGACTTAGAGGGCCATGCGATACCTGATCCTGTCCGACATCCACTCGAACGACGAGGCCCTGGCCGCGGTGATGGCCCGGGTGCGGCGGAAGAAGTACGACCGTGTCGTGATTCTGGGCGATTTCGTCGGCTACGGCGCGAACCCGAACCACGTCGTGGACCGGATTCGCCGCATCCGTCGGGAAAAACTCGCGATCCGGGGGAACCACGACAAGGTGGTCTGCGGGCTCGATTCCGGCGAGCTGTTCAACCCGATCGCGCTCGCCGCCGCGCGATGGACGGCGGAGAAGCTGACTCCCCGAAATTTCAAGTACCTCGAATCGCTTCCGCTCGGCCCCCTCGAAGTCGAGGAAGCGTTCGCGATCTGCCACGGATCACCGCGCGACGAAGACGCCTACATCTTCTCGGACCGCGACGCGTGGATGAACTTCCGCGAGTTCGGCTACGGGATCTGCTTCTTCGGGCACAGCCACATCCCGTCGGTATTCACCCTGGAACCGCACGGGATCCAGGTGGACGTCATCCGGGGAGACCGCGTCCGCTGGAAGCTCGAGAAGGACCGCCGCTACCTGATCAACCCGGGATCTATCGGGCAGCCGCGCGACCGCAACCCGGCCGCCGCCTACGCGATCTACGACGCGGACGAGCGAGTCGTGCATTTCGATCGGGTCCCTTACGACGTCCAGAAGACCCGGGAGAAGATCCATCGCGCGGGTCTTCCGGCGATGCTGGGTGACCGGTTGCTGGTGGGGGCTTGAAGAATTTGAGCGTTCAGCGTTGAGCGTTTGGAGCTGAACGTCCAGACGTGAGGAACGGCCTTCCGAGATTTCGATCCCCGGTCACTGGTTGACCGCGGAGTACGGCGGCCGTCTCGCTCCCCGGCGGTCGCTCGGCTCCCGACCCCGTATAATCGCGCGCGCTCTCCAAACCCGGACGTGAAGAGGAGTTGGATGACCCTGCGGCGGTGGACCCTTCTCCTGTTGGTGCCTGCTCTCACGCTCGCGGCCGGGTGCCGGAGCCATCCGGCCGGGCCGCCGCCCTCCGTCCCCGAGCCGCCGCCGGCGGCGGGCGCTCCCGGGGAGCGGCCGCCCGCTCTCTCCGGCCGGGACGCCGAAGCCGCGCTTCTCGAGCTCGAAGACCGCCGCGCCTTCGACGAGGCGACGCTCCTCGCGGCGTCGCGAAGCCCCGAGGCGTCGACCCGCGCCCGCGCGGCCCTGGCCCTCGGACGGATCGCGGACGAACGGGGCGAGCCGATCCTCCGCACGCTCCTCGCGGACCCCGAAGCCGATGTCCGCGCCGCGGCGGCTTTCGCCTCCGGGTATCTGCCGGAGTCGGCTGCCGCGGATCTCCGCCCCCTCCTGGCCGACACCGAGCCCCGCGTCGCTGCGGCGGCAGCGCGGGCGATCGGATTCGCGGCGCGGCCCGACGGTGAAGCGGCGCTGATCGGCGCGCTCCCTTCCGCCGCCTCGACCGACCTGCGGGAGGCGCTACTTCGCTCGCTCTGGCGATACTCGAACGCCGCCAGCGAGGCGGCCCTGCTCCCCTACGCCGCCGATTCCGAGGCCCGCGTGCGCGCGGCGGCCCTGTACGCGCTCTCGAGGAAGCCTCAACCCGGTTCGCTCCGTGTCTTAGCCTCTGCTCTCGGCGACGAGGGCGACACGGCCGCGGCGGCGGCGCGCGGGCTCGGAGTGCTCGCCCGTCCGGAATCCGTCGAGCCGCTCGCCGCGGCCCTCGACAAGCGGACCCCGGTCGTGATCAACGCGCTCCTCGCACTCGGAGCCATCCTGGACAAGGCGCCCGGGCCGGGACTCTCCCAGGAACGGCGTGCGCGAGTCCTCGTTCTCGCGGGCGACGCGAATCCGAACGTCGCTGTCGCGGCGATCGCGCTGCTGCGCCATTTCGCGGCGACCGACCGGGAAGCCTCGCGCCGCCTCTGGTCGCTGGCGCTCTCCGGCGAAGGGCGCCGGCGCCACGTGGCCCTCCTTTCGCTGACCACGGCCCTGCAGGGCGGTGCGGCGGCCGCGCTCGAATCTGCCGCGGCGTCGCCCGACCCATTTCTTCGCGCGACCGCGGCGGAGGCGGCCGGGGCCCTTCCCGCTGCGGAGGCGCGCGCATGGCACGAGCGGCTCTCCTCCGACCGGGAAGTCGCGGTTCGGGTCGCGAATCTCTCTTCGCTGAAGACCGCGGAAGCGGTGCGGGCGAACCGCGCGGTCGTGAATTCCGCGCTGACCGACGCGGACTCCGGGGTGCGATCCGCCGCGGTCGATGCCGTCGCTCTCCTCGAAGACGCGGCGCTCCTCCCGCTCCTGGCGGAAGCGGTCGAGAAGGCGTCGGCCGACGCATCCCCCGACGTGGCGTCCTCCGTCATCGGCGCGTGCGTGAAGCTCGCGAAGGAACGGGGCGCCGCTTCGCTCGTCGAATCGATTTACCGCGGCGGCAAGCCTCTTCCGGCGCGGCTCGCCCGGCGCGCGCTCGTCGCGTCGTTCGGCCGCTCCCGCGCGGATCTGCCCGCGCCGGAATACGTGACGGGCCGCACGCGCGCCGACTACGCTGCGCTCGCCGAGCGCGCCCGCCAGCCCTGGCAGGCCCGGGTCGAGACGGCCGCGGGGTCCTTCACGATGCGCCTCGAGGGCTCCGTCGCCCCCTTGACCGTCATGAATTTCGTGACCCTCGCCGAGAAACACTATTTCGACGGGGTGCGCATCCACCGAGTGGTCCCCAACTTCGTGCTGCAGGACGGCGACCCCACGGGGACCGGCAACGGCGGCCCGGGCTACGAGATCCGGGACGAGATCAACCCCCTGGACTACCGCCGCGGAGCGGTCGGCATGGCGCTGTCTGGCCCCGACACGGGCGGCAGCCAGTGGTTCGTGACTCACTCCCCTCAGCCTCACCTGGACGGGCTGTACACCGTGTTCGGGCAAGTGACCGAGGGCCAGTCGGCGCTCGAGCGGATCGGGCAGGGGGAGCGGATCGTCCGCGTCTTCGTGTCCGTTTCGGGCGCCGCTCGGTGACGGCGCCGGGCGCTGACACTTGCCGATGTACCCCGCCGCGCGCGCTCTTCAGTTCCTGGGCCTTCTCGTGACGGGCTTCGGGTTTTTCACGGGCGTGCTCGGTGGAAACGTTCGCGGCGAGCTCGCGCTCCTCGGCGTCGGCGCCGCAATTTTTTTCACGGGACGGTACCTTCAAATACGGGGCAGCGGGAAATGAGACCGGTCGTCCTTTCGACGCGGGAGCTCCCGGAGCCGTCGCTTTCGACGCTCGCTCCTGAGTTTGAGGTCCGCGTGATGGGCTACGCGCCGACCGAGCTCGAGCTCGCGACGGAAGCGGCGGACGTGGACGCTCTGATCTCGATCGTGTCCGATCCCGTCACGGAAGCTGTATTCAAGAATGCGAAGAAGCTGAAGATCGTCGCGCAGTACGCGGTCGGCATCGACAACATCGACCGCGCGGCGGCGGCATCCCGGGGGGTCGTCATCACGAACACGCCGAACGTCCTGACGGACGCCACGGCGGACCTGACCATGGCGCTCCTCCTGACGCTCGCGCGGCGGGTGCTCGAGGGGGACCGTCTCGTCCGCGCCGGCGGCTATGCCGGATGGAGGCCCGACCTGCTTCTGGGGACCGATCTCAAAAACAAAGTCCTCGGTATCGCCGGACCGGGCCGGATCGGCCGGGCCGTCGCCAGGAGGGCCAAGGCGTTCGGGATGACGGTGATCGCCTTCGGGCGTTCCCCTCGCGACGAGGGAGACCCGGACGATCCTCCGCGTGTCTCGTTCGACGAGCTGCTCCGGCGCTCCGATGTCGTCTCGCTGCACCTGCCGCTGTCCGACGAGACCCGCCGTCTCTTCACACGCGAGACCTTCGCGCGCATGAAGCCGGGTGCGTTTCTCTTAAACACGGCGCGCGGAGCGCTCGTCGACGAAACCGCGCTCACCCGCGCGCTCGATGAAGGCCGCCTCGCGGGAGCCGGACTCGACGTCTACGAGAACGAACCCGGAATCACGCCGGCACTGGTGGACGACAACCGGGTCGTGCTGATGCCCCACGCCGGCAGCGCAACGATCGAGACGCGCCGGGAGATGGCCCGGATGGTGGTCGAAGACGTCCGCCGCGTGCTCTCAGGCGAAAAGCCGTTGCGGCCGGTCGGCGGGCAGGGCTCGGCGCGCGAGAGGATCCGGGAGGAATCGTGAAGAAAACTCCGACCGACACGCTCGTCCGGAAGCGGACGACGACCGACACGTTTATCCGGCTGGACACCGTCGCCGACGGCCTCCTGCGCCGCATGAACAAGGGCGACACGGCGCTCCTGTGGCTGCGCTCGCGCTGGGGCCGCATCGTCGGAGAGCCCCTGGCGCGCAAGATCCAGCCGACGGGCCTCTCGGGCCGGCGCCTGACGATCTCGCTGCTCGACCCGAGCTGGAAGAAACCGGTGGAGGCGACCATCCCGGAGCTGGAACGCCGCCTGGCGGAAGAGATGCCGGAGCTGAAGCCGAAGATCACGCTGAAGCCGTAGCTGTCAGTCGTCAGCCGTCAGCCGTCAGCGGGAGGCCGAAGGCGGAACCGTTCCTCGCGGCGCTAGGCGTAGAGCCCGCGCACCATCGTGTCGTGGGCAACCCGCGAGATCCCGAGCATGTAGGCCGCGATCCGGAAGCTCACGTCGTACTTTTCGGCCATCGAAGCGACGTCCCGGAATGACTGCACCATGATGTCCTCGAGCCGCTCGTTGACCTCGCTCTCGCGCCAGAAGAAGCCCGCGCGGTCCTGGACCCACTCGAAGTACGACACCGTCACGCCCCCCGCGTTGGCGAGGATGTCGGGGACCACGAGGATGCCGTTGCGGTTCAAGATCTCGTCGGCCCTCTGTGTCGTGGGCCCGTTGGCGCCCTCGACGATGATCTTCGCCTTGATGTTGACGGCGTTCTTGCCTCGGATCTGGTTCTCGTTTGCGGCGGGAATCAGGATGTCCGTGTCGAGCTCCAGGAGATCGGCATTGGAGATCGGCGTCGTCCCCGGAAATCCGTCGAAGCTGCGCGCCTTTTCGTAGTGCGCGACGAGAGCGGGCATGTCGAGCCCCGCTTCGTTGACGATCCCGCCCGAGATGTCCGAGACGGCGACGATCCGGGCGCCCGCCTCGTGGCACATGCGCGCGGCGATCGACCCGACGTTGCCGAATCCCTGAACGACGATGCGGCTTCCCGCGAGCGTCAGGCCCCGCAGCGGCGCCGCCTCCCGGCAGATGAGCATCAGGCCGCGGCCGGTGGCCTCGACCCGCCCCCGGGACCCCCCGAGGGAGAGCGGTTTTCCCGTGACGACCGAGGTGACGGTGTGGCGCGCGTGCATGGAGTACGTGTCCATGATCCAAGCCATCATCTGCGGGTTCGTTCCCATGTCCGGGGCCGGAACGTCCTTCTCGGGCCCGAACTGGTCCATCAACTCCGCCGTGTAGCGGCGCGTGATCTTCTCGAGCTCCGCGCGGGAGAGGCTGCCGGGGTCGCAGATCACGCCGCCCTTGGCCCCTCCGAACGGGATGTTGACCACCGCGCACTTCCAGGTCATCCAGGCCGCGAGCGCCCGGACTTCGTCTAAATTCACGTTCTTGTCGTAGCGGATGCCGCCCTTGCCCGGTCCCCTCGCGATGTTGTGGAGGACCCGGTACCCGATGAAGACCTCGATGCGGCCGTCGTCCATCGCGATGGGGATCGAGACTTTGGTCTCCCGGACAGGCTCCCGGAGCACCTTGTACAGACCCGGGTCGAGCCCGAGCTTCTGGGCGGCCAGGTCGAACCGGGACATCATCTCCTCGAAAGGGTTGGCGGAGTCGACACCCTGGGGGGACGACCCGATCGTTGGAAACTTCGGTTCGATCGTCGCTGGGTCCACTGCGGATCACTCCTCGCCGGGCGGCCTTCCCGTTCAATAGAATGGGGTCGGAATTGTAGCGCATCGATTCCAGCCGACCCGCCAAACGCCTTGAACAACACCAGATCCGCCGAGGAAGAGAGATTGCTTGCCGACGGCGAGATCGTGCGGCGCATTCTGGCGGGCGACGAGCCTCTTTTCGAGGTGCTCGTGCGGCGGTATCAGGCGCGCGTGCTGTCGCACGTGGCCCGGATGGTGGGGAACAGGGAAGACGCGCTCGACCTCTCCCAGGAGATCTTCGTCAAGGTCTTCCAGGCTCTCGACCGCTACAACCCCGAGTACAAGTTTTCCACCTGGCTCTTCCGCATCGCCGGGAATGCCGCGATCGACCACCTGCGCAAGCGGCGGCCGAGAACGGTCCCGCTCGAG
>JBBROA010000005.1:0-63290 GCA_038229875.1 Thermoanaerobaculia bacterium | reverse complement strand
GCGGGTTGCGGCGGCGCGGGGCCGTCTGCATCGTTGCCGCTCCTCCCCGATGCGAACAGCATCGCCTTCGTCGCGTCGCCTCCCAGCCGGCCCCGCGGCGCTCGCAACGCCATCCCACACCCTTTTTCCACGGGCTGCTAGCGCCGCAGAAGCCAGGCGGCTGCAAAGGCGAGGGCAGCCAGCGCGGCCATGAAGCCGAGCACGTAGAGGACGAGCGACCCGAGCGAGGTGTTGCGCGGGTACGGGTCCCGGGACGTCAACTCAGTGAATTCCGTGCGACTGGAGCCATCGCTCGGCGTCGATCGCGGCCTTGCACCCTTCGCCCGCCGCCGAAACCGCCTGGCGGTAGATCGGGTCCGCCACGTCGCCGGCTGCAAAAACCCCCTCGACCGACGTTCGGGTAGTCGGGTGGTGCACGATCAGGTATCCGACGTCGTTCATCGCGAGCTTTCCTCGGAAGAGCGCGGTGTTCGGCGAGTGGCCGATTGCGATGAACACGCCCTGCGTGGCGAGTTGCGAGATCGACCCGTCGCGGGTGTCCTCCAGCGTCACGCCGGTGACGGTCCCCGCGTCCGCGTGGATCTCCTGAACGGCCGCGTTCAACTTCCAGTGGATGCGGGGGTTCGTCCGGGCGCGGTCGAGCATGATCTTCGAGGCGCGGAAGTCCTCCCGCCGGTGCACGATCGTCACTTTCGGGGCAAACTTCGACAGGAAAGTGGCCTCCTCCATCGCGGTGTCGCCTCCGCCGACGACGATCACTTCCTTGCCCTTGAAGAAGAAGCCGTCGCAGGTCGCGCACGCGGAGACCCCGTGGCCCATCAGGCGAGCCTCGGACTCGATGCCGAGAAGCTTGGCGGACGCGCCCGACGCGACGATGATCGAGTCGGCGGTGAGCCGCCCGCCGCCATCGAGCGTCATCCGGAACGGCCGCGCCTCGAAATCCACTTCGACGACCGTGTCGAGCACGACCTCGGTCCCGAAGCGCACCGCCTGTTCCCGGAAGATCTCCATCATCTCCGGACCCTGGATCCCGTTCCGAAAGCCGGGGTAGTTCTCCACCTCTGTCGTGATCGTCAGCTGCCCTCCCGGCTGCGGCCCTTCGAAGACGACGGGCTCGAGGTCGGCGCGCGACGCGTAGAGGGCGGCCGTCCATCCGGCGGGCCCGGACCCGATGATCGCGACGCGGTAGTGAAGTTTCCTGGATGCCATCGGTCTTTCTTTCGCAGCGCCCAGCTGTCGGCCGCTGAAGGTTCCTGTTTGCCCGGGCGACAGATTACCCGGATTTCAAATAGGTCCCCGGGAACCCCTGGGATTCAGGGGGGCCCGTGCCGGGTTTCCGCTGAGGGGGATGGCGGCGGGTTATCGGGACGGTGACCACCTCACAGCTGACAGCTGCCAGCTGGCGTCGAAAGCTATGATCCCGTGATGCGCCCGCCGATCGCCCGGAGACTCCAGGGCTTCGGGACGACGATCTTCTCGGAGATGACCCGCCTCGCCAACGAGCACGGCGCGGTCAACCTCGCACAGGGCTTCCCCGACTTCGACGGCCCCGAGTTCGTCAAGGAAGCTGCGATCGCGGCGATCCGCGACGGGCGCGGGCAGTACGCGCGCGGGTCCGGCCTTCCCGACCTCCATTCCGCGCTGGCCGCCCGATACCGGCGGGATTACGGACTCGACTACGTCGAAGGCGAAGAGTTCACCGTCACGTCCGGGGCCACCGAGGCCATCTTCGACGCGATCGGCGGGACGTGCGGCCCGGGCGACGAAGTGGTCCTCTTCGAGCCCTATTACGACTCGTACAAGGCATGCGTCCGCATGGCGGGAGCGCGGCCGCGGATCGTCACCCTGCACGCGCCCGGCTGGCGGTTCGACCCCGACGCGCTGGCTGCGGCTTTCGGGCCAAAGACCCGCGCGATCGTGGTGAACTCGCCGCACAACCCGACTGGGAAGGTCTTCACGCGCGAAGAGCTGGAGGCAATCGCCGCACTCTGCCGCGAGCGCAACGTCATCTGCATTACCGACGAGGTCTACGAGCACCTCGTGTACGACGGGGCCCACATTCCGATGGCGACACTGCCCGGCATGCGCGAGAGAACGATCACGATCTCGAGCTTCGGAAAGACGTTCTCGCTGACCGGCTGGAAGATCGGCTGGGCCGCCGCGCCGGCTCCGCTGACGGAAGCGGTCCGCGCCGCGCACCAGTTCGTGACGTTTGCGACCGCGACGCCGCTGCAGCACGCGGCGGCCGTCGCCCTCTCCCTCGGCACCGAATACATAGGCCTCCTGCGCGACACCTATCGCGGCAAGCGCGATTACCTGGTCCGCGAGCTCGCGAGGATCGGTTTCGAGGTCGAGTCTCCGGCGGGAACGTACTTCGTGTGCGCCGGCATCCGTTCCTTCGGGTTCAAGGACGACGTCAAGTTCTGCCGGATGCTGATCGAGACCTGCGGCGTCGCTGCGATTCCGCCGAGCGCGTTCTACGATCACAAGAGGCTCGGCAGGAGCTACGTCCGGTTCGCGTTCTGCAAGAAGGACCACACGCTGGAGACCGCCGTCGCGAGGCTACAGAAGTTATGCGCCTAGCCCTCCTGCAGATGGACCTCGCGTGGGAAGACGTCGAGGAGAACCACCGCCGCGCTCTTCGACTCGCGATCGAGGCCTCGAGAGGGGGCGCACGGCTCGCCGTGCTTCCCGAGATGTTTTCGACCGGGTTTTCGATGGCGCCCGGCCGGGTCGCGCAGCCCGAAGGGGGAGCGTCGGAGACCTTCCTGCGGGAAACGGCGGCGAGCCTCGGGATCTGGCTGCTCGCGAGCGTCCCCGAGGCGGGGCAGCCGAAGCCGAGAAACGTTGCCCTGCTCGTGTCGCCCAACGGCGCGGTGACGCGGTACGCCAAGATCCACCCGTTCACGTTCGGCGGGGAAGCCCGGCACTACGCGCATGGCGAGCGCGTCGTGACCGCGACCGTGGAGGGTGTTCGCGTCACGCCGCTCATCTGCTACGACCTGCGCTTTCCGGAGCCCTTCCGCCTCGCGGCGAGGGACACCGACGTGTACGCCGTCATCGCGAACTGGCCCGATTCCCGGCGGGAGCACTGGCGCGCGCTGCTGCGAGCCCGCGCGATCGAGAACCAGGCGTACGTCATAGGTGTGAATCGCGCCGGAGAGGGCGGCGGGCTTTCCTACGTCGGCGACTCCGCCCTCATCGACCCTATGGGCGAGGTTCTCGCGGAAGCGGGCGCGGGGGAGACGGTCCTCTTCGGCGAGATCTCGCCGGCGCTCGTGAGCCAGATGCGCGCGAGGTTCCCCGCGCTGGAGGACGTGCGACCGGATTCGTACAAGCGGTAACGTTTTCGTACGTCGCTTCCGCCCATTGCGACCGCTCGGGCGAGCCACGGTCCAGCGGCGCAGCTTTACTCGCTCTCCCCGCGCTCGGGGTGGGTGGGGGTGCGGGGGCCCGCAGATAGGCGGTCTTGGTTCGACTTGGAGCTGACCAGGCCGACATCGCGATGCGCCGATTGAAGCGGCCTCCGTGCGACCCTGACCCGCCGCCGCTAAAGCGCTTCTATCCCCCCACGGATCGTCTCTTCCGGCACGGAGAACGAGAACCGAAGATGCCCTTCTCCCTCGGGTCCGAAGACGATTCCGGGCACGGTCGCAATCCGCTTCGTGTCGAGGAGTGCGGTGGCCGCGGCGGTAGAGCCCGCCCCCAGAGACGCGGGGATTTTCGGGAAGAGGTAGAGCGCCGCGCGCGGGGTTTCGAGCTCGAACCCGGCAGAGCGCAGGCCCGCCACGAGAGCATCCCGGCGGCGTCGATATCCCGCCTTCGCCTCTTCGAGAAAGTCCGGCGGCATCGCCAGGGCTTCCAGCATCGCCCACTGCGTCGGCGTCGACACGCCGTTGATCGAATACAGGACCGCGGTCTGAATGGCGGCACGCCAGCGCTTCGGCACGATGACGTACCCGGCGCGCCAGCCCGTCATCGAGTAGGTCTTGGACATCGTGAAGACGGAGATGGTCCGCTCGGAGAGACCCGGAAACGAGGCGGGGGAGACGTGCCCCTCTCCTTCGTAGATCAGGTCCTCGTACGCCTCGTCGGAGATCAGCGCGAGACCCCGGTCGTTCACGAACGCGGCGACCTCCTCGACCTGCGCGCGCGAGAAGACCTGCCCGGTCGGGTTCGTCGGCGAGTTCCAGTAAAGGAGTTTCGTCTTTTTCGAAAGCTTTCTGGAAAGCGCCGCGGTCAAGCCGTCGCGGCCCGCCTCCTCGGCCGAGACGAGCACAGGCGCGGCGCCGTGGTACCGGATGACGTCGACGATCGGCGTCCAGTACGGCGACAGCATCAGGACCTCGTCTCCCTCATCGAGCAGCGTCGCGAACGCCGCGAAGAGGCCGTGCATTCCGCCGTTCACGACGATCGGGCTCTCGTCATCCGCGGGGATCTGGTTTCTGTCCCTCACCTTCGCCAGGATCGCCCGCCGCAGCTCCGGGACCCCGGAGGAGGGCGCATAGCGGGTCTCGTTGCGGGCGAGAGCGGCGGTCATCGCGGCCTTGATCGGCTCCGGGGTCGGCATGTACGGCTCGCCGCCCTCGAAGCGCCAGACGCGATGCCCCTGCGCGAGCAGCGCGAGAACGCGATTCCGGACCTGGACGATCTCGGAGAATCCGACCGACGCGAATCGCCGCGCGGGCGCGGGGTAAATCTCGTCTGACACGCCCGCTCCGCTTCTCAGATCTTTTCCGAGATCGCCTTCGCCTGCGTGAAGAGATAGAGGTATTCGCGGCCGCCGGCCTTCGAGTCCGTCCCGGACATGTTGAACCCGCCGAACGGGTGCACGCCGACGAGCGCGCCGGTGCACTTGCGGTTCAGGTACAGGTTGCCGCAGAAGAGCTCGCGCTTCCCCCGGTCGAGCCGCTCCCGGTCGCTCGAGTACAGGGCGCCCGTCAGCCCGTACTCGGTGTCGTTCGCGACGGCGATGCCCTCTTCGAAGCTCGACACGGGAATGACCGCCAGCACCGGGCCGAAGATCTCTTCCTGCTCGAGCCGCGCTCCCGGCTTGACGCCGTCGACGATCGTCGGAAGCACGAAAAACCCTTCAGCCGGCCCGGGTCTGCCGCCCGCCACGATCTTGCCTTCGCGCCGGCCGATGTCCACGTACTCGAGGATCCGCTTCTGCGCGCGCTCGTTGATGACGGCCCCTACCTGGGTGCCCGGGTCCCGAACGTCCCCGACCTTCAGCTGCGCGGTTTTCTCGACGACCTTCGCGAGGAGCTCGTCGTGCACCTTTTCGTGAACGATCAGGCGCGAGCACGCGGAGCACTTCTGCCCCTGGAACCCGAACGCCGCGGCGACGACGCCCTTCGCGGCCTCCTCGAGGTCCGCGGTTTCATCGACCAGGATGAAGTCCTTGCCGCCCATCTCGAGGATCGCGCGCTTGATCCAGATCTGGCCCTTCGGCACGCGGCCCGTCTTTTCGCTGATCTCGACGCCCACGTCGCGCGATCCGGTGAATGCGACCATCCGGGTCTTCGGGTTCTCGACGAGGGCGTTTCCGACCGTCGCGCCGCCGCCGGTGACGAAGTTCAGGACGCCCGGCGGGAGTCCGGCCTCTTCGGCGGCGTCGAGACACATCGTCGCGATCGCGGGCGAGTCGGAGGAGGGCTTCAAGACAACCGTGTTGCCGGTCACGAGCGCGGCGGTCGTCATCCCCGCCAGGATCGCCAGGGGAAAGTTCCACGGAGGGATCACGGCGCAGACGCCGAGCGGGAGGTATTCGAGCTCGTTCTCCTCGCCGGGGTAGGGCGTCAGAGGCTCCGGGCTCGCGAGCCGCTCCATGTCGCGAGCATAGAACTCGCAGAAGTCGATCGCCTCCGCCGTGTCGCCGTCCGCTTCCGCCCAGGACTTCGACTCCTCCAGGACCATCATCGCGGAGAACTCGTGCTTGCGGTCGCGCAGGATCTTCGCGATTCTGAGCACCAGCTCCCAACGCTCCTTCGGGCTCGTCCGTCCCCAGGTTGCGAACGCCCTGGCTGCGGCGTCGATGGCGTGGTTCGCGTCTTCGACCGTCCCCTCGGGGAAGCTGCCGATGATTTGCGTCTTGCGGCAGGGGTTGACCGACTCGAACCGCTTCGCGGCCGAGACCCGCTCACCGCCGATCCGGTTCGTCCCCTGGATCGGAAGGCGCGATTCGATTTTCGCGAGCGCGCCGGCAAAGGCCGCGCGGTTCGATTCCACGGAAAAGTCGGTAAAGGGCTCGTTTTTGAATTCAGGCAGCACGTCGCTCCTCCGGGTTGCGGAATCTATCAGGAGAGGCAATTTCGGATGGGGCTACCCTGCCGTCCGAAACGGAACGCTGCCATTCCTGATAGGTTTTCTGTGTGAACCTCAAAGGCGGACGGCCGGAGAAATTCGGCTGGATGGCCTCGCGACTCTATCGCCGGTGGGCCGAGCCGATGTGCGCGCCGCTGCACCGCCGGATCGGCGCCGAAGTGCCGATCGAAAGCGGGCGCCTTCTGGACGTCGGGTGCGGGCCAGGCCGGCTCGACCGCCTCCTCGCCGCCGCGCGGCCGGAGCTCGAGGTGGTCGGCATCGATGCGTCGCCGGAAATGATCGAGCAGGCCGGCCGGGGACCGGCGCTTTCCAATCTCTCCTTCCGCGTTGCGAGCGCGGAGGATTCGCCGTTCCGCGAGGAGTTCGATTTCGCGATCGCGGTGCTCACGTTTCATCACTGGGTCGACGCCGTGGCCGGGCTCGCCGGAGTCCATCGCGCGTTGAAGCCGGGCGCGCGCTTCTGGATCTTCGAGGGAAACCCCGATGCTCCGGGTGCAGAGCTCGAAAAGGACCGCGCCCCTCTGTGGGGCTGGCTCCCGCTCCCCGTGTTCGTGATGCGCAAGGGAATGCGCGGCCACGGATTTTCGCGGGAGGAGGTCGACGGCCCGGTTCGGGTCGCCGTCGAGGACTCCCCGTTTCAGAACTTCCGCGCGGTCGAGACAGGCTCGACTTTCCGGATCGAGCTGACGAAGGCGCCGTGATTTCCGAGCCGGCCGGCGCGCGCGGTCTTTCGCCCGAGGAATCCAGGCGGTACGCGCGCCACCTGACTCTCGAGGAGGTCGGCCCGGAGGGGCAGGCGCGACTGAAATCCGCGCGCGTGCTGGTGGTCGGCGCGGGAGGGCTCGGGTCACCCATCGCGCTCTACCTCGCGGCGGCGGGCGTCGGGCGGATCGGACTCGTCGATTCAGACGCCGTGGAGGCCTCGAACCTCCAGCGCCAGGTCCTCTACGGGACCGGAGACGTCGGCATCGCCAAGGTCGAAGCGGCCGCGCGCCGGATCGGGGACGCGAACCCGAACGTCGGCGTGACGCCGATCCGCCAGCGGCTGACCGCCGGCAACGCGCTCGCGATCGTGCGGGATTTCGACGTCGTCGCCGACGGAACCGACAACTTCCCGGCGCGATACCTCGTCAACGACGCGTGCGTGCTCGCCGGAAAGCCGAACGTCTGGGCGTCCGTGCACCGCTTCGAAGGCCAGGCCTCGGTGTTCTGGGCGCAGAAGGGGCCCTGCTATCGCTGCCTGCACCCCGAGCCCCCGGCCGCGGGATCCGTTCCCTCGTGCGCCGAGGCAGGGGTTCTCGGCGTGCTGCCCGGACTCCTCGGGATGATCCAGGCCGCGGAGACCCTCAAGCTGATCCTCGGGATCGGAGAGCCCCTGATCGGGCGGCTCCTCATGGTCGACGCGCTTTCGATGCAGTTTCGGGAGATGCGCCTGCGCAAGGACCCGGACTGCGCGCTCTGCGGAGAGCGGCCCATAATCACCCGGCTCTCCGAAGTCGGCGTCGACGCGGATTGCGATGCGCCGGTGGTATCGTCCCGCGCCGTGCCGGCCGTCCCTCCTGAAGTTTCCGTCGAAGAGCTGAAGTCGCTGCGCGACGGCGGAGAAGGACTGGTGCTGCTCGACGTGCGGGAGCCCTACGAGTATGCGATCGCGGATCTGACCGGCTCGGTCAAGATTCCGCTGGCCGCGCTTCCCGTCCGCTTCGCGGAGCTTTCGAAGGACGACGATATCGTCGTGTACTGCCGCGTCGGCGGCCGGAGCGCCCACGCGGTCGCTTTTCTCCGTCAGATGGGCTACGCGAAGGCCCGCAACCTCGCCGGCGGCATCAACACGTGGGCGGAGCGGATCGACTCTTCGCTCGCGCGGTACTAGGCAATTCAGGAGGCGCCATGCGACGCATCGGCTTGATCATTCTGGTGCTGGGGATCGCGGGGTTCCTTTTCGCGTCGAGCAAGCGCGGCAGCTACGACAGCGTCCAGGGAGCGTTGAAATCGACGTTCTCGCAGGAGGAGCGCGGCAAGAAGGACTTCTGGGAAACGGCGCGGTGGGTCTCGGTCGGAGCCGGGGTGATCGGGCTGGTGCTCGTGATCCTTCCGGGCAAGCCGGGCCGCTAGGGGTCCTAGCCCGAGAGACCGCTCGTCGCGCGGCGCGGCTCTTCCAGCAGGCGGTCGATCTTCGCCGCGAGGATGAAGTCGTTCTCGTGGAGTCCGCCGATCGCGTGGGTCCACAGGACGAGCTCGACCTTGTTCCAGTGGACCGCGATGTCCGGGTGGTGACCCTCCTGCTCGGCGAGGTCTCCGACGCGATTGACGAACTCGAGCGCGCTCTTGAAATTCTCGAACTCGAAACGGCGGGCGAGTCGCGAGGCGTTCTCTTCGAGCGTCCACTCCGGGGTCTGCTCGAGAAACTCCCGGACCTTAGCCTCGGCCAGCGGCGGCACCCCGCCCCGGCAGGGCTCGCATTTGCGCGAAACGAGGCGGGAAGGATCCATGCGGGGATCTTACGTCCGCGTCGGCGAGCCGGGGAATCCGGGGAGAACGGGCCGGGGCCTCGGGTTTGACGGAAACCGGGTGTTCCTGAATAATCCGCTCTCCCTGACGACTGGGAGGTCGTTCAATGGTAGGACCACTGGCTCTGGACCAGTTAATCGGGGTTCGACTCCCTGCCTCCCAGCCAAACCGTCGCTACGCCCGCTCCGCTTGGATTTCGCTTCGCGCTCATCAGCTCCGGGGCTTCGCTCCCGCGGCGCGCGCCTCTTCCCCTCTGGCAGACTTCGTGCGCCGCGACCGGGGCAGAAACGCCGGGAAACCTCCGAGATTCGCAATCGGTACCCCTCACTCACTTCCCCACGGGCAGGTTCATCTTCTTGAGCATCGCCGCGTAGCGGGGATCCCTGTGCAGCCTGGCGACGAGCGGGTTGCACGTGATTTCGGCGAGGAACTGGCCCCGCTGTGTGTGTGCCGTCTCGAGCCAGGCGAAGGCCTGATCGCGCTCGCCGCGCCAGGCGTAGACCTCGGAAATATGGAAGGCCGAGTCCTGGGCGTGCCTGGCGATCAGCTCGTTCAGGGCTTTTTGCGATTCCGTCGTATGGCCCATGTCGTGCTCGGCCATCGCCACGCCGGCCAGGCCCCGGGCGTCACCGGCTCGCCGGAACTCGGCAAGCGCGGCCTTCGGCTGGCCTTCGAGCAGGAAGGTGGTCCCGAGGTTGAAGTGCACGTATTCATCTTCTGGACTGATTTCGAGCGCTCCGATCAGCGCCCGGCGCGCCTCCGGGAACCGGCCCAGCGCGTTCAAGTACCTGCCGAGGTTGCTTCCGCCACGCGGCGAAAGCGGGTCGAGTTCGATCGCCTTCCTGGCCACAGCCATCGCTTCCGGTAGCCGACCCAGCGTGGAGAGAATGTAGCTATAAACGATCTGGATCCTGCTGTCCCCCGGGTCGAGCGAGAGGGCCCGCTCGAGATCCGTCTGCGCCCCCACCCAGTCCCAGGTGATTCCGTAACGCACGAGGCCCCGCGCCAAATAGCCTGCCGCCAGATCCGGATCAAGCGCGATCGCCTTTTCCGCCGCCGCTCTCGCCTGCTCGTTTTCCGCCTCCACCGCCTCGGCAGTCCCCCCCGCGGACTCCGCCAGCCAGTACTCCGCGCCCGCGAGCCCGGCATAGGCCGCGGCGAAGTTCGGATCGAGCTCGATCGCCCGCTGGTAGGCCGCGACCGCGAGGCGATCGCCTTCCGGGTTGGCTCGGCTCGCGAACTGCCGGCCGAGGAGGTACTGGTTGTATGCCTCCGGGTTCGACGTCCGGCGCTGGGAGCCTCCCGGGCGCTCCTGCGGCAGCAGCTTGACCTTCAGCGCCGCCACCACCGCCCCTGCGATCTCGTCCTGCACCGCGAAGACGTCGGCCATCTTCCGGTCGTACTTCTCCGCCCAGATCTGATAGCCGTCTCCCACGCTGACGAGCTGCGTCGAGACTCGGAGTTGGTCCCCTGACCGGCGCACGCTCCCCTCGAGGATCGTCGCCACGTGGAGCTTCTTGCCGATCGTGGCAAGATCTTCCGTGGTCCCCTTGAACGCGAAGGAAGATTTCCGCCCGGCCACGTGCAGCTCCTTCACCTTGGTCAAAAGACCCATCAGTTCCTCCGAGAGGCCGTCGGAAAAATACTCCTGCTCCTTGTCGCCGCTCAGGTTCGCGAAGGGCAGAACGGCGATCGAAGGGCTGGCCGGTGTGGACGGAGCCGGGGGGTGACGCCGCAGGTACAGGACGCCAGCCACGGCGAGAAGAACCGCCACGCCGGCCGCGACAGGGATGAGGAAGTTCCGCTTCGAGGCGCGAGGCGCGGCGACCACCTGCGAGTCTCTCGTCATGGCCGCCGCGGATGCCTCCGAAAGGGCAAACGTGATGTCCTTCGCCGATTGGAATCGTGTGTTCCGGTCCTTCTCCAGGCAATGCCGGACGATGCCCTCGAGGGCCGGAGAGATGTTCCTTCCCGACTCCGAAACCTCCGGCGTCTCGTCGCGCATGATGGCCGACATCGTGTCTGCCGCCGTGTCCCTCTTGAATGCCCTCTTGCCCGAGAGCAGTTCGTAGAGGACCGCACCGAACGAAAAGATGTCCGAGCGGTGATCGACGGGAAGCCCGCGCACCTGCTCGGGCGACATGTAGCCCACCGTCCCCATGACCGTTCCAGGTTCCGTGTGGCCGGAGACCGTCGGCGCGCTCGTCTCTTCGCCTGGCTCAGCCGTCCCGACCTTCTTTGCCAAACCGAAGTCGAGAATCTTGACGTGACCGTCTCTGGCGACGAAGAGGTTCTCGGGCTTCAGGTCCCGGTGGACGACGCCCTTCTCGTGGGCCGCGGAGAGGCCTTTGGCGACCTGCAGCGCGTAGTCCACGGCCTGCTTCTGGGGAATGAGACCCGCATCGAGCTTGCCGCGCAGGGTCTCTCCTTCGAGAAGCTCCATCACAGCGTAGGCGGTGCCTTCGTGTGTCCCGAAATCGTGGATGGCCAGGATGTTCGGGTGGGACAGGGCCGCGACGGCCTTCGCCTCCCGCTCGAACCGCGCCAGAGCTTCCGGGTCGTTCGAAAGATTGGACGGCAGGACCTTGATCGCCACCTCGCGGTCGAGCTTCGCGTCCCGCGCTCGGTACACCTCTCCCATCCCGCCCGCGCCGAGCGGCAACAGAATCTCGTAAGGACCAAGCCAATCCCCGGCGCGTACGGTCACCAGTTTGACCGCTTTTCGACCGTCGATGCGGGATTCCCGAGATTCGCTTCCGAAACGAAAGTTTCCGACCACAGGTGCTGTTGGGTCCGCGCCTTCGAAAACGCCCTGGGGCGGTTCTCGAAAAGGAACTTGAGAAGGAGAGAAGCCTTCGGCGAAAACGGCACTACGGTCCCCTCCCGGAGCACTTCCCTCGTTTCCGGGTCAAGAACGCAGCGTTTGGAGTCGAGACGCATGTCTCGGCGATTCGGCGGTTTGATCTTCCTTTGGGTTCCTTTCCGAATTCATTTTATCGAGTCCTGCAGCCTCCGGTCGCAAAAGGACCGCTGACAGCCGATGCTGCGAGATCGCCAGAAGGCGAAAAACTCCTTTGGGAATACGCCCTCTGAGCCGGGCCCCTACCCAGGGAGCGAAAGCCGGCGGTTCGAAAGGTGTCCACGATGGCCAGCCAATTCCTTCCGGAGACTCCGCGTTTTTCACCCACAATTGCCCACGACGGTGACAGGTCTCACGGATGACCAAATCGAGCAGCGCGCATTTCCACGAATCCGGGAGTGCGGACCAGAGTCCAGTCGTTCCGCGACTAGAATCTTCAGCACCCAGATGTCTCTTCTTCTCTCGGGAACCCGGCTTGGCCCGTACGAAATCCTCTCGCCTCTCGGCGCGGGGGGGATGGGTGAGGTGTACAAGGCGCGAGACACGCGTCTCGAGCGGATTGTCGCAATCAAGGTCCTGCGCTCGGATCTCTCTTCTTCTCCTGAAATCCGCCAGCGTTTCGAGCGCGAGGCGAAAACGATCTCTTCACTTTCCCATCCGCATATCTGCGCGCTCTACGACGTCGGGAATACAGATGGTACGGACTATCTCGTCATGGAGCTGCTCGAAGGCGAGGTTCTCGCTGAACGGGTGGTGAGAGGGCCGCTCCCCGTCGATCAGACACTCCGATTCGGAGCGCAGATGGCATCGGCGCTGGAGGCGGCGCACCGAAAGGGAATCGTTCACCGCGACTTGAAGCCCTCCAACGTCATGATCACTAAATCGGGGTTGAAACTTCTCGACTTCGGTTTGGCGAAGGTCCTCCTGCCCTCTCCGACGATGGAAAGCCTGACCTCGGCGCCGACCGCGGCGAGGGATTTGTCATCTCCGGGCATGATCCTCGGTACGGTTCCGTATATGGCGCCGGAGGTGCTCCGAGGCAAAGACGCCGACTCTCGGGCCGACATCTTCGCGTTGGGAGCCGTGCTCCACGAGATGGCGACCGGCACCAGGGCGTTCAATGGGACGAGCCCGGCCTCGACGGTGTCGGCAATTCTCACGAGCGGGCCTCCCTCGATCTCTTCTGTCCAGACCATGAGCCCGGCCTCGCTCGATCGTCTGGTGAGGACTTGTCTCGCCAAAGACCCCGATGACCGGTGGCAAACGGCGCGCGACGTGGAGTTGCAACTGAACGCGATTGCCGACGGGGTATCGGCTCCACGGGTTGCTGGCGCTTTCCCGCACCCCCCTCGGGCTCGATGGCTGCCGTGGTTCGTGGCCGGCGCCGTCCTCGCGATCGCGGCGGTCGCGATGCTCAGAAAAGGGTCCCCGCCTGCTCGACCACAGCCGACGATCCGCTTCTCCCTACCACCTCCGGCAAACGGCGCCTTCTGGCACGGTGTGGAGAGCTCTTTTCTCACCGTCTCGCCGGACGGTTCACGGCTCGCATACGTCGCGTCGGATTCGCAGGGCGGCCAGCGCATCTTCCTGCGGCCACTGTCCGCTCCTGAGGCCCGGCCGATCCCGGGGACCGAAGGCGCCAATTCGCTCTTCTTTTCGCCCGACGGCCGCTCCATCGCCTTCTTCGCGGAGGGCAAGTTGAAGCGCGTCGAGCTCTCCGGAGGCGCGGCCGTGTCGATCTGCGACGTGGCCCTCGTCGGCCCGTTTTGGTCGGGGACCTGGGGCCGCGACGGGGACATCCTCTTTGCCGGAGTCTCGAGGGGGCGGGGAGTCTTCCGCGTTTCCGCAGCGGGCGGTGCGCCGGCCGAGATGATCCGGGTCGATCTCTCGCGGGGCGAGGCTCGGGTCGCCTGGCCCTGGTTCCTCCCGGACGGCGAGCGATTCCTTTACCTTCTTCGTTATCAAGACGGCCGCGGCGACTTGATGCTGGCGGAGCCGGGGAAAAAGCCCCGCCCCATCCTGGCCGTCAAATCCGCCGTGCAATACATGAACCCTGGCTATCTCGTGTTCGCCAGAGAGGGAACCCTGGTGGCGCAGCGTTTTGACCCGGAGAGCGGCCGTGTCTCGGGCGAGCCAATCTCGATGGCGGAACACGTTCGGTACTTTCTCACGACGGGCTTTGCCTCTTTCGCAGCATCGTGGACCGGCACGCTCGCCTATCAGTCTCAGGAAGACGCGAACCGTCTGACCTGGCTCGACCGAACCGGTCGGGACCTGGGTTCTGTCGGTCCGCCCGGGAATTACCTGAGCGTCTCGATCGCTCCCGACGGCCGGCGGGCGCTCACCGATCGAACCCGCCCGCAGATCGGAACGTGGGGCGTCTGGTCTCTGGACCTCGAGCGAGGGACGGAGACGCCTGTCACTTCAGAGCCGGACACTGAGGTCTATCCCATCTTGCTGCCCGGAGGAAAGAGCGTCGTCTATTCGGTCGACCGGGGCACCTCGCCGCAGCTCTTCCGCAGGGACCTCGCGACAGGTAAAGAAGAGAAACTCCTTCCAGACGGAAAATTCCAGATCGCGGAGGACGTTTCACCCGACGGCGGGTCTCTCCTCTTCAGGGAAGCGAGCGAGCACGGCAGGTTCGACATCTGGGTGCTCCCTCTCACTGGTGGCGGAAAGCCCGCTCCTTTTCTGCAGGCGCCTTTCGGCAAGTCCGACGTGCGCTTCTCGCCCGACGGCCGCTATCTCGGAATGATCACCACTGAGTCGGGCCAACCGGAGGTTTACGTCACGCCCTATCCCGGGCCGGGCGAGAGAATCCGCGTCTCGACCGGAGGTGCGAAGGGGTTGCGCTGGAGCCGCGACGGTCGCGAGCTTCTCTACGTCTCGGGGGACCGGCACATGACGTCGGTACCGGTCAAGACTTTCCCTTCGCTCGAGCTGGGATCTCCGACCGCCCTCTTCGCGCTCGGCGGAGCAGACTGGAAAGCCTTCGACGTCTCGCCGGACGGCAAGCGGTTTCTCGCGATCGTTCCGAAGATTGTCGCCGACGAGCTTCCGCTCGAAGTGATCGTCAACTGGACTGCGGAGGTCGCCAGCAAGTGACTGACCTCGGCCGGCGCCCGCCGTGAACCCCCGCCGGGTTCGATCCTCCCTCTCAATGGGTCGGCGATCGCCTTCGGGGTTTGTTCGCTGGTTCGCAGCCAATCACGTCGGCTGATCCGGCGCTCCGCCTCCCTCGGCCGGAGGGTTCGGAAGGCGTTCATGGTGGCCAGCCGATACAATTGCCTCCGCTCCGGCTCCCGCGAGGCAAACCTGCTCCTCGCTTCGAATCTCTGAGCTGCCGGGCACCGGCTCCTTTCACTCGAGCTCAATAAGGCAGGGGCCAAATCCGACCGCCCTCGGCCAGACCGTTTGGCTGCATCCGAAGCAGACAGGCCGGCGCTCAGACGACAACGTCCTGTACTGGTCGCCGCGGGCTCGCTTTTCCTGCCAGGAACGGATCGCCCATATAGAAAACGAAGGTCGGCTGCCAGGCCGCGTCGCCGATGATCTCCGCCAACAGGGCAGCTCGCCGTGGCTCCCTGCCCAGAGTCCTCTCGTGATCCACCATTTCTGCCGCTTCGTTGCAGGGACGCCCGGCGACACCGCGGGCCGTCGCGAAGAGATGCGCTCGCTGCCAGACTCGCCCAGCGCGCAGATTCTGCTCACAATCGTAGCGGTTGCGCAGCGCAATCATCCCGATCAGTGGTGCGCTCAGCATCAATTCTGAGTAGCCATCCTTCGCCGCGCTTGACACGACCCGCCTCAACATCCCCGCGGGGATCATCTTGGCGATCGCGGTCGTGACGGAAGGGAGTCCGAAGGAGTCTATCGTCAGGCCGTCTCGGAACCTCTGGACTGAGCTCCACCTGGTCCGAATCCACCGCTCGTTGCCGCGCATGACCTCCGGATCGGAGTAGATCTCGGTATTCGCCGCGGAGCTGATCGCAACGATCTTCGTTCGCACGGCCTCGTCCGCGAAGAGAAACAGTTTGACATCTGTCTCGTCACGCACCAGCGCCTGCAGCGCTTGAACGAATTCGGGCGGGAGGGGCTTCTTCGGATCGTAGGGGCTGCGATTCGTATGACGGCGCGGAATCGAGTCGTAGAGGACGTTTTCCTGACGTTGACCCGGAGCGAGATCGACCCGCGCCACGAGCTTGGGCGTCGGCTCAGCGGGAATCGGCCCAAGCTCTCCGGGAGACAGAGTCGCAGTTGCCGCGAAACCATTGGCGGCGGCGGCAAGCATCAGGTTCTCCAAGGCGCAGCCCATCCCGATGTGCGCCTCCCGCAGAAAGGGATCGAGTGCGCCAACGTTCCGCTTCGTGTCGATGTACAAGTCGATCCCCGAATCACCGACTCTGAAAAGCCAGGGCTGCGTGTTGTGCGGGCTCGCCGCGAGAATCGCGGCACGCACCAGCGCGAGGGGGCCATCCGACGGGCCACTCCGCCAGTCTTTCCAGGGCTCGTAGGCCGGCCCTTCGCCCACATTGAAAACGCCCTGATCGTATGCCCGCCAAACTCCTCCTCCCGCCGCCAGCACGACGATCGCGCCACCTGCCTTTAAGAACGATCTGCGATCCATGCGTCGGCTCAAGAAAATTGTGGCGCGCGAAGCGGAGCCGAGGGAGTCATGCCGTCGATCTTATGCTGAGCGGTCCGTTCTGCCGCCTTCGCTCGGGCGGCCTCCGGACCGGGCGAACTCAACGCGCGCACCACCGCTACTTGATCTCCGGCGCCCAGTTTAGGAGTCACTCGCGGATTCAGCCAGGTTTCCAGAGTCGACGGCTGCGACGCCTCGTCTGAGAGAACCAAAAAGATCCTTCGAGCTCGCGAACGGCTGCGGCCGCGGCGACGCCACGAGCGTTGCGGCGAGAACGAGCAGACACTTCCAGCTTTCCCCGCCGGAAGCTTTCCCTGCCGCAGTTGTTCTTCGCTCGCGGCGAATCGTACCCGGTCGGCGCAAGCAGAACGTGTGCCGGAAAACTTTCGACGGATGCCACCATGGCGTCCCCAAAAATGGGCATCGGAGTTCCAGGCGCCGGCGCGTACACTTGGGCTCGTCATGATTCCGGAAGTCTTCGAATGCCCGCGATGCGAACGTCAGTTTGTGATCGACGCCGTTCCCGAGGAAGCGAACCTGGAAGTGCATTGCCCCCAGTGCAGCCGCTTCATGGGCGTTCGCGACGTCGCGTTCGTCCTTCGGTCCGAGCTCGACGAGTTGATCGAGCGATTGAACTTCGAGAAGGACCGACTCGAGAAGGACGAGGCGATCTACGGCCTCACCGACTGCGACGCGGAGATGAAGTTTTACGGGCGCGAAGTCTCGCGGGTGATCACCGTGCTGCGCGGCGCCTTGAAAGACCTGCACCACCTGCGCGAGGAGTACCGGCTCGACGAATCCTAGCTGTCAGTCGATTCTTCCGGATTCCCTTCCGGGCTCTTCGGCGCGATCCTGTCGAGGAAGATCTTGAGCCGGCGCAGAGCTGTTTCTTTGCCGAGCAGCGCGACCACGTCGAAGAGCGGTGCGCCCACCGTCACTCCCGTCAGCGCCAGCCGCGTCGGGTGGATCAGCTTGCCGGCGGAAATGCCCTGTTCCTCGGCGCTCGCCCGCAGCGCCGCCTCGAGGGGGCCCACGGTCCATTCGGAAACCGCGGCGACGCGCTCGAGAAACTTTCCCATCTGCGCGGCGGTGTCGGGCTTCACCTGCTTCTTCAGGCCGTCCGGCTCGTAGAGCTCCGGGTCGGAGGCATACGTCGCAACCGCTCGCGCCATCTCGACGGTCGTGCGGGCCCGCGTGCGATGCAGCTCGATCGCGGCGAGCGCGACCTCGCGCGGAGGCGGCACGGGAAGCCACGGCACGCACCGGGCCAGGATCTCCGCCGCGGGCATCTTCGCGATGTACTGCGCGTTCATCCACAGCAGCTTCTCGGGGTCGAAGACCGAGGGAGACGCCCCGATGCGGTCGATCGAGAACTCGCGCTCCATTTCCTCCCTCGTCAGGATCTCGCGGTCGTCGCCCGGCGACCAACCGAGCAAGGCGAGAAAGTTGACGAGCGCCTCGGGAAGAATGCCGACTTCGCGCCACTCCTCGACCGCGGCGGCGCCGTGACGCTTCGAGAGCTTCTTGCGGTCGGTCCCCAGGATCATCCCCAGGTGCGCGAACGCGGGCACCGGGACGCCGAGCGCGTCGAAGAGGGCGACGTGCTTCGGAGTGTTCGCCAGGTGATCGTCTCCGCGGAGCACGTGCGTGATCCGCATCTCGGCGTCGTCGACGCAGACGCAGAAGTGGTACAGCGGATGTCCATCCGACCGGACGAGGACGAAATCGTCGAGCGCCTCCGGAGGGAACTCGACCCGTCCGCGCACCAGGTCTTCGACCACGATCGTTCCGGCCGGCATCTTGAGGCGCACGACGTGCCGTTCGCCCGCCCGCGCGCGGCGGTCGCTCTCATCGGGTGAGATGTCGCGGCCGGCGCCCGAGTAGCGGTACGCGCGGCCCGCCGCATCCGCCTTTTTCCGCTCGACGTCGAGCTCCTCGGCTGTCTCGAACGCGCGGTACGCCCTTCCCCGCGCGATGAGGCGCTCGATCGCCGCCCGGTACAGCTCCATCCGCGACGACTGGTAGAACGGCCCCTCGTCGTAATCGAGGCCGAGCCACTCCATCGCCGAGAGGATCTGGCCGGACAGCTCTTCGCGGGAGCGCTCGACGTCGGTGTCCTCGATGCGCAGGATGAACGTGCCCTTCTCGCGCCGCGCGAAGAGAAGGTTGTAGAGGGCCGTCCGTGCGCCGCCGACGTGCAGGGATCCCGTCGGAGACGGCGCGAAGCGGACGCGCGGGGGAGAGCTCGACTCGTGCAAGCCGCCGATGCTAGCAGGCTGCCGGACGCCGCGAGGCGAATTCGCCGCCCGGATGCCAGCTGCTAGCCTGTCGCCGCCATGACGGAGAAAGCCTCGGGCGCTCGGGCGCCGGGATCGCTGCGCGCCGATGCCGTGCTCATCGGCGTGACGGTGGTCTGGGGCTCCTCGTTCGTGGTCGTCAAGAACGCCTTCGAGTCGTCACCGCCGCTCCAGTTTCTGTTCTGGCGTTTCGCAATCGCCTCCGCTCTTCTCGCGCCGCTTCTGTTCTTCCGGCGCAGAAGCCCCGGCCTCTGGCGGGACGGCCTCGTGGTCGGGCTCCTGCTCGCGGGAGGGATGACGCTGCAGGTCCTGGGCATCCCGACAACGACGGCTTCGAAGGCCGGGTTCCTGACGGGCCTCTCCGTGGTGCTGACTCCCTTCGCCGCGTATCTGCGCAACCGGAGGCTGCCGTCCCTCGAAAACGCGGCGGGCTTCGCGCTGGCGGCAGTCGGTTTTCTGCTGCTCACCTTCCCGACGGACGGCGGCGCGATCGGCCGCGGGGACGTCCTCGTGTTCGGCTGCGGAGTCGTCTTCGCCTTCTACATCGTCGAGCTCTCCGAGCGCTCGGCGCGTCAGGACGCGGTGTGGCTGACCGCCGTCCAGCTCGCGACGGTGGTGGTGGTGTCCGGCCTCGCCTCTCTCCTCCTGCGGATTCCGGCACTGTCGGGCCTTCCGGAAGCGGCCGCGGAGGCGCGCCGCGTTGTCTGGGGAGGCACCTTTCTCTGGAGCGTGCTCTATCTCGGCTCTGTCGGGACCGTCGGGACGTTCTTCTCGCAGACGTGGGCGCAGGGCAAAATGTCCGCGACGCACGCCGCGATCATTTTCGCGCTCGAGCCCGTCATGGCGGCGATCTTCGGAGCCTGGCTCCTGCACGACAAGCTCGGGACGCGCGGGATGATCGGAGGGGCGCTCGTGCTGGCGGGGATCGTCGTTTCGGAATTACGAATCCGGAAGCCGGCTTCCCCGAGACCGTGACCGGTCACGGGCCTCCAAGTCGGATTTACGCCAGCGGGAACGTGAGGGTATAGGAGAACCGGCCGCGCGCGACTTCCATGACCAGCGTGCTGCGGTTGTGGTCCCGGGCGAAGATCTTGTTCACGTCCTCGGGATCTCGAACTTCCGTGCCGTTTAAGCCGATCAGGATGTCGCCGTTCTCGAGGCCCGCCTTCGCGGCGCCGCCGCGAGGATCCACGATCGTGATCCTGAGCCCGGTACCGCCGGATCGCACCGTCATCCCGAGGTCGGTCCGGAGCCGCCGGATGCCGTAGTCGCCGGGCGGCGGCTCGCCCGAAATCGTGACCGTGCGGTCGCGCTCGCGCTCGCCAGTCCCGCTCCGAAGCACGAGCTTCATCGGCTTGCCGGGGCCGCGGGTCGAAAGCGCGGTCTCGAACGCCTCCTGCGAGTCGATCGGGGCGCCATCGATCGAGACGACCGTGTCTCCTGCCTTGATGCCCGCGCGCTCCGCCGGTGAGGCCGACTCCACCGAGCGGATTCGGAACCCCCGCGGGCGGCGCTGGCCGGCCCTTTCTTCGCCGGCCGTGAGCGTGCGGCCGCGCGCGCCGATCCACACCGCGCGCACGGATCCGTACTGGCGCAGGTCCGCGACGATCCGCTTCGCCCGGTCCACCGGGATCGCGAAGCCGATGCCCTGCGCTCCGCCGATGATCGCGGTCGCGATGCCGATCATCTCGCCCTGGATGTTGACGACAGGGCCGCCGGAATTTCCGGGGTTGATCGGGGCGTCGATCTGGATGAAATCCGTGTAGACCCGCTGATTGTCGTTGCCGCGCACGCTCCGGCCCATCGCGGAAACGACGCCGGCCGTCACCGTGTTCGAGAAGCCGAACGGGTTTCCGATCGCCACGATCGTCTCGCCGATCAGGATGTCGCTCGAGGTTCCGAGCTTCAGGGTTGGAAGCGGCGCTCCGGGTTTCTTGACGCGGAGCACGGCCAGATCGTTGTCCGCGTCGGAGCCGACCACCTCGCACTCGAGCTCGACACCGGATTTCGTCGTGGCGAGAATCCTCGATGCGCCCGAGATGACGTGGTCGTTCGTCAGGATGATGCCCTTCGGGTCGATGATCGCCCCCGACCCCAGCGACTGCGCGGTTTCCCGGCGGGGCCGCGGATCGAGACCGAAGAAGAAGTCGTCCCACGATCCGGTGCGGCGGGTGACGAGCTGCTCCGCGGCGATGTTCACGACGGCCGGCGAAACCTTATCGACAACCTCGACGATCTCGCTCCGGCGGGAGGGCAAAGGAGCGGCGGAAGCGACGTATGCGACGGTCGAAAAGAGGAGGGCCACGGCGGCGCAGGTCCCGACGGCTCGTCTCACGGCACCCGAAACGGGCCGGGCGACTCCGGCATTCCTGCGGACGGCGGTCCCGACGTCAACAGGCGCCCGCGCGCCACCAAAAAGACCCGCCGAAACGGTTCAGCAGTCAACATGCACCATGCAACATGCAACATGGGCGCTGAACGCTTTTGACTTCTGAAATGACGGCCCCTCACTCTTCCTCGGTCTGCAATGTCTGCGACTGCGATTTCTCGGACTGGGATCTCGGGATGATCTCCAGCCGCTCCCGGTCCGACGACACATCGACTTCCGCCGTGTCTCCGGGCTTCAAAGCGCCGGTCAGGAGCTGACGCGCGAGAGAGTCCGTCACGTCTTTCTGGATCAGCCGCTTGAGCGGTCTCGCGCCGAACGTCGGGTCGTAACCTCGGGCCGCGAGGAAATGCCGCGCCTCCGGCGTCCACGTGAGGCGCATGCCGCGGTCCGCGACCGTTGCGGCGAGACCCTGGAGCTGGACCTCGACGATCTGCTCGATCTCCTCCCGCGACAGGCGATGAAAGACGATAACGTCGTCGATGCGATTCAAGAATTCCGGCCGGAAGTGGCGCCGGAGCTCCTCTTCGACCCGCGTATTCACCTCCGCCTCGTCCATCGCGGACCCCTCGGCGATCCACTGCGAGCCGAGGTTCGACGTCATGATGATCACGGTGTTCTTGAAAGAGACGACGCGGCCTTTTCCGTCCGTGAGCCGCCCGTCGTCGAGCACCTGCAGCAGTACGTTGAAAACATCGGGATGCGCCTTTTCGATCTCGTCGAACAGCACGACGGAGTAAGGCCGCCGCCGGATCGCCTCCGTCAGCCGGCCGCCCTCCTCGTACCCGACGTATCCGGGAGGCGCCCCGATCATCCTCCCGACGGAGTGCTTCTCCATGTACTCCGACATGTCGAGGCGAACCATCGCGTGCTCGTCGTCGAAGAGAAACTCCGCCAGAGCCCGGGCAAGCTCGGTCTTTCCGACGCCCGTCGGGCCGACGAAGATGAACGATCCGATCGGCCGGCGCGGATCCGAAAGACCCGCCCTCGACCGGCGGACCGCGTCGGAAACGGCGGCGACCGCCTCGCGCTGGCCGATCAGGCGCGCGCCGATCCTGATCTCCATCTCCAGCAGCTTCGCGGTTTCGCGCTCGAGCATCTTGGAGACGGGCACGCCCGTCCAGCGCGAGACGACCTCCGCGATGTCCTCTTCGGTGACTTCCTCCTGGAGCATCGGAGCTCCCTGCTGGAGCTCCGCCAGGCGCGTGTTCTGAGCGGCGAGCTCTCCTTCGAGCTGCGGGAGCCGGCCGTAGCGCAGCTCCGCGGCCTTCTGAAGGTTGCCCTCGCGTTCCGCCTCCAGCGCCTGCTGGCGCGTCTGCTCGATTCCCTCCTTGGTTTCCCGGATCTTCTGGATCGCTTCCTTTTCGAGGGACCACTGAGTCCGCAGGCGCGTCGAGGCTTCCCGCTGCTCCGCGAGCTCCTTCTCGAGCTCCGACAGCCGCTTCTCGGCGTCGGGCGTCTTCTCCTTCGAAAGCGCCCGCTTCTCGATCTCGAGCGAGACGAGGCGGCGCTCCACCTGGTCGATTTCGATGGGAAGGGAATCGATCTCAGTCCGCAGCTTTGCCGCCGCTTCGTCGACGAGGTCGATCGCCTTGTCGGGGAGAAAGCGGTCCGCGATGTACCGGTGCGATAAACGCGCCGCGGCGACCAACGCTCCGTCCGTAATTCGGACGCCGTGGTGCACCTCGTAGCGCTCCTGAAGGCCGCGCAGGATCGAGATGGTGTCCTCGACCGTCGGCTCGTTCACGAATACCGGCTGGAACCGCCGCTCGAGCGCCGCGTCTTTCTCGATGTACTTCTGGTATTCGTTCAGCGTCGTCGCGCCGATCGCCCGGAGCTCGCCGCGGGCGAGCGCCGGCTTCAACATGTTCGAGGCGTCCATCGAGCCTTCGGCCGCCCCCGCTCCGACGAGCGTGTGAAGCTCGTCGATGAACAGGATGACCGTGCCCTGCGCCTCTTCGATCTCCTTCAACACGGCCTTCAGGCGGTCTTCGAATTCGCCCCGGTACTTCGCGCCCGCGATCATGGAGCCCAGATCGAGCGCCACGACCCGCTTGTTCTTGAGCCCTTCGGGAACGTCTCCCAAATGGATGCGCCGGGCGAGCCCCTCGACGATCGCCGTCTTGCCGACGCCCGGCTCGCCGATCAGGACGGGGTTGTTCTTCGTGCGCCGCGAGAGCACCTGCACGACGCGCCGGATCTCTTCATCCCGGCCGATGACCGGGTCGATCTTTCCGCGGCGCGCGAGGTCGGTTAAGTCGCGGGTGTAGCGCTTCAGCGCCTGGTACTTGTCTTCCGGGTTCGGGTCGGTGATCCGGGAGGAGCCGCGAACGTCCTTGAGCGCCCGCAGGATCGCGTCCTTGCGCGCGCCTGCTTTCGTGAGGAGCTTCGCCGCGTCGCCCGCGTTGGATTCGGAGAGGGCGACGAGCAGGTGCTCGGTGGAAACGTACTCGTCTCCGAACTCCTTCGCGATTTCGAACGCCCGGTCGATGACGCCGGTCAGCTCGCGCGAAGGCACGGCGTCGGCGGACGCCCCCGTCACCTTCGGGCGCCGCTCGACAGATGCCTCGACTTCCCTGGCGAGCGCGCCCGGATCCACGCCGAGCTTCTGAAGGATCGGGACGACGACGCCTTCCGCCTGGGAGAGAAGCGCCGCGAGAAGATGTTCGCCGGTCAGCTCCGCGTTGCCGCGGCTCCGCGCGTTCGTCTGGGCTTCCGAGATGGCCTCCTGGGCCTTGATAGTCAATTGATCGAAACGCATTGCGGTCTCTTTCCGCGCAAACGGGCGGGCTCAGGCCCGCACTGCTCATCGCGCAGTCGAAAGATAAAATATGAGCGGAGAAGTGTCACCCTGCATTCACAGCAGTTGAGATCCGCGCGACCGGACCGGGTCAGAAACGCCGGCCTCCCGGAAGCCCTTTTCGCGCAGGAGGCACGAGTCGCAGCGGCCGCAGGGGCGAGCGTCCGGGCCGGGGTCGTAGCAGGACGACGTCAGCGCGAAATCGAGGCCGAGCGCCGCGCCCGTCGCGACGATCTCGGCCTTCGTCATCGCGAGGAGCGGCGCACGGATTCGGAAGGTCTCCCCGCCGGCCCCTGCACGGGTGCCGAGGTTCGCCATCGTCTCGAACGCGGCGAGAAACTCCGGCCGGCAGTCGGGGTACCCCGAATAATCGAGCGCGTTCGCCCCGATGAAGATGTCGCGCGCCTCCGCCGCCTCCGCCCAGGCGAGCGCGTGCGCCAGAAAAAGCGTGTTCCGCGCCGGGACGTAGGTCGCCGGGATCGCCTCGGCTCCGAGACTGTCCTTCGGGATTTCGCGCGCCGCGTCGGTCAGCGCCGACGCGGCCGGCACCGGAAGATCGATCCGCGCGACCCGATGCTCGCGCACGCCGTAGCGGGCGGCTAGCGCGCGCGCCCGCTCGAGCTCGATCGCGTGCCGCTGTCCGTACTCAAACGAGAGGGCGAGCACGTCGAACCCTTCCGTGCGCGCGATCAGGAGGCATGTCGCGGAGTCGAGCCCGCCGGAGAGAAGGACGATACAGGAACGGTTCATCGGTTTCGTCGGCGTCTGAGCGGGTGCGCTCATCTTCCCGGCACATCTCCCCAGAGGACCTTGTGAAGCTGGAGCCCGAGCCGGATGTTGCGGCCGCTGTCTCGGACCCACTCGGCGAGAGTTCCGGGCTCGACGCTCCCCGACGCCGGTGAGAAGGTGACGGCGTGCGCGCGATCGAGGTTCCGCTCGCGCACGAGCGTGAGCGCCCAGTCGAAGTCTCGCCGGTCGGCCAGGACGAATTTCACCTCGTCGCGGGCGCCCAGGCGGTCCAGGTTCTCGGGCAGATTCGCGGTCTCCATGCCGCTCCCGGGCGCCTTGACGTCCACGATCTTGATCACGCGGGGGTCCACCCGGTCGATCGGGATGTGGCCGCCGGTTTCGAGAAGGACCGTGCGCCCGGCGTCGAGAAGAAGCCCCATCAGCGGGTAGACGCCCTCCTGCTCGAGAGGCTCGCCGCCGGTCACCTCGACGAGCTCAGTCTGAAGGTCCAGTACGCGGCGGGCGGCCTCCACGACCTCCATCTCCTCGCCGCCGGAGAACGCGTACGCGGAGTCGCACCAGACACAGCGCAGCGCGCAGCCGGTGAGCCGGACGAACGCACAGGGAAACCCCGCGCGCAAGGACTCCCCCTGGAGGGAGCGGAAGATCTCGGTGACGCGCACTGTCTCCACGGGGGCGTTCATTCTTCGACCCGAAGCAGGCCGTGCAGCATGTTCATACCGCACGCGAAGGGGAACTCGCCGGCGCGCTCCGGGACGATGCGGATGCGGGTCTTCGCGTGGGCCGCGAGATTCTGCCGGATTCCGAACTCGGGCAGCACGACCTCGTCGCTGCAGGGGCTCGATTCCCTGCGGTCGAACACCAGGGTCAGCGGAATGCCTTTCTTCGCGACGATCACTTCGGGATCGTAGCCGCCCGAGACCGTGATGGTCGCTTCCTGCTCGGCCGCGCCCGCACTCGGCGCCGGCGCGGGGACCGAGAGGACCTCCCGGCGCCGGGCCCGGAAGAAATAGACGTAGAGAAAAGCCAGAAACGCGGCCCCCAGCAGGATCGCCGCAATCCGGTCAGCGGTCCAGGTGAATGTGATCACCGGCGCCGCCTCGCCAGCCGCAGGCTGTTCACGACGACCGAGACCGACGACGCCGCCATCGCGGCGGAGGCGAGCATGGGCGTGAGCATCCAGCCGGTGAACGGGTAGAGAAGGCCCGCGGCCACGGGGATTCCCACGACGTTGTAGGCGAAGGCGAAGAAGAGGTTTTGCCGGATCGTGGCGAGCGTTTCGCGGGCGAGCGCGATCGCGTCGGGGACGGATCGCAGGTCCCCGCCGACGAGCGTCACGTCCGACGCTTCGATGGCAACGTCGGCTCCGGCGCCGATCGCGATCCCGACGTCTGCCTGGGCGAGGGCGGGAGCGTCGTTGACGCCGTCGCCGACCATCGCCACGACCCCCCCTCGCCGCTGAATTTCGACGACCTTCGACGCCTTGTCGGCGGGAAGGACGTCGGCGAAGACCTCGTCGATGCCGACCCGCGCGGCGATCGCCCGGGCGGCCAGCTCGCGGTCGCCGGTCACGAGGATCACCCGAAGCCCCTGCGCCTTCAGCCGCGCGACCGCCTCCGCCGAGCCCGGTTTCTCGCGGTCCGCCACGACGAGGATGCCGAGGACGCTCCCGTCCGCCGCGACGAGAACGGGCGTCTTGCCCTCCGCGGCGAACCGCTCGGCATCCTCCGCGACTTCGGAAATGTCGACGCGCTCCTCCTCGAACAGGCGTCCGTTCCCGACGAGGACGCGTTTGCCGCCCACTGTTCCCACGACGCCGCGGCCCGTTATCGACTCGAAACTCGACACCGCGGGCAGCAAGACGCCTTTCTCCGCCGCGGCGGCGACTAACGCCGCGGCGAGCGGGTGCGCCGAGCTTTTCTCGAGCGCCGCCGCGACGCCGAGAAGCTCGGCATCCGATGTGCGCGCGAGCCGCACCCGGTCGGTCAGGCGGGGACGCCCTTCGGTGACGGTGCCGGTCTTGTCCAGCAGAACGTCGGTGATCGATCTCGCGCGCTCGAGCGCGTTCGCGTTGCGGAAGAGGATCCCGGCGTCCGCGCCGCGCCCGGTGCCCACCAGGATCGCGGTGGGTGTCGCCAGACCGAGCGCGCAGGGGCACGCGATCAGGAGAACGGAAGCGAGCACGACGGTCGCGAAGAGAGCGCGGGGCTCCGGGCCGAACACGTACCACGCCACCCACGCCACCGTTCCGATGCCGAGCACGACCGGGACGAACACGCCCGCGATCCGGTCTGCGAGCTTCTGGATCGGCGGCTTGGTGGCCTGCGCCTCGTGGACGAGACGGACGATGTGGGCGAGCGCGGTGTCGGCCCCCACCGCGGTCGCTTCGATCTCGATCGCCCCCTGCTGATTGAGAGTGCCTCCGATCACCCGGTCTCCCGTTTTCTTCTCCGCGGGCAGCGACTCGCCGGTCACCATCGACTCGTCGACGGCGGAAGAGCCGGATCGGACGACCCCGTCGACCGGGATCGCGTCGCCGGGCTTGACCGCGAGCCGGTCGCCGACCGAGACCTCCGAGAGCGCGACCTCCAGCTCGACGCCCTTGCGGATCAGGCGCGCCGTCTTCGGAGAGAGGTCGAGGAGCTTGCGGATCGCGGCCGACGTTCGCCCGCGCGCCCGGGTCTCGAGCCACCGGCCGAGCAGGATGAGCGTGATGATCACGCCGACGGCCTCGTAGTACACGTGCCCTGCGGCGCCGGCGGCTGCAAACGCGGACGGGAAAAAAGTTCCCGCGGCGGACAGGAGAAACGCCGCAGTGGTGCCGAGCCCGACGAGCGTGTCCATGTTCGCGGTTCGATGGCGCAGCGTCCGCACCATTCCCGAAAGAAACGGCGACCCCGCCCACAGGTAGACGGGGAGCGTCAGGGCCAGCAGAACGACGTCGCGTCCGGCAAAACGGACGCCCGTCATCGAGAGCACGATCACGGGGAGTGTGAGCGCTGCAGCGGCCGCCGTGCGCCGGAGCAGGGACCGTTGCTCGTCCCGGGCCCGGCGCTCGTCGTCCGCTCCCGAAACCTCGGATGCGGGCCGCGCCTCGTACCCGCTGGCGCGCACCGCTTCGATCAGGCTGTTCGCCCGCAGGTTTTCTCCGCGGATTCGCGCGCGTCCCGTCCCGAGGTTCACCGACGCCTCGTGGACGCCCGGAACCGCCGTGAGCGCCTGCTCGATCGTCGAGACGCAGGATGCGCAGTGCATCCCGTCCAGGGCGAGCGACAGGACTTCGCCCTTCTCGCGTCGCGGAAGACGCGGAGCGGCGGGACGAGGCGGCGTCTCGGGGCGGGCGGCAGCCGCTGGCGCGCCGACTCCCGGACTGCCGAAGAGCGGCAGGGTCTTCCCCGGGCGGAGGAAGGGGGAGGCCGGCGACGCCTTCATCGGCTCGCGGGCTCGCCGCCCGCTCGAGAAGCCGTCGGGGTCCTTGTCGAAGCGCGCCGCGCAGCCGGGCGCGCAGAAGAAGAAGTCCCGGCCGTCGTGCCGCCGCTTCGCGGGCGCCCGCGCAGGTTCGACGGGCATTCCGCAGACGGGGTCGGTCATGAGGGCCACGGCGGAACTACGCTCGAAGCCGCGAGGAAGTCGCGGGGCGTCGGGCGCCTTTCGTTCGGCGGAGAAGCGGCACAGCGGCGGTCAGGACCGCCCCGCTCACGCCCCGGTGACGGGTTGCGCCGGCCCGCGGGAGGACCCGAGCGAGATCCCGCGCCGCCCGTTGCCCGAATGGAGCGAGAGCAACGCGGTGTAAGCGAACCCGTTGAAGAAGACCAGGAGGAACGGGACGCCGACCCAGTAATTCTGGACGGCGGCGAAGACGGTGGCGCCCAGGAAGTATCCGGCCAGGAGGATCTCCCCGAGGAGCGAGGCGTTCCCGGGTGAGCGGTACTTCTTCGTGCGCCATTCGCCGGAGCCCCCCTCGATCGAGTACTTCGGTGTGCGCGTGAATTCGCTCTTGCGATCGAACAGTCCTTCGAGGACCGCGTGCAGGTTGTTCAGCGACAGGCCGATCCCGAGCGACATCAGAAACGGCATGCACTTGACGGTCGGGCGCCAGTCGCGGCCGATCTCCTTCTGGGAGGAGATGTAGAACGCGATGAACGAGAAGGTGGCGCCAAAGAAGAGGGGAAAATCGACGATCGCCAGCCGCTGCCACCCGATGCGCTCGCGGATCACGATCGCCGGCACGATCAAAAGGGCCAGGATCACGACGAACAGGTACGAGATGTTGTTGGTGAGATGGAAAAAGGCTTCGAGCTTGATCCGCCAGGGGAGCCGGCTGCGGAAAATGGACGGGAGGAGCTTCATCCCGGTCTGGATCGAGCCCTTCGTCCAGCGGTGCTGCTGCGACTTGAAGCCGTTCATGTCGACCGGGACCTCGGCCGGAACCACGAGGTCCTTGAGATAGACGAACCTCCAGCCGGCGAGCTGCGCGCGGTACGAGATGTCGAGGTCCTCGGTCAGCGTGTCCGATTGCCACGCGCCGGCGTCCTCGATCGCCTTCCGTCTCCACACGCCGGCCGTGCCGTTGAAGTTGAAGAAGCGGCCCGATCGGTGGCGGGCGGTGTGCTCGATGACGAAGTGCCCGTCCAGGAAGATCGACTGGATCCGGGTCAGGAGCGAGTACTCGCGATTCAGGTGATCCCAGCGCGCTTGCACCATCCCGACTCCCGGGTCCGAGAAGTAGGCGAGCGACTGGCGGAGGACCCCCGGAGTCGGAACGAAGTCGGCGTCGAAGATCGCCAGGAACTCGCCCTTCGCGGTGGCGAGGCCCGCCTGGAGGGCGCCGGCCTTATATCCGTCGCGAGATCCGCGGCGGACGTGGACGATGTCGATGCCCCGAAGCCGGTGGCGTTCAACGGCCCGCCGGGCGAGCTCGACGGTCTCGTCCGTCGAGTCGTCCAGGACTTGGATGTCCAGGAGCTCACGGGGGTAGTCGATCTGCGCGGCGGCATCGATCAATCGATCCACGACGTAGACTTCGTTGTAGATCGGAAGCTGGATCGTGACGCGGGGGAGAGTGGCCAGCTCGCCCATCGGACGGGGGGCGTCCTGGCGATGGCGGTAATAGAGGCGGACCATCAGGATGCGGTGGGCCCCATAGACGGCAAGTACGCCAAGGACGAAGTAATAGACGGCGAGCGTGGCGATTTCGGCGGTGTGGGACGTCATCGGTCGGTGTTCCGCGCGCGCGCGTCAGCCCGCTGGGCGCTGTTTGGCGCCGGCGAGGCGGTCGCCCTGGGCTTCGTTTTTCTGCCGGACGCTCGGGTTCATCTGCTGCCGTACCTGTCTCTTTTCCTAGCGGGCACCCTGCTCGCCTTCATTGCGGCCCGGAGTTTATCCGGATCGGGTCCGTCTTTCCTGATTCTGTGCGCCGCCGCATTCCGGCTGACGCTCCTCTTTCGCTCGCCGGACCTTTCCGACGATCTCTGGCGGTACCTGTGGGACGGCGGGGTCGCCCGCGCCGGGATCTCACCCTGGGCCCACGCTCCCGCCGATCCGGCCGTGTCGGGGCTCGACCGACCGCTCAACGCTCGCGTCGCCCATCCCGAGATCCGGACCGTGTACCCGCCCGCGTCGCAGGCGGTGTTTCGCGCGTTCGGATACGCGGGGGCCCCGGTGGTGCTCAAGGGCTTCTTTGCGGGGGCGGACGTCGCGGTGGTTGCTCTCCTCGCCGCGTCGGGGGTCCCATGGGGAGCGTGGGCGGCCGCTCTTTACGCGTTCCACCCGTTGCCGATCACTGAGACGGCAGGGCAGGGGCATCTCGACTCTCTAGGCGTTGCGCTGCTCCTCGCATCGGTGCTGCACGTATCGCGCGGACGCCGCGTCTCGGCGGGTCTGGCGCTCGCGTTGTCGGCGCTCTGCAAGTACGTCTCCGCGGCGGCCGCCCTCCCTATCGCCCGCCGCGGAGGCTGGCGGACCTTTCTGGCCGCCGCCGCCGCCGCGTTCGCGCTCTGGGCCGCGGCCGCGCGCCTGGGGACGTCTCCGGCGGGCGGCCTCGACCAGTACGCGACGCGCTGGGAGTTCAACTCGGTGGCGTATCCGGCCGTCTTCGCGGGGATGGAGAGGGCGCGAGTCCCGGAGCGGGCCAAGGAAGCTTTCATCGCGTGGAAGGCGCGGCATCGTGATCCGCCGTGGACGGCGCGTGTCTTCCCATTCTTCTATTCCGGATTCTTCGCGCGCGCTTTCCTCGGGATCGTTCTCGCCCTTCTTCTTGTTTTGATCGCCTGGAGGGTCACCGACGTGTGGGACGCCGTGCTCGCGTCGGCGGGCGCGCTGCTGCTTCTTTCGCCGACGCTTCACCCCTGGTACCTGCTCTGGGTGCTTCCCTTCGCCGCGGCGCGCCGGGAACCCGCGTTTCTCTGGCTCGCCGCCGCGGCGCCGCTCGCGTACGGGCTCCTCTATAAGACGCCGGGGTTGCCGGCGGCCGCGGTGTACCTGCTCGAGTACGTTCCGTTCGCGGTGTTGCTCGCTTGGTCTCTTGCGCGCCGCCGCGCGGTGTCCCTCGTACCATGACCCGCGCGGCGCATCGCTATCGGGCGACCGTCGCGTACGCGGGCACCTGGTTCAAGGGCTTCCAGTTTCAGGAGAACGCGGAACGCACGGTCCAGGCGGTGCTCGAGACCGCCATCGCGGCGTTCGCTGGGGAGGGCCCGGTTCGGGTGCATGCGGCCGGCCGCACCGACGCGGGCGTGCACGCGGACGGGCAGGTCATCCACTTCGATCTCTGGACGCCGCGCGAGCCCGTGCGGATCCGGGAAGGAGTCAACGCGCTCCTGCCCTGGGACGTGAGGCTGCTCGATGCCGCCCCCGCGCCGGAGGGATTTCTCTCGAGGCGCGACGCGGCGTGGAAGGAATATCTGTACCGCTGGAGCCGGGCCGCCGTCATCCCGCCGAAGGACTCGCTCTTCGTCGCGCCGATCGCCGGGACGGCGGACGCCGCGCCGATGCGCGCCGCGGCCAGAGCCCTCACGGGGCGAAAGGATTTCTCGATCTTCGGCGTCCGGGCCGCCGGGGCCGAGGGCGGCTTTCGCCGCATCTACGCCGCGGAAGTCAACGAGGTCGGCGAGGAGATCCGTTTCCTGATCCGGGGAGACGCGTTTCTGCGAGGCATGGTCCGCTCCATCTGCGGAGTGCTCGCCCACGTGGGCCGCGAAAAGGCGCCCCCGGATCGGATCGCCGAGCTCCTCCGAACCGGTGATCGCGCGCTGCTCGCTCCCAAAGCGGCCGCGCGCGGATTGACACTCACGCGGGTGCATTACGAAGAGGCGCATCCCGAGACCCTGAACCCGGAATCCTGATCGAGTCTCCTCGCCAGGCTGCTCGAGGCCAGGACCGACTCATCCGGCGGATGCGCGGGTTGCGCGGGTAGAATCCCCGCACAACATGCCGCTCGAGGTTGGCCAGCGTCTCGGGCCCTACCAGATTGTCGCGCCTTTGGGCGCGGGAGGCATGGGCGAAGTCTACCGGGCGCGCGACACCAAGCTCGACCGCGACGTCGCGATCAAGGTCCTTCCCGAATCGATGGCCGGCGACCCGGAATCGCTCGCGCGCTTCGAACGCGAGGCGAAGGCCGTCGCCGCGCTTTCGCATCCCAACATTCTCGCCATCTTCGACTTCGGGACCTACGACGGAACCGCCTACGCCGTCACGGAGCTTCTCGAAGGCGACACATTGCGCGAGAAGCTGATCGCCGGGACTCTCTCCCGGAAGCAGGCCGTGGACTACGCGCTGCAGGTCGCGAGCGGCCTCTCGGCGGCGCACGAGAGGGGAATCGTCCATCGCGACCTGAAGCCCGAAAATCTCTTCGTGACGAAAGACGGCCACGTGAAGATCCTCGACTTCGGGCTGGCGAAGCGGGTCGAGGCGGCCGCCCCGGGAGAGGAGACGGGCGCACGGACGTTGGCGCGGTCAGCGCACACGGAGCCGGGGACTGTCCTCGGGACCCTGGGCTACATGTCGCCCGAGCAGGTGCGCGGGCTCCCTGTGGACCACCGGTCGGACATCTTTTCGTTCGGCGCCATTCTGTACGAGCTGCTCTCCGGAAGAAGGGCGTTCAAGAAGGACACGGCGAGCGACACGATTGCCGCGATCCTGACGGAGGAGCCTCCGGATATTCCGGCCTCGGGGAGCACGCTCTCGCCGGCGCTCGACCATATGGTCCGGCACTGTCTCGAGAAAAACCGGGAGAACCGTTTTCAGTCGGTGAGAGACGTTGCTTTTACGCTCTCCGAGGCTTCCGGTCCGTCGGTTGCGGCCCACACGCAGAATATGGAAAAACCGGGGGGAAACAGGAAAATCCTCATCGCCGTGGGCGTCCTCGCCGTCGTGGCCGCATTGACCCTGTTCTCGGTGCGCCGCTACTCCCGAGGAGCGGGGGAGGCGCGAGGCGTGACCCGAGTTGCGGTGCTGCCGTTCGAGAACATGGGATCACCGGAAGACGATTACTTTGCCGACGGGATCGCGGACGCGGTGAGGGGCAAGCTGACTTCCGTGCCGGGCATCGAGGTCATCGCACGCGGCAGCTCGATCGCCTATAAGAAGACCGCGAAGAGCTCGAAGAAGATCGCGGAGGAGCTGGACGCGCGATATCTGTTGACGGCCACGGTGCGCTGGCAGAAAAGCGGAGGCGCCAGCCGCGTGCAGGTCAACCCCGAGCTGGTGGAGGTCAGGACGTCGGGAGCGGCGGCCTCGAAGTGGCAACAGCCTTTCGACGCGGCGCTGACGGACGTCTTTCAGGTGCAGTCGGACATCGCCTCGCGCGTCGCGCAGGCGCTGGGAGTGGCGCTCGGTGCGGGCGAGGAGAAGCGGCTCTCGGAGGCGCCGACGCAGAACCTCCCGGCCTACGACGCGTTCCTGAAGGGGGAGGAGGCGTCGAAGAGCCTGGCCGTCGACGAGCCGCGCGCCCTGAGGAAGGCCCTCGTCTTCTACGAGCAGGCCGTGGCCATCGACCCCGGCTTCGCGCAGGCATGGGCGCAGATTTCACGAGCCAGCTCGCGCCTCTACGAGATCAGCACGCCGACCCCGGAGCTGGCCGAGCGGGCGCGCCATGCGGCGGAGAGAGCGGCGGCGCTCGCGCCGACCCGTCCCGAAGGGCATCTGGCTCTCGGCAACTATCAGCAATTCGTCCTGAGGGACCCCGCCGGGGCGGTCGATCGGTACGCCGAGGGCCGGCGTCTCTCCCCCGGCAACGCCGATCTCCTCGCGGCGACCGCTTTTGCTGAGGAAAACCTCGGACGGTGGGAGACCTCCATCGAACACTTCCACCAGGCCGAGCGCCTCGATCCCCGATCGGTCCTCACCCAGAGCCGGCTCGGCGAGGAGCTCCTCCTGCTGAGGCGCGGGGCCGAGGCGCGCCAGTCGATCGACCGGGGCCTCGCTCTCGCGCCGTCTCACCTCTATCTGATCGAGCTCAAGGCCATGACGTTTCTGGTCCGGGGAGACCTCGCCGGCGCGCGGGCCGTGCTCCGCGCCGCGCCGAAGGAGGTCGAGCCGATGTCGCTCGTGAGCTACCTCGCGATCTACTGGGATCTCGTCTGGGTCCTCGATGAAGAGCAGCGCGGCCTTCTCCTGCGTTTGACACCGAGTGCGTTCGACGAGGACCGAGGGGGCTGGGGTCTTTGCATGGCTCAGGCGTACGCCTTGAAGGGGGAGGCCGCAAACGCGCGGATCGCCGCCGAGATGGCGCGAAAGGCGTTCGAGGAACAGCTTCGCCAGACGCCTGACGACGACCAGCGTCACATCCTTCTCGGGCTCGCTCTTGCGTATCTGGGGCGCAAAGAGGAAGCGATCCGGGAGGCGGAGCGCGAAGCCGGAGTCCATCGGATAACCAGAGACGCGTACTCGGGTCCCTACTATCAGCATCTGCAGGCCCGCATCTACATGCTCGTCGGGGATCCGGAAAAGGCGCTCGACAAGCTGGAGCCGCTCTTGAAAATCCCCTACTTCCTCTCACCCGGCTGGCTCAGGATCGATCCCAACTTCGACACCTTGCGCCGGAACCCCCGGTTCCAGAAGCTCGTCGCGGACGGGAAGTGAATCGTTTCGAGCCTCGACCTAACGCCGGACGCCCCACATCAGGATCGCCGCGAGCACCGGCCCGGCAAAAAGCAGCGAGTCGATCCGGTCATAAAACCCGCCGTGGCCGGGAAGAAACATCCCCGAGTCCTTGACGCCGGGTCCCCATTTCCACAGCGATTCGGCGAGGTCTCCGATCTGTCCGGCCGAGGAGGCCAGCGCGCCGGCGAGGGCGCCCGCCACGGGGCCGAGCTCCGGGAGCGGCCACCGCGTTCCCGACTACTCGAAGTAGCCGTCGACGTCGATCACGACGTCGACGGTCCCCGGATCGCTCGAACGCAGCAGGAGCGCTCCGCCGGGCCCGAGTGGGACCCGCGCACCGTTGGAGCGGGTCTGGCCCGCGCGGAAGTTGATCGTGCTCGTTGGCGCCGGCCGGGCGGCGGCCGCCGTCGCGACGAGATACCCGGCGTTTGTGGGGCGCGTCACGGCGATGTTGACGGAGAGCGTTCGTGCCGAAGCGGGGACCCCGCACCGTCCCGTGACGGCCACCGTCCGGTCCGATCCGGCGGTCACGGCTGGTCCGCCGCCGGGCCCGTCGGGCAGCCGTGTGTCGAGCAGGCGGCACGGCGTCACGGTATGGAACTGTGTCGAACGCAAGATCGTGAAGGAATCCGCGATGGCTCCGGTCGAAGTCAGAAAGCGGGCGTCGAGCCGGTCGCCTTCGACGTCGAGGACCAGGGATCCGAGTTCCGCAAGGGAGTAGAACATCGCAGGGTGGTTGAGGGTGCCCCCCCCGATTTGCCCCGAAGTTCCGGCGACCACGTAGACCGTTCCCTCGCGCGGGCGGACGCCGGCCCGTTTGCGATATGCGCCCGTGCCCGTTTCCCGCCCGCTGCCGCCATCCTTCTTCATCGACGGAACCAGAGTGGTCGAGGCGCCGTAGTGGCCGTCGAGAAGAAACGACCGCTCGTAGGCGTGGCTGTGGCCGGCCAGCACGAGATCGACTCCGCCCGCCTCGAGCACCGGGAGGGCCTGCTGCCGCATCTCGACGAGCTCGCCCTCAACGTCTGAGTCGTGCGAGCCCTTGGAGTAGGGCGGATGGTGCCAGTAGGCGATGGTCCAGTCCCGGGTGTTGACGGCGAGATCGGCCGCGAGACATGTCAGCATCGGATCAGCCGGTCCGCGCGGACTCCCGTACGAGTCGAGGCAGACGAAGTGGATGTTCGCGTAGTTGAAGGAGTAGTACGCCTCGGTCCCCGACGCAAGGCCGCCGGCCTGTCCCGCCGCCGGAAGCGTGAAGATGTCGAAGTAGGGACCCGTCTGCGTGGCGGAGTTCGCGCTGTACCCGTCATGGTTGCCGAGCGTCGGCCACAGGAATGTGTTGCGCAAAATGCCGGGAAAGACGTCGAACACGGCAGCCTGGTACTCAGAGTCGGTCCCGTTGACGTAGGCGTTGTCGCCCAGCATCAACCACACGTCCGTCGCGCGGCCCGCCGCAAAGGCGAGATAGGAGTCGCGCACGGCGCGCGGTCTCGCGTCAGCGGTACCGGAGTCGCCCGTGACCCACATCCGCACGGGCCTCGCCGCCCCGGCGGGAGGCGCGGTCGAGAAATAGTGCGAAGCGTCCGCTCCGGCGAGTGGGACGGAGCTCGTTCCGACCGAGTAGTAATAGCGCGTTTCCGTCGCGAGGCCGGACAGCGTCAAGCGATGCTCGGTCGTCGGCGTCGGGTCGGAGGCGGAGGAGGTCAAGGCCGACACCGCCGTCCCGTAGAGGACTCGGCTGTCGGTGGGAACGTCCGTTCTCCAGGCGACGACGGCGCTCACGGGCGTCTGCAGCTGCAGGTACGGACCCCGCGTCACGCTCTGTGCGGGAAGGGCGAGGGGGAGAAGCAGAACGAGGCTCGCGCACAGGAACGCGCGGCGAGGCAGGAGAAGAGATCTGATCATTTTGGTGACAGGAGAAAGGATACACGGTTCCGGGAGGCCGGCCAGCTCGGGACGCCCGAATTGCTGCGCCTGGGCGCGAATCGAGCCGTTCGCGATCGGGCAATGGGTCAAGACAGGGCCCTGTATTCGCCCCAGAATCTCGTCCTCTCCCATATCGGCGACGAGCGAAGAAGTCAGCGCCGGCCGGAAACTACCGCCATCAGGATGGCCGCCAGCACTGGACCCGCGTAGAGCAGGGAGTCGATCCGGTCGTAGAAGCCTCCGTGGCCCGGAAGGAAAGCGCCAGAGTCCTTGACTCCCGCCCCGCGCTTCCAGAGGGATTCGACGAGGTCCCCGATCTGACCGGCCGAGGAGGCGACGGCTCCCGCGAGCGCCCCGAAGGCGGGGCCGAGCTCGGGCAGCAGCCACCACGTTCCCGCGATCGCGCCAATCGCCGTAGCGCCCACGAGCCCTCCGATCGTGCCCTCCCACGTCTTGTTGGGTGAGACGACCGGGGCGAGCTTGCGGCGGCCGAGGCGCCGACCGGTGTAGTACGCCGCCGAGTCGCATCCCCAGACGATGACGAAGAGGAAGAGCACGGCGCGAGGGGAAAAGGCCCGGAGGTAGCACATCGCGCCGGCGGGAAGCGCGATCGACACGATCCCGAAGAGGGTGGAACCGGCTCCCGCGAGCGCTTCCGGGGAAGGCACGGCCGCGAAAAGCGGCGCCATCGAAGCGAGGAAAACCAGGAGCAGGGCTGCAAAGAAGAGCGGCCAGTAGGAAGCCGCGCGGTCGTGGCCGGCGATCGTCGCGCCCGTCAGCGCCGCGAGCGTGGCGGCTCCTCCCGCGAGGCCGACGCTCTTGGCGACGGGATGCCCCGTCTTTTCCGCCATCCGGTAGAACTCCCACAGCGCCCCCAGAGCAATGGCCGCGACGAGAGCGTCGAAGACGAGCGCGGGAAGAAAGAAGAGGACGCCGAGGACGATCGGGATCGCGACCGCCGCCGCGAGCTCCCGCTTCAAGGCCGGAGTCGCGAGGCGTGAGGCGTCAGATGTGAAGCGGGAGCACGATCGAGTCGTCTCTTCCGCCTGACGCCTTCCGCCTGACCCCTCACGTATTCCTTCACCCCGCCGCCTCCCCCGATTCCGGCTGACGCCCGCCGTCGATCACGCCGCCATAACGCCGCTCGCGCTTCTGGTACTCGAGGATTCCCTCGAAGAGGTGGAGCTTTCGAAAATCCGGCCAGAGGGTCGGAGTCACCCAGATTTCGCTGTAGGCGATCTGCCAGAGCAGAAAATTTGAGACCCGCATCTCGCCGCTCGTGCGGATCAGAAGGTCGGGGTCCGGCAGTCCCGCGGTTCCGAGGCGGGACCCGAGCGTTTCTTCGTCGATCTGGTCCACGGAGAGGCGGCCGGCGCCGACGTCGTGCGCGAGCGAGCGGCAGGCGTCGACGATCTCGGTGCGCCCGCCGTAGTTGAGCGCAATGTTGAACGTCATCCCGCGGCAGGACGAGGTCGCCGCGAGTCCTTTCGAGAGCTCCTTCTGCACGGACGCATCGAGCTCGTTCATCCGGCCGACGACCCGGAAGCGGATGTCGTTCTTGAGCAGATTCGCGAGCTCCCGGTTCAGGTACTCCTTCAAGAGCGACATGAGCGTGACGATCTCGAATCGCGGCCGCTTCCAGTTCTCGACGGAGAAGGCATAGAGGGTCAGCGCGTCGAGCTTCAGCCGGGCGCAGGTCTCGACGACCTCGCGCACCGACGCGATCCCGGCCCGGTGCCCTTCGACGCGAGGGGACCCGCGCTGCTTCGCCCACCGTCCGTTGCCGTCCATGATGATCGCGATGTGACGCGGCATACGCGTCAGGTCCATGTCGTCTAAGAGCGCCCGTTCCCGGGTGCCCGGAAGAGCCAGAATCTCGCGGTCGATCATTCCGGGGAGTTTAAAGGACTTGCATCCCGGGATGGGTATCGTCCCTTTCCTCGCGTTTCGTCCCGTTCCCGTCGCCTTTCGCCCGGCCGCCGCCGCCGCCGCCGGCTCCGCCGCCGCCTATAATCTCCGGTTCCATGAAAACGCTGGCGGTCTTAGGATCCACCGGTTCCATCGGGCGCTCGGCGCTCGACGTCGCGGCGGCCTCGCCGGACCGATTCGAGGTCGTGGCGTTGGCCGCCGGGCGGTCCGTCGAGAAGCTGGCGGAGCAGATTGAGACCCATCACCCGAAGCTCGTTTCGGTGTCGGGCCCCGAGGAGGCGGCCCGCCTGAAGGCCCTTCTCCCCCGGAAGAACGGCGTTCGCATCGTCACCGGCGCTGAGGGGCTCGAAGAGGTCGCGTCGGACCCCGGATCATCGGTCGTCGTCGGCGCCTTAGTCGGCGCGCTCGGGCTCCGGTCCGCGTACGCCGCCGTCAAGGCCGGCAAGCGGCTGGCGCTGGCGAACAAGGAAACCCTCGTCGTCGCGGGCGAGCTCATCCTCCGGGAAGCGAAGAAAAGCGGCGCGGAGATTCTTCCGGTCGATTCGGAGCACAGCGCGATCCACCAGGCGATGCGCGGGGGCCGCGCGTCCGAAGTCGAGCGGATCATCCTGACCGCGTCCGGAGGGCCGTTCCGCGAGCGGGACCTCTCGACCTTCGATTCGATCACCGTCGAGGACGCGCTCGCGCACCCGACCTGGAAGATGGGGCCGAAGATCTCGATCGACTCCGCCACGATGATGAACAAGGGGCTCGAGATCATCGAGGCGCATTTTCTGTTCGGACTCCCGCCGGAGCGGATCGGGGTCGTCCTCCACCCGCAGTCGGTCATTCACTCGTTCGTCGAGTTCGAGGACGGATCGCTGCTCGCCCAGCTCGCGAAGAACGACATGAAGTTCCCGATCGCGTACGCCCTCGACTATCCGGACCGGCTCCCGAATCGCTTCGGCCGCCTCGACCTCGTCTCCATCAAGCGGCTCGAATTCTTCGAGCTCGAGGCGGAGCGATATCCGGCCGTCGAAGTTGCCCTGGAAGCGCTGCGCGTCGGCGGGGGGATGCCGGCGATCGTCAACGGAGCGAACGAGGTCGCGGTGGCCGCATTTCTTCAGGGGAAGATTTCGTTCCCCGAGATCGTTTCGGTCGTCTCAGAGACGGCCGCGGCGGCGGGACCGGTCGGCGCCCCGACGACCCTCGACGAAGCGGAGGAGATAGACGGAATGGCGCGCCGCCGGGCCTCGGAGATCATCCACCGGTTGTCCCGCGCCGCGGTGGCCAACTAGGAAAACGAGAAACGGAGCAGTCGCTTGACCATCGTCGGGAACACACTGGCATTGATCGTCGTCCTCTCGGTGCTCGTCGTCGTGCACGAGTTCGGGCACTTCGCCGTCGCCAAGTTCTTTCGCTTTCCCGTCGAGGTGTTTTCGATCGGATTCGGAAAGCGGCTCTTCGGATTCAAGCGCCGCGGCACGGACTATCGTGTTTCGGCGATTCCTCTCGGAGGCTACGTCCGCGTCGTCGGACTCGGGCCCGACGAATCGACTCTGGCCGAGGGCTCGTCGACCGAGGCTCCCCCCGTCGGGAAGCGGTGGCAGCGGGGGCTGATCCTGCTCGCGGGTCCGCTCATGAACTTCGTGCTCGCGCTCGTGCTCCACACGGCCGTCTTTGCGCTCGGTGTGCGCGTGCCCGCGTACGAGCTGCAGCCGGCGGTCGTGAAGATCGTCGAGGACAAGTCGGCCGGCGCCGCGGCGGGGTTCCGCCCCGGTGACCGCATCGTCTCGATCGCCGGGCGCGAGACTCCCCGCTGGCGGGACGCGCAGTACGCCTTCCTCATGAATGCCCGCGAGAAGCTCGACGTGGAAGTGGACCGCAACGGGTCCGGCGTGTTCCTGACGGTCGTGCCTCGCGCGGTCGGCTCTCACGATCTCGGCGACGTGGGCCTCCTGCCCGACGCCGGCCGAAACGTTCAGCCGCGGGTCGCGGTCGTCGTCTCCGGGTCTCCCGCCGCGAAGGGCGGGTTGAAGCCGGGCGACGTCATCGACTCGATCGGCGGCCGCCCGATCCGCGGCGCGCCCGAGGAAATCTTCGAGAAGTTCGTCTCCGCCGTTTCGGCGTCCGCGCCCGGGCCCTTCCCGATCGCGTTTCACCGCGACGGGAAGCCGGGCGTGGTGTCCGTCGCCCCGCGCAAGGAAGGGGACAGCTGGAAGGTCGGCGTTCAGGTCGGCGCGAATCTGCCTGAGGTTCTCGAGCGGTTCCCGCTGCAGCAGGCGGTCGTCGAGGCGTGGCGCCGCATCGGGACGGACACGCGCACGACGTTCTCGGTCCTCGGTCGCCTCTTCCGCGGCCGGGCGAGCATGAAGACGATGTCCGGCCCGCTCGACATCGCGAAGTTCTCCGGCGACGCCGCGCGAACCGGCGCCGTTCCGCTCGTCGCGCTGATGGCCGCCGTGTCGCTCCAGCTCGGGATCTTCAACCTGCTGCCGATCCCCGTGCTCGACGGCGGGCATCTCTTCCTTCTGACGATCGAAGGGCTGGTCCGCCGCGACTTCTCGCTGCGGGTGAAGGAACGGATCCTCCAGCTCGGGTTCCTGATGATCCTCGCTCTGATGACGGTCGTGCTCTACAACGACATCGCGAAGAACATCCCCGCGAAGTGGTGGCCGTTTTAGTCGTCGCCTCCGCTGCCGTCGCCGCCGCTCTCTACGGGACGTGCCGTTCGCGCCGCGAACGGCACCGCCGAGCGGGTCGGTCGGATGCGGCCTCCACCGCTCGACTCGTCCCTCCGTTCGCTGCGGCTCCCGCCCCGAGAGGCTCCTCCCTCCCTCTGGTCGGGAGACTCCTCTCGTGGCGAGCTTAGCCACCATGTCGGCGGAAGCGCACCTCCGCTCCCTCGCCCGGCGGGAGCAGGGGTGAGGGGCTCAGCCGGGCTGAAGATGACAGGCCGACGCGATCTTCAACCCCGCTGTAACGCGAAGGATCGCAGCGAGAGCGTCCCGTACTGGAACCCTTCGTAGATCGGAACCGCGCGGTCCGATTCGTTGCGTGTTCCCAGGACGACGAAGAGCGGGTCGAAGTGTTCCGGCGTCGGCACGGCGAGGACGGCGTTTGGCGCCAGGCTGGCGTAGGAGAGGAGCGGCTCAACTTCCATCGCGGCGAGCCGGTCCGCCACCCATCGATCGAACTCTACGGCCCACGGCTCGACCCGCGCGCTGGTGCTCGAGTGGCTCACGCGCCGCAGGTTGTGAACGATGCCCCCGCTTCCGATCACGAGGACGTTCTTTTCGCGCAGCGGCGCGAGCGCCGTTCCCACCTGCAGCAGCTTCTCGGGCGAGGCGCCCGACGGGATCGACACCTCGACGACAGGCACTCGCGCATCCGGAAACGCGAGGCGAAGAGGGACCCAGGCGCCGTGGTCCCACGGCCGGCCGGGGTCGAGCGCGGCGCCGATCCCCGCTCGATCGAGAAGAACGCGGATTTCGGAGGCGAGCTCCGGGTCTCCCGGCGCGTCGTATCGGATCCGGTACATCTCTTCGGGAAATCCGCCGAAGTCATAGAGGAGCGGCGGCCGCGCGCCGGACGTGATCCGGATCGGTGCCGGCTCCTGGAAATGTCCCGAGAAAACGACCAGCGCGCGGGGCGGCGGAAGCGCGGCGCAGAATGCGCGGAGAGCCCCGGCGTACTCACCCTCCGTTTCGAGCGCGAGCGTCGGCGCGCCGTGGGAAATGAAGAGAGCGGGTTGCGAGATCCGGGGAGAGGGTTGAACGTTCATGGTTCAGGGACCTGAAGGTCAGAACTCGACCGTGAGTCTAATCTCGAATCTCGACTCCCGACTGCCGCCGTGAACTCAACTCGACTCTCAACCTTCCCGGTCAAGTAACATCCGCCATCCTGAGACTCGAGACCGTCGCCCTGTGCGCGACCTATACCGTGGCGGCCACCGGCTCGCTCTGGCTGGCGCGCCGCTACGCGGGGCAGGTCTCCCGGACGGCCGGCCTCCTGCTTCTCCTGCTGCCGCTCGTCTTCACCGGCAGGGCCATGTTTTCCGGAGCGGTGTACGGCCCGGCGGATCTCTACCCGCCGCTCGTCCCGTGGCGCCACGCGGGCGCGGTCCCTTCCCCTCCCGCGAACCCGGTTCTCTCGGACCTCGCGTTTGCGAACATCCCGTGGCGCGCAGCGGTGCGCGAGGCCCTGACGAACGGGCGTCTTCCGTTCTGGAATCGGTTCGTTCTCGCCGGAAACCCTCTCCTCGCGACCGCGCAGGCGGGGGTCTTCCATCCCGCCACCTGGGCGGGCATCTTCCTGCCTTTGCCGCTCTCGTGGACGTTCTCCTGCGCTTTCACGTTGTTCCTCGGGCTCCTGTCCGGATACCTCTACTTTCGAGACTGGGATCTTTCTTTGACCGCGGCGCTGACGGGCGCGGTGGGCTGGGGGTTTTCCACCTACCTCGTCTTCTGGAACGGGTGGAGCGTCGGCCCGTCCACCGCGACGTTCCCGCTCTTGCTGCTCGGCCTCAGGCGGATCGCGCGAAACGGCGCGAACGGCCGGGCGATCACGGTGGCGGCGCTCCTCCTCTCGCTGTCGGGCGGGCACCCCGAAACCTTTTTCCACACCGCGATGGCGGGGACGGCGGTCTTCGTTGCGGACCTGGTCGTCGCAGCGCGACGGGGCGCCGGGGGCGACGTCCGCCGCGCCCTCCTCCGTGGAGCCGCGGCGGCCGCGCTCGCATTTCTGCTCGCGGCGCCACAGCTCTTCCCGCTGCTGGAGGCGATCCCCCATTCCGCGGAGTACCGCGACCGCCGCGCGCAGCTCGAAAAGGGAGTCGAGCGCCAGTCCGTGGCCCTTTCGCAGGCCGTCCGCCGCCTCCTGCCCGCGGTTCTCCCGTTCGCGCACGGGATCTACGGCAAGAGCCCGGTGCAGGAGCGTGGCGACGGCTCGGGGATGCCGCTCGCCTTTGCGGGAGCTGTGCTCTTTCCCCTCGCGGCCCTCGGCGCGTCGCGCCGCCGGAAGGGACGCGCCCTCTCCCTGAGCTTCCTCGCCGCCGGCCTGCTCCTCGGCGCGAGCGCGCCGGGCTTGCTCGACGTTCTCTCCCGATTGCCCGGGTTCTCGCTCGCGTTGAACTACCGCCTGGTATTTCTGTCGGCGCTCGGGATTTCGGGACTCGCCGCGCTCGGCACCGACGAGCTTCGTTCCGGCGGTTCGCGGCGCCTCGCCGCGGCGGCGGGGGCGGTTCTCCTCGGCCTGATCGTGGTCCGATTCGCCGCAGCGGGCGTCCTGAACGCACGCGCGCTTCCCTCCGCCTTCGTTCGTTCGCACTTTTTCTTCGAGACCTTTCCTGTCGCGCTGCTCGGGGCGGCCGCGCTCTTCTGGCGGAACCGCGCGGCCCAGCTCGCGGCGGCGGCCCTCGCTCTGCTCGTTTCCGAGCGTGCTCTCGAAATGAGCGGGACCTATCCCACGGTGGACGCGCGCGCTCTCTCGCCGTCCTCGTCCGTGCTCGCGGGTCTCCGCCACGGGGCGCGCGTCGGAGCGACCGGTGCGAACCTGGAGCCGAACGGCGCCGCCCTCCTCGGACTCGAAGACGTGCGCGGATACGAGTCGATCGTGCTCGACCGCTTCGCCGACACGTTTCCGCTCTGGTGCGTCCCGCAGCACGCTTCCTTCAACCGAATCGACGACCTCAACCGGCCGTTCCTTTCCTTTCTGGGTCTGCGATACGCCATCGACGCCCCCGACGCGCCGCTTCCGCCGGGCTGGGACGTGCACGCCCGCTCCGGGGATACCGCCGTCTTCGAGAACCCTCGCGCCCTTCCGCGCGCGTTCGTGCCGGCGCGCGTGATCTCATTTCCCGACGGGGCGTCGGTTCTCTCGGCGATGCGCGCGGCGTCGGAGTTTTCCGAAACCGTGTGGGTCCGCGGCGCGCCGCGCTCCGATCAGAACCCGCCGGCGCGGATCTTCGCGCGCGAATCCGGGCCGGACCTGCTCCTCGACAGCGCGTCCGACGCGCCGTTCCTCGCGGCGACATCCCTTCCGGACTGGCCCGGCTGGCGCGCGCTGGAGGAAGGCCGTGCGTATCCGATCGAGACGGTGAACCACGCGTTCGTCGGGATCCGCGTACCGGCGGGGACGCACCACATGCGCGTGACCTATCGCCCGCCCTCCTTCCTCCCCGGACTCCTGGCATGCGGCCTCGGGGTGGCAGCGGCGCTCGCGGGCGGACGTCGCTCCGCCAAGACGCGTGCCGGGATGCGCCCACCCAGCCTGCTGGTTGACCGTTAGATGGCCTTAGATGGACGGCGTGTCAGAGGTGAAGGTCTTTTCCCTGCCGTGGAGTGAACTGATGACCAGCATCGGTGAGATCACGGCAAAAATCCGTCCGGCGGACCAGATGATCCAAAGAGTCGGGTCGCCTCCGCCGTGCAGGTATGTGAAGACGAAAAAGGCCGCGAGAGTCATCGCCGTCCCGAAGGCTACGAGTGCTTCGCGCCGGAGCCGAAAGGCGACTGCGATCGCCGCCACAGGCACAATCCAGGGAAAGCCCCGCCCGGCATCCGCGAGAGCCGCGGCCGTTTTCCAGAGAACCAGTCCGAGAGATTTCCAGTCGGCGGCGAGGAACGGGCCGTACGTTTCGTACCCGAAGAATCCGAGCCGCGCCTTTTCAAATCCGAACCATAGGGCCGTAACGAACACGCTCGGGCCAAGAACGAGGGCGGAAGCGGCGAGACGTCCCGATCCCCCTCGTCTCCCGAATGCAACGAACAACAGCCCCGCACAGATGGCGAACGGAAGACCTTCGACTTTCGCGGCGGAAGCGCCGGCGAGAAGAATCCCTGCCAGAAAAGCGGAGGCCCGATCAACTGGTTGCGTTCCCGAGAGCAGCGCGACGGCAAGAACCTCGAACAACAGGAGCGAAAAATCCGCGTTGCCGCCGACCAGGTACTCCTGACCGATCAGGGCAAGCGACGCTCCCATACATGCGGTAGCGACGAAAGCGCTTCTCCGCGAACACCATGACCCAAGAACTCCCGGCAACGCGAGAACGAGCGACGCCAGGAGCAGCGGAAACGTCATCACCGCGGACATCCATGTAAAACGGCCGGCCACGAGAGTAGCGAAGGCATAGGCGTTTGGCACGAGAGGCGGGTAAGAAAAGTGTTGGTATCGGAGCACGGGATCGCCGAGGTATGCCGAGTCGATGCCGCGCGCTCTTGCGAACGCCATGGCCTTCGGGCCCCAGAAGAGGAAGAGATCGGCGGAGGTGACAGCGGCGGAACTGGCGGCGAGGGTCGCGGCGGACACCGAGACGAAGATGACACCGAGCGCGACCCCCTCCGCCCATTGAAGGCGACCTTGTTCGGCAACGCGTAGCCGGTCTTGGGAGTCTCCGACGAGGAGCCGGGCCGCGCCCGATACGAGTGCGGCCGAAAGCAGGATCAAAGGCGGGTACCAGCGGATACCCAGGACTGTTGAGACGGTCATGACGGTGGTGACGGTGACGCACCCGACCGCACCGGAGAGCACGAACCGGGACGTCAATCCGAGGCGGCGATAGGCCCGATGAGAGAGGAGAGGCCAACCAGCCAATGGAAAAGCAAGAAAAGTTGCGAGCCAGATGAACCCGGTCCTCATCTGAGTGCTCGCTTCCAAACCGAACCCCGGGAGTCCTCGTAAATCAAAGTGCCGGGAGGCGAGTCGGGGCGACTCCCCAGCACGATGAGGTAGTGGGCGCCGGCGGAAAGTTCCGGCGTAAAGGCGCTCCATTGCGACGAGGGGAGCAGGGTCTGGCCGGGAAGCAGCGCGACGGACATGCCGAAAAGTGCCGTCTCTCGGCCCGGGTCCCGGGGTTCCGTGATGAGCGTCACGCTTTCTCCGGGAGGGATCTCCCGTTCGACGGCCTGCAGAAAAAGGAACGCCGGAGCGGAGGTCGGGTGCGATCTATCCAAAGGACTCTCGGGCAGGTGGAAAACGTCGTGAAACGGTCGCAGCTTCGCCACCGAGAGCCCCGCCATCAAGATCGCGCCGGTCAGCAGTATGAAATCCCGGGCAACGGAACTGAAGAACCGGGACATCAGACGCGGTTGCCCATCGTCATGCCATCCAGTCTGATCCACGAACAATCTGAGGTGATCGAGGCCCCGTGGCTTTCCAGATGATGAAGCGCCTGCGGCTCGCCAAAACGGCGCGGTTCTGGGGCCGTTTCTCCGAAGGTGAGCCGCTGACGACCTGGCTTCACGAGCCGGCCGTACGACGTTACGTGAACGAGTCCGTCACCGGGGATCCCAACCTCTGGCTGCTCGAAGGCCTGTCCCCGGGACTCGGCTCGATGGACCACGCTGTCAGCCTGGGTCGCGGAAACGGGACTCTCGATCGGCACCTTCGCGAAGGCGGAATCTGCGCATCGCTGACCGGAATCGACATCGCCTCCAGATCGCTCGAGGTCGCGCGCCGGCGGGCATCGGAACGGGGACTCACGCGAATGAGGTACGTCCTGGGCGACCTGAATCGGCTCACGCTCGAGAAAGGGTCTTGCGACGGCGCGTTTTTCCAGCAGTCTCTCCTTCACGTATCGAATCTGGAAAGTTGCCTCGACGTCGTTCGCGCTGCGCTCCGTCCGGGAGGGCTGGTGTACATGGACGAATACATCGGGCCTTCCCAAATGGAATGGAGACGCGATCTCCTGCGGGATGCCGACGAAGTCTACCGAAAACTCCCGGCGGGAGCGCGCCGCCGACGCCGCCTTCACTATCAGTGGATGGGAAGGATCCGAGCGAGGCGATTCGTCTGAAATCGTTCGGGAAGTTTCGCTGAGATTTTCGATCGAGCTCCAACGCAATTACGGCGGCACGTTTCTGTCGGTGATTTACCCTCACGTTGATTTTTCCCGCTCGTCGGAAACCGAGCGCGGAGGTCGTTGCTCATCTCATTGAATGCGAGAGATCAGCGCTCGCGCGGGGGTCTCCTCCCTATTACGCGGTGATCGTCGCCCGATGATCGGCGTGACCGCCGGCGGCAAATCGTTGCGCCAGGGCGAGCCGTAAACTACTCTCACGGCCCCATGTTGATTCTCAGGTCGTTCGCGGTGTACTTCGCCGCGACAGGCGGAGGCCTATTTCTCGCGCGGCGCTACGTACGGCGGATTCCCTGGCAAGCGTGCATTTTTGTAGCCTGCGCCCCTCTTCTCGTCACCGGTCGGGCCATGTTCACCGGCGGGGTATACGCCCCTCTCGACATCGCATATCAGGCGCATCCCCTTGCGGCGATCGCGGGCGATGTCGGAATCGGACCGACGAGAACTCCCATCCTGGGCGATGTCGTCTCTCAGGAGATTCCGTGGCGAAAAGCGGTTCGGGACGCCGTGAAGAACGGCCGTCTTCCGCTCTGGAATCGTTACATCCTCGCCGGCGAGCCACTGCTTGCGATGCAGCAACCCGTCGTCTTGCACCCATCTACCTGGATCGGGATGCTCCTGCCTCTCGCTCAGGCATGGACTTTCGAGATGACCTTCACCCTTTTCATGGCCTTGCTGTGCGCCTTGCTGTTTTTCGCCGACCTCGGGCTCCCTCTTCTGGCCTGTTGCGTTGGAGCGGTCGGATGGGCCTTTAGCGACTACGTTCTATTCTTTCTCGGCTATCCGCTGTCTCCTGCGATAGCGCCTTTCCCGCTTCTCCTGGTGGGGCTCTCGACTCTGGCGAAGCAGAGGAGCGCCCGGGGGGTCGGCATAACGACGGTTTCGCTCCTGCTGATCGTGACCGGAGGTCACAGCGAAACGTTGCTACACGCCGTCGCTGCCGCCGGTCTCTATTTCCTCTTCGTACTCAAGGGGGAGACAGGTCGGAGCCGGATTCGAGCGATTCTTCTGTCCGGGCTTGCGGGCCTGATCACCCTGAGTCTGACAGCCGTCATCCTTCTCCCGCATCTCGAGGCACTGCCGCAGACCTTCGAATACTTCTTCCGCCATGCGTGGTACGCCCACATCAGGAAGTCCGTGTCGCTACCGAAGGCCATTTTTCGCCTTCAGCAGCTCTTCATCCCATACGCTTTCGGCAGCTCGGGTCACGGAGGGGCAACGGAGGGGCAGTCGATTTCGACCGCCTACGTGGGTTCGGTGCTTTTCCCGATGGCGGCTCTCGGTCTCGTTTCGAGGAGACGACTCAAATGGGCCCTGGTGGGACTCGGGGCATTGGGACTGGCGCTCTGGTCTTCGGCGCCGGTGATTACCGATGCGATCTCCGCTCTGCCGCTCTTCGACATAGCGCTGAACGAACGCCTCGTATTTCTCGCGGCGTTTGCCATTGCGGGTCTCGCAGCGCTCGGGATGGAAAGGATTCTGGAGGGTTCGTCCGACCGGGCTTTTCGGCTCCTCCTCGTCGCTGCTGTGTCGCTGTTCGTTGCGGCTTACCTCGTCATGGAGGGCCGACTCATCTCGTTGCAGATGCCTCTCGACTACCTTCACGCGCAATTCCTGCTGCAGTTCCTTCCTCTCTGTCTCGCTCTTGCGTGGTGGTCCGCGAAGTCTGCCGCGGGCGCGAGCGCGAGGGCCGCTGGCGTCATCCTTCTCGGCATCGTCATGATCCAGAGGTCGTCGGAAGCGTCCTCGCTGTACCCCGTCGCGCCGAATAAAGCTTTTTACCCGCCGCTCCATCTTCTCGACGGGATACCCCGCAACCAACCGTTTCGAACGACTTCCGTAGGGTTCACTTTTGTGCCGAACATTTCGGCGCTGTACGAGCTCGAAGACGTCAGGGGCTACGAGGCGATGACGTTCAAGCCCCTCCAGGAGACTTACCCGCTGTGGTGTGTCCCACAGCCGATCTGGTTCAACCGCGTCGACGACCCGTCCAAACCCTTTCTTTCATTCCTGAACGTGAAGTACTTCCTCATCCCGGGAATCACTCCTATCCCTGCAGGATGGCGAACGATCCGAGAAGAACTCGGGTTGCGGCTGGCCGAGAACCCGAACGTGTTGCCGCGTGTCTTCGTCCCGGAGCAATTCCTGGTCGAGCCGGAGGGGCAGAAGAGGCTGAGGTTGCTGGGCGATATAAAGAACTTCGAGCATCAGGGGATCGTGGAAAGTCTCGCGGGGATGCAGCCAGGAGTCTGGATCCCGAACGGCAAGGCTGCGGTCGAGACCCGCTCCTATTCGCCTCAAAAGTTCGCGATGAGGGTAGTGGCTCAATCCCCCTCGTTGATCGGGACCTCGATCACCGCGTGGAAGGGTTGGCAGCTCCGAATCGACGGTGTGCCAGCGACCCTGCTGCGATACAACCACGCGTTTCTGGGGTTCGCCGCGGCCCCCGGCCAGCACGAAGTCGAGCTCCGCTATATGCCGGCGGGTTTCGTGGTCGGCGCCGCGTTGAGCGCGGCTTCTTTCCTGGGACTGATTGGGTGGGGCGCGGTTCGTCGCCGAGCAATGAACAAAGCTTCAGGTTCCTGACTCGTCGCCCCGAGTTATGGCGGCGGTCGAAAGACTTTCCAGACCGGACTCTGGTGGGCGAGATGCTTCACGAGGTTTGTTGCCGCGGCGACTCTGTATGCGACGCCCATCCGGGCGTGGAGAGCCAGACCGAAAAGAGCGGCCATCTGCGCGGCCAGACCGCGGCGAGGACGTCCGATGATCACGTGATGGTAACCGCAGGACGGGTTTGATCGAAGTTCATCGTCCTCAATCCCGAACCACTGCTTCAGAAATGGGTCCAGCGCTTCACTCGGGGCAGTGTCGATCTGCGACATCAGAAGCGCCGCGACGTGACCGCCGTAGGGACGGACCTCGACCGGCCAAAAAAATTGCGGACCGCCGGCAAAAACGCCGCCGACCGTATTCCCTCAGTGAGATCATCCGCCGAAATCGGAAGCACGAATTCTGAGTAGCGTCGCCACTCCCGAGGAACCTCGCGATAGAGCGCGGACTGAACTGCGACCATCTCCGGAGTCCACCCCGTCATGGAAGGGCCCGTCCACTCATCTACGAATACGAGTCCCTCGGGCTTGAGCGACCGAGCGACGCGCGCGAGGAGTCGTTCGATGGCCACGACGTGGTGCAACGCCTGGTGGATGAACACCACGTCGTATGTCGCTGACGGAATCCGCAGGTGATTAAGATCTCCGACGCGATAGTTCAGCCGATCGCCATATCCCGCTTCTTGAGCGCGTTCCCGCGCGATCTCGATAGACTTCGAATAAAAGTCGATGCCCGTGATTTCCTCGCACATTCCGATGTCCAGCATGGAGCGCTCGAGGTTCCCGACCCCGCATCCCAGCGAAAGGCCCTTCGACAGCGGTCCGTAGAGGCGCGCGAACCATTCCAGGGGCCACTCGTTCGGATTTCCGGTGACTCTGCGATTGATCGCCGAGCGGCAGAGTGCTTGCGCCATCCAGAACCGGGGGCTCTCTGTGTTCCCGTGGTGATGATCCCAGAACTGTTCAGCAACCGCCGTCGTCGAGTTGGTGGGCGGTTCGTGGCCGTCGTGCATGCGACGGGAAGGATACTTCGGGCGCTTTCGCGCGGCGTACCCCCTCAGTCGCCGGGCGGCCCGGACGCCGCCAGGCGGCGGAGCGTCTCGAGGTTGCTCCGATCGAAGTCGAGGGCCTCATCCTTCGGCGTCTCGAGAAACTTCGGGATCGCCGAGAGCCGCGTGTCGGAGAGCAGATTGCGAAACCCCGCCTCTCCGATCGTGCCGCGTCCGATGTGCTCGTGCCGGTCGACGCGGGAGCCGCGCGGGCGCTTCGAGTCGTTCACGTGGATCGCGTGGAGGCGATCGAGCCCTACCGTGGCCGCGAGAGAAGAGACCGTCTCGTCCCAGCCGCGGCGCGACACGACGTCGTAGCCGGCGGCGTGGACGTGGCACGTGTCGAAGCAGACCGCGACGCGGCGGGGGCGCCGGACGGCTCCGAGGATGTCCCTCAGATGCTCGAACCGGTGGCCCACGGAGTTGCCCTGCCCCGCGGCGGTCTCGAGGAGCACGCGCACGCGCACGCCCGCCGTGCGGTCGAGCGCCTCGTCGAGACCGTCGGCAATCCTCTGGATACCGACGGCTTCGCCCTCTCCGCCGTGGGAACCCGGGTGGAGCACCAGGGCCGGAATGCCGAGGCGGCCGCAGCGAGCGATCTCGTCCGCGAGCGCCGCCGCTGACCGGGCGCGAAGCGCGGCGGCCGGGGAGCCGAGGTTGATCAGATAGGAGGCGTGCGCGACGACGTGGGAGAACGACGCGGCCCGGGATGTCCGCCGAAACTGCCGAGCTTCTCTGTCCGTGATTTCCTTGCCCACCCAGCGGCTGTTGTTCTTGACGAAAATCTGCAGGACGCGGCAGCCGGTGGAGATTCCGCGCTCGACGGCGCGCGGCGTTCCTCCCGCGATCGAATGGTGAGCGCCGATCAGGAGGTCCGCGCCCGCGGCGGAGGTTTCTCCTTTTCGCCCGGCCCCGCGGAGCGCGGGACTCCCCAGAGCTTCGGCCGGCGGAGCGTCCGCTCTCCGAATCAGGAAGGCTTCTCGGGGTCCGCGATCTTCTCGAGGAGCTCCTGCCCGATCCGGCGCGAGACGAAGATCTGCTTCAGGTAGTTGAGCGAGGTCAGCGCGAACGGAACTCCAGCGGCGGAGAACGGCGCGCCCATCGCGGCGAGCGCCAGGTGCCGGGCCTTCTCGCCCCGGGTGAATTCGGGATTGCGCCAGTCGAGCACGCTGCCGTAGTACCGGAACACCATCTGGTACACGTCCGACAGCAGGACCCGGAAACCCATCTCGCTTCCCCAGACGAAGCACTCGCCCGAGCGGATGCGCGCCAGGAACTCGCGAGGGGTCTCCGCCTCGGCCACGGTGTACACCTTGGCGAGCGGAGCGAGAGTATGGGCGTCCGAGCCCGCGACGAGCGACACCGCGCCTCGTTTCTCGCGGACGACCGCCATGAGGTCCTCGATCAGCCGGTTGTGCTGCGAGGCCATCGCGCCGTTCTTCACCTCGAAGACGTCGAACATCCGGAGCATCTCTTCGAAGTACTGCCGCGGCGAATTCCGCATCCTGTAGTTCTGGAACATGTGGTTCGCGGAGGCGAGGATCCCTTCCTGCTTCAACCAGGCATGCAGGTCGTAGATGTTCTCCCGCAGCCGCTGGATTTCCCGGTGCTGGCGCTCGTCGATGTCGAAGACGTTGACGTGGATGCGCTGGCGGGTGTCGGGAAACCACGTCTCGACCTCTTCCGAGATGAAGAAATCGTCGAGGTCCGGGTTTTGATTCAAGAGGTAGAGGCAGCCGTCGATCGAGTCATGGTCCGTCAGCGTGACGAAATCCATGCCCCTCTCCTTGGCCACCCGGTAAACCTCTTCCGGCCGGTTGTAGGAATCGCGGGTATTCGCGATTCGGAAGTACTTGAAGGTCGAGTAGACCGAGTGGCAGTGAAGATCCGCCTTCTTGAACCGGGCGTCCGAGAACCAGGCGGGAATCTCGTCGTCGTCCGGCTTCGGCTTCGGCGTTGGCGTCGGATAGTCCATTGAAGGCCTAGGGTTGCAAATCATGAGCCGTAGGTCAAACGTGCCAGCGGTCCGCTGAGAGCTACCCCCCCTGTGCTACGTTTTCTCGATGCGCCGGGTCCTTTTTCGGGTTGTCTACCTGTTTCTGCTCGTCGTCATCTTCTTAGGCGGCGCCTGGCTCGCCTTCGAGAGCTCGATCGTGGGCCGTTCGGTGACCGTCCCGGATCTCGTGGGAAAGTCCCTCCCCGAGGCGATCCGGATCTCGCACGACGCTGGCCTGCAGGTCGACGAGCAGGCCGGACGGGCCCGGAACGACGACAAAATCCCTCGCAACCTGGTTCTGACCCAGTCTCCCGAGAGCGGCTCGCTCGCGAAGCCCTCGCAGCTCGTCCGCGTGGTCCTGTCCCTCGGGCCCCGGGAGCTGCGCGTGCCGGACCTCTCCGGACTGCCTCCACGGGCGGCCGCGCTGCGGCTGGCGCAGGAGACGCTTCAGCTCGGCGCGCTCTCCTGGTACCGCGATCCGACCGCCCGGATCGGCATAGTCGCCCAGGACCCGGAGCCGGAATTTCCCGTCGGAAAGAACGCGCCGATCGCGGTTCTCACCAATCGCGGCCTCCCGGAGACCCGCTACGTGATGCCGGATCTCGTCGGAAAGGACGCGGAGTTGATGCGCTCGCGGCTCGAGGCCTACGGTTTCCGGGTGGGAAGCGCGCGCTTCGAGTCGTACGAAGGGGTGCCACCCAACACGATCCTGAAGCAGTTTCCGACGGCGGGATCTGCGCTGTCCTCGAAGGAAGTCGTTTCGGTGACGGTGTCCCGCGCGTCTGACACCTCATTCCCCCCGGCGGCCCGATGAAGGTCCGGATCGCGCCGTCTCTCCTGTCTGCCGACTTCGCGCGCCTGGCGGACGCTCTCGCGATCGCCGAGGAGGGGGGAGCCGACCTCATCCATGTCGACGTCATGGACGGCCACTTCGTCCCGAACCTGACGCTCGGGCCTCCCGTCGTGAAGGCTCTGAAGCGGGCTACGCGGCTGCCTCTCGACGTGCACCTGATGATCGAGAACCCGGAGCAGACGCTCGACCGGTATCTGGACGCCGGCGCCGACTGGATTTCCGTCCACGTCGAGGCGACCCGGCATCTCCAGAGGTGCCTGGACGTGATCCGGCGGGGAGGCGCCCGCGCCGGCGCGGTGATGAATCCCGCGACTCCGGTCGCTTCGCTTTCGGACTCGTGGGGAGACCTGGACTACGCCGTGGTCATGTCCGTGAACCCCGGCCGCGGAGGGCAGGCGTTCCTGCCGCACTCCGTCGCGAAGGTGCGGAGCCTCCGCGAGGCGGTCCTGGAGTTCCGCAGCGGGGCCGAGATCGAGGTGGATGGGGGAGTCGACTCGACGAATGCCGCGGACCTCGCGTCGGCCGGGGCGGAAATTCTGGTTGCAGGCACATCGGTTTACGGTCAGGAAGACCCGAGAGCCGCCATCGAGAGACTCCGGGCGGCTGCCCGGGGAGGAGTGAGAGTTTGAACATCCGAGGAAGACTCGCGGCGATCCTGGCGGCGGTGCTGATCGCCGCGGGCTGCGCTTCGAGCGGCAACAAGAAACCCGACAAGATCACGACCGAGCTGCTCTCGACCCCGAAGGAGGGGCTCTTCGAGAAGGGCAAGGCGCTGATCGAGAAGAAGAAATTCGACGCCGGGCGCAAGTACCTGAGCTTCGTCTTCGAGACCTACCCGAACGACCCTCTCGGCCGGCAGGCCCTCCTCATGGTCGCCGACTCCTTCTTCCGGCAGGGAGGCACCACCGGCTACACCGAGGCGCGATTCCGTTACCGGGACTTCTTAAACCGCTATCCCGGGGCGAGCGAGCGCGACTACGCGCGCTACCAGTTCGCGGTCTGCTACGACCGCGAGCACGAGAAGCCGGATCGGGACCAGACCTCGACCCGCGAGGCGATCGACCAGTACCGGGCGCTCCTGCGGGAGTTTCCCAACACGGGACACTCGGCGGCGGCGAATGCCCGCATCCACGCCCTGGTCGACCTGCTCGCCGAGCACGAGTTTGCGGTCGGCTATTTTTATATGCGCAAGGGAGCCCCGGGGGCCGCGCTGGCCCGCTTCGCCTCGCTCGAGGAGCGGTTCCCGGAATACGGACGGCGCGACAAGCTCTTCTTTTACGAGGGGGAGGTTCTGCGCCGCCTGGGCCGTCAGGAGGAGGCCTCGCGGTACTACGCCCGGCTCCTCGAGGAGTTTCCGGCGAGCGAATTCGTCAAGAAAGCCAGAGGGAAAGGGCCCAGGCAGCCCCCTCCGGCCACGGCTTCCGTTGACAGCGGGAGGAAGAGCGAGTAATTTACGGTACAATCCCTGTTTGACCGTAATTTTTTAGGAGCCGCCATGCGCCTCCCCGCGCGTTCTTACGTCCTGCTGTCTCTCGCCATGATCTGGTCGGCGCCGGGAATTGCGCAGACCGCCAGACCCGCGCCGCTCGGCGGCGCGAAGCTCGGGCCCGAGACGCAGAGTGCGACACCGGTCGTCACGAGGGTTGAGCGCCCGCGGCACGTTCCCGTCACGACGGAGTCCGCTCCGCAGCCGATCGGCTTCGAGAGCGACGTCTACTGCTTCGGCTACATCGGCGCACCGCGCGAGCACTTCCCGCTGCACATCCACGGCGCGGAGAATCTCTTCGAGCAGACCGACTACATCACCGACGACATCCTCTACGTCGACGGCGGATACGACGCGGGCCTGAGGATCGGCGACCAGTACTGGATCGTGACGCCGGAGCAGGACGTCATCCATCCCGTCACGGAACGCTCGATGGGGCAGTTCTACCAGTATCGCGGGCGCGCTGTGGTGTCGAGCGTCGAGCCGAGGACGGCGATCGTCCACGTCACGAGCGCCTGCACCGACATCCCGATGTTCGCGTCCTTGAAAAAGTTCGAGCCGATCCCGATTCCTCTCGCCCGCAGGTCGCCCATGGCGAAATCGGGCGATCTTCCGTCCGGGAAAGCCCGTGGGCGGATCGTGTTCAGCCGCGACGGCGTCGTGGCCCTCGGCGCGGACCAGATGGTGATCGTGGACCTCGGCGCCGCCGACGGCGTGCAACCCGGCGACTTCCTGACCCTGTACCGGTATTCCTCCGGGCGGGAGTACGGGATCAAAGCGATGGGGACCTACTGGGTCACGCTCCCCCCGCCGGCTGGAGTGTCCATTCCCCGGACATATCTCGGCGAAGGCGCCGTGCTGAACGTAGGCGATCGCTGGTCCGTGGTCCGCCTGACGGATTCGAGCCGGATGCTCCAGGTCGGCGACGAAGTCGAACTGAAGTAAGGCCGTCGCCTAACGTCGCCTCCCCTCACTGCGGGACGTGCCGTTCGCGCCGCGTACGGCACCGGCGGGCGGGTCGGCCGGATGCGGCCTCCACCGCCCGCCTCGTCCCTTCGTTCGCTGCGGCTCCCGTCACGAGAGGCTCCTCCTTCCCTTCGGTCAGGAGACTCCTCTCGTGACGAACTTAACCACCATCTCGCCCGAAGCGCAGCTCTGCTCCATCTCCCCGCGCGCCGGGGAGAGGGCCGGTGTGAGGGGCGGGACATCCAGCCTGACAAGCCTTGAGCGATACCGACTCTCCTCTAGGGGTCGGGGTCGTGAGGCCGCAGGACGAGTGCTCCGTGCCTGCTGAGGTTCAAGAGGCCTTTGCGACGAGAGTGGGGTGCGAAGAGATCAGGCGCAAGGGACGACTTGTCGGTGACGATTTCCTGAACGCTCGAGCTGTGACCCGCGATGTCCTGGGCGAGCGACCTCGTGATTTTCTTCGGCGAGGGGCGGCTGATTCCTTTGGCGGGCCTTCTCAAATTTATTTGGTTTCCGATCGAGTCTTTCCCAGTGAGGCGATGAGGTCGCATCCCGAAATTTTTCGTCCAGGTCACTCGCGTTCGGCTCGCGTTTCGCATGTGCAGATTCGCGGAATCGGACGAACGGATGGCACGAAAAATTCCTGTGCGATATGACGGATGCGACCTATCGTCGCGCGTTCTGACTTTGCTAAGATGCGCGCCTTCTCTCCCGGCGTGAAAATTAATCGGAGGCGGACGTGAACCTGGATGGGCAACTCCAGCAGATCATCGACGAGCTTCTCGCGCATGGGATCTCCCTCGATCTCGCGAAGAAGGAGTTCGAGAAAAAGTACATCGTCGGCGCGGTGCGACGGTCCTCCGGGAACCTCGGCCGGGCCGCTTCCTCACTCGGCATCCACCGCAACACTCTCCGCAACAAGGTCGGGATCCTAAACATCCGACTGCCGCGCGACAAACAGCAGCACCGCGTCTCGCCGGATATTCAGAAGAAGAAATAGCCCTTCGTTCGATGCTCGCTCCTCGCGTGGTGGAGGAGCGATGCGGAATCGCGGAGTGCGGCAGCGGCGACGGGCCCGGCGGTTATCGGCTCAATCGCTAGTCGGTCGGCGGGAGCGCCTCTCACCCAGCCCTCTCCGCAGGGAGAGGGAGGGTTCTCTACGCTTTCGGCGGCGTCGGCTTCGTCTCGTCCACACCGGCGTCCTTGATCGAGTCCTTGAAGTTGCGCATGCCCTGCCCGATTCCCTTGCCGAGCTGCGGCAGCTTGTTCGCGCCGAAGATGATGATCACGATCAGCAGGATGATCAGAAGTTCGGGAACGCCGAGTGAGCCAAACATCGATGGTTCTCCTTCGCAGGATGGATCGTCAGCTTAACAGAGGCGCCAGCCGGGCCTGAAAGAGGCGGGCGAAGGTGGCATCTTCGACGGTGTCGCTCAAGAGCCGCCCCACGAGGGCGATTTCGCCCGGCAGGTACCGCTTGTACGCCTCGCCCCGGCCCTGCGCGACCGCCCGCGCGAAGGTCCCGCAGACTTTCCAGGCCCGCTGGAGGAGGACCCGATCGAATCGGCGCCGAAACGGCCCCCTCTGGATGCCTCTGGCGCGGATGAACCCGTCGATCGCCTCTTCCGCCGTTTCCGCCGTCATCCAGTCGAGCGTTGTCCTCTCCCAGAGAAGAGATGCCAGGTCGTAGGAGTCGGGGCCCGACCGCAGGTCCTGGAAGTCGATCGCCGCCACTGCCCCGTCCAGGGGAAAGAGGTTGTTGCCGTGGAAGTCGCGGTGGCAGAGCGCCCGAGGATGAGAGGCGATCTCCTGCGCGAGCGATTCCGCCCAGCGGTCGTGGACCTCGCGCTCGGACGCAGTGAGGGGCTGCTGCAGGTAAAGGTCGAAAACGGCTTCGCGGGCCAGATTCAGCTCTCGCCGGAAGAGCGCGGCGTCAAACGGGGAATTGATGCCCGGATCCTCCGTCTCGGCGAAGATCGAGCCCGCCGCGACGGCGAGCTGCAACCAGACCTTCCGTTCTTCGGGACTCTGGAGGAATTTCGTAGCGAGGTCCATGCGGCCGAAGTCTTCGACGATCTGGTTGCCCGCCTGGTCGTCCGCGATCAACAGAGGCACGCGGATCCTGTCGCGGAGCGCAGCGCGCGCGGCGGACCAGCGGCGTCGCGAGTCTGCCTCCTCCTGCGGATACACGACGCCGAGCACGGAGCGGTTGTCCGCGAGCAGGAGCCGGACGTAGCGCCTCCGGCCGACGTCGCCCGGAAGCACCTCGCACGAGACCGGCTCGTAATGCGTGCGCTCCGCGAGCGCGGCGAGGAGTGAGAACTCGGGAGGGAGGACGGTCGGGAGGGTCACCGGGGAATGGGAAAGACCGGAAATTGCAACCGGCCCGTCCGGGGGAGCCGGGCTTCCGGCGTCCCCCGCTCGAACCTCCTCCCGCTTTTTGAAAGGATCAGCGCCTCAACCTCGCAACCCCTCGGCCCTCAGCCCTCAACCCTTGGCCTGGGTCAGCATGATTTTCTTGACGCGTGTCGGCTGGTTCGGCAGGTCGTTCGCGTTCTTGGGAGCGGCGACGATCTTGTCGACGACGTCCATCCCCGCGACCACTTCGCCGAAGGCCGTGTACTGATTGTCGAGGAATGTCGAGTCCTTCACCACGACGAAGAACTGCGAGGACGCGGAATTCGGATTCTGCGAGCGCGCCATCGAAACGATTCCGCGCTTGTGGGAGGTGTCGTTGAACTCGGCCTTCAGCTGCGCTTCCTTGCCGCCGACGACGTTTCCGCCGGTTCCGTACCGGTGCGCGGCGTCCTCCGCGCCCTTCGTGTTGGGGTCGCCTCCCTGGATCATGAACCCGGGGATGACGCGGTGAAAGAAGGTGTTGTCGTAAAAGCCCTTCGACGCCAGGTCGATGAAGTTTTCGACGTGCTTCGGGGCCTTGTCGTGAAAGAACTTGATCGTGATGTCGCCGGCCTCGGTCTGCAGAGTGGCCAGCGTGTTCGAGTAGTCGCGGGGTGCGGAAGACACGGTTTTCTTTGCCTTTCCCTTTCTCGCCGCCGGCGCCGCCGCGAGCGCGAGCGGTAGCGCGCACAGCAGCATCAGGGCAAATCCGAGCTTTCTCATCGTTTCAGGCTCCTTTCGAGAACTCGTTTCAAAACATAACACGCGGTTGCGCATGAGAGAGACGGGCGAAAGCAGCAGGGCAAACGGCGAAGGGCGAAGGGTTGGGGGACGCCCCAGGCTCCCTGGGACTCCCTTCCCGCCTTGAGCTGTCCGCCCTTCGCCTTCACCGCTTCGTCTTTTCCTCCGTTAAGATTCCCTCCATGTACGCCGACCTCGCACGCGCGGTGCTCCTCGGACCCGACCAGGAACGACTCGACGCCGACATCCGCAGGATCGTCGAACGGCATCCCGATGCCGACCCGGAAGAGGTCGCCGACCGGCTGGTGGCCGGCGCCGCCCTGCGGTGCGCGGCCGTGGGCGCGGTCGCATCCGTTCCCGCCGGATTTCTCGCCGCAATTCCGCTGGCCGCGGACCTGTCCTTTCAGGTCGTCACACTGAATCGGCTCGCCCTCGCCATCGCGCGGGCGCACGAGCGCGAGACGACGGCGGTCGAAAGGGCGGCCGCGGCCGTGGGAGCGCTGGCTCTGGGCAGTGCGGCGCTCGTGTTTCGCAGCGGGTTTCTGAAGGGCGCGCGCGCCTCGTTCCGCCGCCGCGCGCCCGGTCTCCTTCCTTACGCGGGCGCCATTGCCGGCGCGGCTTCCGGCGCGCTCGCGGCTTGGGCCGCGGGAAGGATCGCGGGCGACGCATTCGGGCGGCGCCGCCGGCGGCGGTGAGCTCCCCGCGGAGCGTCCTGATCGTCGGCGGCGGCGTGATCGGATGCTCTCTCGGCCGCGAGCTCGCCCGTCGCGGCGCGAGCGTCACGGTTCTGGAGCGCGCCGCGCCTGGAGCGGAGGCCTCCGGCGCCGCGGCGGGATTGATCGCGCCGCAGGCGGAAGGCGTGCCGCCGGGACCGTTCTTCGACCTCGCGGCCGAGAGCCGTGGCCTCTACCCCGAATGGTGTGCCGAGCTCGAGCGGGAAACCGGGCTTTCTGTCGAATGGCGTGACAGGGGAGTCCTCCGCTGCGATCTCGACGGCAGGGCGGACTTCGCCTCCTTCCTCTTTCAGCGGGAGCTTGGATTTCCGGTCGAAGAGGTGGACGGGCGCCGCATCCGGCAGATCACCGGAGGGCTCGCCTCCGCGCGCGCCGAACGCGGCGTCTTCTTCCCGCGCGACGGATCCGTGGACCCGCGCCGCCTGACGCGGGCGCTGTGGATCTCGGCGGAACGTCGGGGCGTGCGGTTCGTGCTCGGCGCGACGGCCTCCCGTTTTCTAATCCGGCGTGGCCGCTGTTCCGGGGTCGAAACCGACCAGGGCTCGTTCGAAGCGGACGCGGTCGTCGATGCGGCGGGCGCCTGGGCCGCTTTCGACCCGGAGAGGGCGCCCGTACCGGTCCGGCCGCTGCGCGGACAGATCGTCCGTCTGGCCGCAAGGCCGCCGTCCCTGCCGTGCGTCGTCCAGTCCGCAGACGTCTACATCGTGCCCCGCGCCGACGGGTCGCTTCTCCTCGGGTCCACGGAAGAGGACGTCGGGTTTCATAAACAGGTCACCGCGGAGGCCGTCGCCGCGCTGTGCGAGGCGGCTTTCCGGCTGGTCCCTTCGCTCCGTCAAGCGGAGTTCGTAGACGCCTGGTCGGGCTTGAGGCCCGCCAGTCAGGACGCGCAGCCGATCCTCGGCGCGTCGGGGAGACCGGGCCTCTTTTTCGCCACCGGCCATTTCCGCAATGGCATCCTTCTCGCTCCCGTGACGGCCCGGCGAGTCGCCGAGGCGATCCTCGGTGTCTCGCCGCGAGAGCTGGTCCCGTTTTCGCCCGAGCGTTTCGAGGGAGCGTCGAACATGGCCGGGCGGCCGGAGAATCTGGAAGTTTTCGGATAGAATGGCAGAACGAAACCGGTCGGGATTCCCCCGCCGACAATGAAGGAGATCGTCCCGGGCACTTTCCGGGCATCCGAATGATGCGGAACGCTATCTATTCAGGACTCCGGCTCACTGCGGACGCATTCTGGCGCGCCACGCGCGCCGTCGATCGACGTTTCGAGCAGAACTCCTTTCAACCCAAATGGGCGCCTGCGCCCCTTTTGAAGCAGAAGGAACGGAGCTTTCCGACGTTCGGGTTTCCCCGCGAGACGGACTCCCTATGTCCGAAGTGCGTGACGGAAGTGCGAACGAAGATTCTGTCCGGCGAGGCCGACTGGAAGGTCCTCGTCGACGGGAACCCCGGGGAGATCAAGGCGCAGATCGTCGAGGAAGACGGCAAGATCCTCATGAAGAAGGATTGCCCCGAGCACGGCCACTTCGAAGACGTCATGTCCACCGATCCCGCGTTCTTCAAACGGCTCGAGTCCCTCTATCCGGGGCGCGACTTCGTGATCCCGAAGGACGGGCTCCACGAGCACGGCACCTCGTCGATCAAGTACGGCCGCGGCGCTGTCCTGACGATCGACCTCACCAACCGCTGCAACATGATGTGCAACCCCTGTTTCATGGACGCGAATCAGGTCGGTTACGTCCACGAGCTCGAGTGGGAAGACATCCAGAAGATGCTCGACGACGCGGTGTCGATCAAGCCGCGCCGGCAGCTCTCCGTCCAGTTCTCCGGAGGCGAGCCGACGATCTCGCCCTATTTCCTGCAGGCGGTTCGGTACGCGCGCCAGGTCGGGTATTTCTCCGTGCAGGCGGCGACAAACGGAATCCGGTTCGCCCAGGAGGAAGAGTTCGCCCGCGAGGCCGCCGAGGCGGGGCTGCGGTTCGTCTATCTCCAGTTCGACGGCGTCGACAACGCGGCGAACGAGCACCGCAAGGTCGGGAACCTGTTCGACGTGAAGCAGCGCGCGATCGAGAACCTCCACAAGGCGGGCGTCGACATCACGCTCGTGACCACGATCGTGAACACCGTCAACGACCACCAGGTCGGCGAGATCCTGAAGTTCGCGATCCAGAACATCGACAAGATCAACACCGTCTCGTTCCAGCCAGTCTCCTTCACCGGGCGCGACGAGGAAATCGACGACGAAACCCGCGCGAAGCAGCGCTACACCCTCTCGCACCTCGCGCACGACGCGAAGACCCAGGCAGGAATCGGCGAGCCGATGCGCGACTGGTACCCGCTGTCCGCCTCCGGCCCGTTCTCGGACCTCAAGGACCTCCTCGGAGGGCTCGAGTCCGAGTGGGGGTCCTTAAAGTGCGGATGCCATCCCAACTGCGGGATCGGGACGATGCTTCTCGTCGACTCGAAGACCAAAGAATCGGTTCCCGTGCCGGCGATGCTGAACGTCGACCAGATGCTGACCGACATCAAAGGCATCACGGACTCCGCGCGCCAGAAGAAGTGGACCGCGTTCCAGACGGCGCTTTCGATTCTTCGGAATTTGAAGCCCGCCGGGATCCCGAAAAGCCTCTCTCCGTGGAAAGTCGTCCAGATCATGGACGGCCACACCGGCGGCAAGCTCGGGTTCTCGAAGAAGAAGCGTTACGACTGGCGCGTGTTCTTCATCGGCGGCATGTGGTTCCAGGATCTCTTCAACTACGACTTCCGCCGCACCGAGATGTGCATCATCCCGTACGCGACGCAGATGGGGGAGATCTCCTTCTGCGCGTACAACACGGGTGTGGGCTGGCGGAAGATCATCGAAGAGATGTTCCAGACCGCTTCGCTGGCTGACTGGTACAAGAAGAATGGCCGGCACGAGGTCTACGCGCGCGGAAGAAGCGTGCCCCTGCCGACGCTGCCCGGACAGACCGTCCCGAGCCCGCTCGGCCGCCCACCCGCCCCCCCGTCGTTGCCGGGCTCGCTGCCCGTGTACGGCGGGGCTGTGGGAAAGTAACGTCGCCAACCGTCGCCTCCGCTCGCTGCGGGACGTGCCTTC
>JBBROA010000004.1:0-64379 GCA_038229875.1 Thermoanaerobaculia bacterium | reverse complement strand
GGCGATCGGCGGCGGAGATCCCGAGTAGTAGTCGGGCAGCGGAAGGTTCGTCGGAAAGAGATATTTCTGGAACGCCCAGGTCGGGGCGAGGCGCGGGAGGATCGTGCCGAGGATGAGCGCCGCGAACATGGTGCCCATGGACGCGGCGGTCGACCGGAGAAGCACCGAGGCGAGAAACCCGATCGCTGCGACCGAGGCCGCGGCGAACCACGCGAGGCCGAAGACCGCGATGACGTCCTCCCACAGCGGCACCGCGCGAACCGACGACGTGTCGAACGTGCCCGCGATCTGCCGGAAACCCGTCAGGACGGGCGCCCCCCACCCCCGGAACCCGTAGGCCATCCCGCCGAAGAGGTACGCGACACACCCGCCGACTAAGACGGTCAGCCCGATGGCGAGGAGGAGCGCGACGAGCTTCGAGCCCAGCACCCGGCTCCTCGAGATCGGGCGGGTCAGGAGCAGCTTGATCGTGCCCTGCGAGAACTCCGAGGAAACGACGTCGGCCGCGAAGACGATCGCGAGGAGATGCAGCAGCAGATAACTCGACGCGTTCGCGAAGCCGCGCGTAAAGAGAGGGCCCGACACCGCCTCCGGGTCGATGTTGCGGTCGAGGTGGTACTGGAGCCTGTCGATCTCGAACCTCGTCCAGTTCTTCTGCGAGTCGGGCATCCTTCCCTGGCGGACCCAGTTGCGCATTCGGGCCACGCGCTCCTGAGTGTCGATGCGCCAGTCCTTTTTCGAGCCGAACTTCTCGCGCGTCTGCACCTGCGCGAAGACGATCGTTCCGATCAAGCCGACTAAGATGAGGAGAACCAGCCGGAAGCGCCGCCGTTTCCAGAGTTTCAGCATTTCGTTTTCGACGAGCGGCAACACTCTCATCGCAGGCTCATCGCAGACCCATCGCAGAAATTCCGCGGGAGGCGGGACGTCATACCGTTTCTCCTCCGGTCACTTCCAGAAAAACCTCCTCGAGCGAAGACGCGGGGCGCTCGATTCCGAACACTTCGACGCCCGCGGCGTCGAGCGCGCGCACCGCTTCCGGAACCTTTTCCCGGGAGAGGTTCACGGCAACCGCCTCCTCGCCTTCCACTTCCGCCGCGCCGCTTTCCGCGAACGGACCCAGAACCGAGAGAGCCCGATCGACGGGGCGCACGGTAAACCGATGCGGGCCGCGCGGACGGTCGAGCAACTCGCGGACGGGGCCGGTCGCGAGCGTCCGCCCGCGGTGGATGATCGCAACGCGGTCGCACATCAGCTCGACCTCGGCGAGGAGGTGCGACGACACGAAAACGCCGATTCCCCGCTCTTCCGCGAGCGATCGAACGAGGCGGCGAATCTCCCGGATCCCGGCGGGATCGAGCCCGTTGGCGGGCTCGTCCAGGATCAGGAGGTCCGGGTTTCCGAGAAGCGCCTGGGCGATGCCCAGACGCTGACGCATCCCGAGCGAGTAGGTCGAGACCCGGTCGTCCAGCCGCTCGTCGAGCGAGACGAGCCGTGCGATCTCCGGAATCCGCCCCGACGCTTCCTCGGGGAGCATGCGGGCGAAGTGCAGAAGGTTTTCGCGCCCGGTCAAGTACTTGTAGAGATCCGGCGACTCGACGATGCACCCGACGTGCGACATCGCCTTCTGGAAATCGTGCGCGAGGTCGAGTCCCCGGATCCGGATCGAGCCGGCGTCCGGCCGCGCGAGACCCACGAGCATGCGAATCGTGGTCGTCTTGCCCGCGCCGTTCGGCCCGAGAAAACCGAACACTTCTCCGGCGAGAACTTCGAAGGAAACGCCGGCCACCGCCACGCGTTTGCCGAAACTCTTCGTCAGGTTTTCCGCCGACAAGACCACTTCCCGCACGATCGAGACTTTCTCACAGGGCCGCCCGCGGACCGACCGGCTGTCCAGCGGTCGTCCCGCGGAGCGCGCCACGGAACTCGAGGTGGACAAGCTTCGCCACTCCGTTACTCTCTCGATCGTGATTGGAACTTCTCGCTTCTGGCTGTGGCGCCTTCCCGGCGTGATCGCCGCGGGCGCCACGATTCTCTTCGCGGGCGGCTTCTGGCTCGCGCTGCGCGGAGCTCTGGGGGCGCCAATCGGCACGCCCCCCCCGCCGCCCCAGGCCGCCCACGCCGCGGTGCGCACCTCGACCAGGAGGTTGCTGCTCGTCCTCGGGGACTCGCTCGCGCGCGGGACAGGCGACGAGTCGGGCCGGGGCTTCGGCTCCGACGTCCTCGACACGATGAAGAAACGCGCGCCCGGCGAGATCGCTAACCTCTCCGTCAACGGGGCAGAGTCCGCCGAGCTCCGCGACCTGGTCGCCAGCGCGAACGTACGCTCCCTCGCGGCCTCCGCGGATCTGATCCTGATCTCCATCGGCGGCAACGACCTCTCGCACGCGGTCCCGCGCGGACCTGACGCTGCGGCCGGCGCGATCGAGGACGTGTCCACGGCGCGCCGCCGCTACGCCGAAAACCTGCGCGCGATCTTGACGGACCTGCGCCGGGCCAGCCCCTCCGTCCCGATCTTCCTTCTGGGGCTGTACGACCCGTTCGGGGACGCCGGTCCGGCCGGCCGCCTGGGGGCCTCCGTCATTCTGGGCTGGAACACCGTGATCGAAGAGACGGCGCTTTCCTTCCCGGCGATCCTCCTGGTCCCCACATTCGACCTCTTCGAGGGCAGACCGGATCGGCTCGCGGCGGACCGCTTCCACCCGAATCGAAAGGGCTATGCGGCCATCGCCCTGCGGATGTCGCAGCTGCTGCCCGAGGCGCCGTAACGGTCGCCTCCGCTCACTACGGAACCTGCGAGCTTATTCACCACCCCGGTGAGGGCAGACCGTCCCCGTGCCGATGATCGTTCTCAAAAAAAGACCGCCCCTTGTCGGGGCGGTTAAAAGAGGAGATCGGGAAACGCGAATGTCAGTGGCGCCAGCCGCCGTGACGACCCCAGCCGTGACCCCAGCTATGCCCGTAATAGGCGTACGGCCGCGAGTAGACGTAGGGGCGGTAGGTGGAGACGTAGGGTTCGTAATACACGTCGCGGTCGTAGGACGGGTCGCCGTAGAAGCCATCCGAGTACGAGTAGTCCGACGCGTAATCCGCGGGCGCGTCGCAGACGACCCAGCGGCGTCCGTAGGACCGAACCGGGATCCAGCGGGATCGGTAGTAAAACCCGCGCCCGTAGCGGGCATGGCGGATCACCCGGTATTGCGATGGCACGTAGGTGCCAACGCGAAAGAAGGGATCGCCAAAGCGGACCGAGACTCGTCCGTGAGGCGCCGGGAACGATCCGCGGAAGGCGACCTGCGCGCCGGCCGGGGTCGGGGCGGCAACAGCCAGCCCGGCGGCCAGGGCCGCCGTCCCGAGAGCGATGCGAAAACCATTTTTCATTTTGACCTCCTCCGCGGACCGTCCGCGGGTCACTCCTTTGTAGAGGCAATGGAAATGCCAGATGCTTCCCCATTCGAATCAAACGAGTTACCGATTTGGGACGCGGCGCCCGCGTCTCCACCGGAGAGCAGAAACAACAAAATGGGGACGCTCTTGCCCGGATGAAACCCAAAAAAAACCGCCCCTTGCGGGGCGGTCAACGAGGAGATTGTTGTCGAGGTCAGTGTCCGTGGCGGTTTCCGTCCCGGCGCCCATCACGATCCGAGCGACGGTCGTCACGGTCCCGGCTGCCGCGCCGGCCGTCCCACTCCCGTCGCTCAAACCGACCATGGTCGCGATCGCGAAAGTCCTGGCGGTAACCGTGGCGATAGCCGAAGTCCTGGCGATATCCGTAGCTCGGCCGCCCGTAGTACCGGTTGTATCCCCCGGAGTACCCGAAGCTGCTGTATCCACCGCCATACCCGTAAGCGCCGTACCCGTACGCCTGAGAAGGCTCGCAGATGACCCAGCGGTCGCTGTACTGCCGGACAGGAACCCACCGATTCTCGTACTCGAAACCGTAGCCGCCATCGTCCCCTTCGTAGACGTCATACCCGTTCGGAACGTAAGTCCCGATGGCGAACTCGGGGGCTCCGATGCCAATCGAGATGCGCCCGTGCGGAAGCGGGAAGGAGCCGCCGATCCGAACCTGAGCCTGCGCGGGCGACGCGCCCGCGAAAGCGACCCCGGCCGCCACTGCGGCGGTCGCGAGCGCGATGCGAAATCCTTTTGTCATCGAAGACCTCCTCCGCGGATCATCCGCGGGACACCAGGGGATATCGCAACGTCGCTGCCATGCCAGACGTGCTGAAAACAAAGCACTTCGTCCAAGCTGACCACGAGATATGTCACCGAGAGAGGTCACCTTTGCAGGACGTTTATCACCCGGGTCGCAAATCCACCCCTCCTGGCTCCGTCTTTCACCGTCCATGTGTTCACCATGTCCCCGAACAACCTGTCCACCACTGGTTCGGGCTGAACGCTTCCCGGGCGAGGGGCGAGGGGCAGAGCTGCGCTTCAATTACGAGGGTGGGTACGCTCGCAGCGGGAGTCTCCTGATCAGAGGGAAAGAGGAGCCTCCCCGCTGCGGGAGCGTGAGCGAAGGCGACGTTACAAAAACCGGCGGATCCGCAGGAACGCCTTCCCGAGTCCGAGGACGATCGACGTCGCCGAGGCCGCCTTCCCGATCTTCGCCGCGGGAGAGGACTTGCCGAAGAGCTTCCACGCGAGGGTCCCCGCCGTCGCGACGCTGGTCGCCGCCATGCCAGCGACCTTCCAGCGGACGCGGTGCCTCCGCACGTCACCGGCGACATCGAGAACCGCCCCGGCCAGGCGCTGGCGTTCCATGGCTCCGCGGGCGGCGAGCTCGGTCAGGCGCGCCGTTCGACCCTTCTGGTGATCCTTCTTCGCGCCTTCCCGCGGCGTGCTCATTCCGAGCCCGCGCGGAACCGCGCCTCGAGATCGTTTTCGTCTTCCTCGACGCTCACCGGGGCACGGACCGAATCACGAATCGCCGCCCAGTCCTCTTTCAGACCTTCCGAGGTCGCGGGGAACTTGAAGGGACTGAGCTTCCGGAGCGCCTGGATGCCGACAAACGCGGCCGCGCCGGCGCCCGCGGCATAGATCACGAATGCGACCAGGATTCCGATCCAGACGCTATCGAACAGCTTCGCGAGCAGCACCGCGACGAGCGCCGTGAAGAGGAGCATCGCGAGCCAGCCGACGACGAGCGCGATGCCAAGCGCCATGGCGCCGCGGCCGGCGAGACTTCCCTTCTCCGACACTTCCTCCTGGAAAATCTCGACGCGCGTGGCGATGAGTCCCTTCGTTGCGGCAAAGGCGTCCTTCAAGCGCGCGAAGACTCCGGGCGCCGCCTCTTCTTCCTGTTCGGGGAGACGTTTCGAGTTCCACATGTTCGACCTCAATGCAGAGGGGCCGCCGCCTGAGCGCGCCGGTCCCGGGAAGGGGTGACTTCGAGCGGTGCGATCCGGATCCCCTCTTCCCGGAAACGCTCATGAATGCGGCGAGCAAACTCGGGCGCGCCCGGCGTGTCGCCATGAATGCAGAGTGTGTCGGCTCGGACGGAAATCGTCGTTCCCTCGCTGGTGGTCACTCGGCCGTCCCGCGCCAGACTGAGCGCCTGCTCGGCGGCCTCGTCGGGCGAGGAAATGAGCGCGCCCCGCTCCGTGCGGGGGACGAGGGTTCCGTCCGGAAGATACCGGCGGTCCGCGAATGCCTCGGCGGCGACGGGAAGTCCGGCCTCGCGTCCCGCTTCCATCAGCAGAGAGCCGGGCGGCCCGAAGAGCAGCAGGCTCGGCCGGAGCCGGCGCACGCCTTCAGCGATCGCGCGCGCGACGTCCGGAAATTCCGCCGCCGCATGGTAGAGCGCGCCGTGCGGCTTGACGTGCGTGAGCGTCCCGCCGCGCGAGCGCACGAAGCCGTCGAGCGCCGAGATCTGGTAGAGGACGAGCGCTTCGATGGCGTCCGCCGACATCTCGACGCGCAGCCGGCCGAAGTTTGCGCGATCGGGATAGCCGGGATGCGCGCCGACGCGGACTCCGTGGGACAGCGCCGCGGCCACCGTCTCGTCGATTGAGAAAGGGTCTCCGGCGTGGAGGCCGCAGGCGACGTTCGCGGAGGTCAGGAAGGGCAGGAGGGCGGAGTCGTCCAGACCTTCGCCGACGTCGGCGTTCAGATCGATGCTCACGTCCGCGCCATCCTACGCCTCGCCGCCAGGGCGTCAGCCATGGAAACGGCGCGAAACCGCAGGGATGTCCCCGGGCGCGTCTGCGCGACCAGGCGGAAGTCCGCGGAGACCACCGTCGCAATCTTCGGGTAGCCGCCCGTCACGGGGCGGTCTGGCCCCAGAACGATCGGCTGCCCGTCCCCCGGGACCTGGATTGCGCCGAGCGCCGTTCCTTCCGGCGGGATCTCCGACTCTCCTCGAAACGCCAGTCGAGGCCCCTCGAGCCGAATGCCGCGGCGGTCGCTGGTCGAGGAAACGCGAAACGGGGAATTCAGCAAGGCGGCGACCCCCTCGTCGGCAAACCAGTCTTCCTGCGGTCCCAGCACGATGCGTACCACCGGGTCCTGAGGAAAATCGGGTGCGGGTACGGTCGGTTCGGAGCCGCTCTCGACGCACATCGCCGGATGCGCCCCGAACAGCAGGTCCCCGGGCGAGAGCCTCGACGGGATGTCGAGCGCGGCCGGCGGCTCGAAACCGCCCGCGACGCAGAGGTAGGCCCGGACTCCGCGCCGCACCGCTCCCAGGGCGAGGCGTTGCCCCCTCCTCAAGTCCACGGACACGCCGGCGGGATACGGCCGGCCGTCGATCGCCGCGTCGCTGCCGCCGCCCGCGATCGCCACCCGCGTGTCCTCGAGAGCTTCCAGCTCGGGTCCGGCCACGGCGAGCTCGACCGCCGCGGCGCCCGCAGGGTTGCCCAGCAGCGCGTTTCCGAAAGCCAGGAGCGCCGGGTCCACCGCTCCGGAGGGAGGCAGACCCGACGCGCCACGTCCGCGAAACGGCGCCCCGACCGCCGCTGACCAGAGCCCCGGGGAGAGAACCCGGAAGAGCGGAGCTCCGGCGCCCTCCTTCCCGCGGGACACTGCGGACACCGGGGCTCCCGGCGGAGCGATCTCGTCCGCCCGCCTCCGGCGAAAACGCACGCGGTCTCCCGGGGCGAGAAGTGCGGTGGGGTCCCGGTCGGGGTCGAACAGGCGCAGGTTCGCACGCCCGATCAGGTTCCATCCGCCCGGGCTCTCCGCCGGGTAGATCCCGGAGTACCGGCCCGCGAGGGCGACGCTTCCCGCGGGAACGCGCGGACGGGGCGTCGACAGCCGGGGGGCCGCGAGCTGCAGGGGAAGGCCGGTCAGGTACGCAAAGCCGGGAGCGAACCCGAGGAACGCGACGCGGTAGTCCGAGCCGGCGTGTCGGGCGCAGACCTCTTCGGCCGTCAACCCGGCGCGCCGCGCGACGCCGTCCAGGTCCGGCCCGCCGTAAGCGACGTCGATCACGTGCTCGCGCCCCGCCGAAGCCCACGCGGCCTCTGCGGGCGCTACGGACGCCGCTTCGATTTCACGCTCGAAATCTTCAGGAGAGATCCGGCCGGGGTCGAAGGCGCAGAACAGCGTGCGCGCGCCCGGCACCGCGTCATCCGGCCGCGAGGGCCGGGAGGAAAGCCATCCCGCGAGCGCGACGGCGGACCGGTTCGCATCTTCGTCCGAGGCGTCCGGGAATTCGACGAGAAGCGCTCCGTCCGAAACGTGCCGCACCCGGAGGCGAGTCACCGTTGCGGCCGCCAGAGAAAGTACACCGGGATCCCGCTCGCCACGATCGCGTAACCCGGCCACGTCGTCGCGGGGCTCCCGGCGAACAGGATCACGATCAGCAGGACGCCGGCGGCCGCGTAGGCGAGCGGGAGGAACGGGTAGCCGGGCGCCCGGAAAGGCCGCGGCAGGTCCGGCCGGCGCCGGCGGAGCACGATGACCGCGAGCACGAGCATCACGTAAAACAGGATGTCGACGGAGATGACGTACTTCAGGAGCTTTCCGTAATCACCGGAGAGCACGAGGACGCCGGACCAGATCCCCTGCGCCACCAGGGCGCTCGCGGGCACCGAAGCGCGGTTGACGGTCGCGAGGCGGCGAAAAAAAAGGCCGTCCCGCGCCATGGCGAACGTGACGCGCGCGCCCGAGAGAATCAGCCCGTTCACGCAACCGAACGTCGAGATCATGATCGCGGCGGCCGTCGCCGCGGCGGCGCCCGGCCCGAACATCGCCATCGCCGCCGCGGTGCCGACGCGATCCGCGGGCGCATGCTGGATCCCTGAAAGCGGCAGGACGTTTTCGTACGCCACGTTCGCCATCACGTACGCTGCCGTCACGATCAGGCAACCGATCAGAAGCGCTCGGGGAAGGGTTCGTTCCGGGTTGCGAATCTCTTCGCCCGCGAACGTGACGTTGTTCCAGGCGGACTGCGAGAAGAGCGGCCCGACCATCGCCGTCCCCAGCGCGGCGACGAGCGCAAAACCGGTCAGTGCGTGGCCGCCCGGAGTGACGGCCGTCCAGAATCCGGGCGCGCGAAGGGCGGCCCCGGAGGTGCCGAGAAAGAGGCCGAGCCCCGTCAGCGCGAGGAGGGCGGCAAGCTTCGCCGCGGTGAAGACGTTCTGGGTGCCGGTCCCGGCGCGCAGACCGCTCGCGTTCGTCGCCGTGAGAATCGCGATCACCGCCAGGGCAACCGCCTGCGCCGCGGTGACGCGGAGCGGACCCGCCGTGAAGAGCGGCGGTTCAGCGGAAATCGCCGGCCACAGGACCCCCAGGAACTTAGCGAACGCGACAGACACCGCGGCGATCGTGCCCGACTGGATGACGAGAAACAGGGCCCATCCGAAAAGGAAGCCGACGAGAGGACCGTACGCCTCACGAAAGAACACGTACTGGCCCCCCGCTTTCGGAAGCATGGCCGCCAGCTCCGAGCAGGAGAGAGCCGCGACGAGCGTCAGGAGTCCCGCGATGCCCCACGCCGCGAGAAGCCAGCCGGCGGAGCCGAGCACGCGCGCGCTCTCGGCGGAAACGATGAAGATCCCGGATCCGATCATCGAGCCGACGACGAGCGCCGTGGCGTCGAACGGGCCGATCCCGCGCCGGAGCGCCGCGGGCTTCATCGCAGCGGCGGGCGCGCGGCCGCTCGGCGGCGGAGCCGTGCTTCGAGGGACCATGCAGGCGCCGCGTCGAAGAGCGGGCGCGACTCACCGGAACGTCTCGTGCGCGCCGCTTCGTTCAGGACGTCTCTCCGGGGTCACCCTGGCGGGGGTGGCTCACCTACGCGCGGCGCCGGCGTCCGCGAACGAGGCCGGCGGCGAGGGCGAACACTCCGGCGGCCACGCCCGCGAGGATGATTCCGGACGCGCGCGCCCGGGCGGGCGGAGCGGGAACGCGCTCACGCGCGGAGGAGTCCGCCGCCCGCCGCCGCGCGAGCTCGAGCGCGAGGCTCTCCTCTCCGCGCGCCATCGCCCAGCGGTGGTTCGCTGCGAGCGCCGGGGAAAGGACGGGCGAGAGGGCGTGCAGCAGCGGATTGCGCGCGGTGACGGTCCATTCGAACGTGACCCAGGTCCACGCCCCGGCGGGCTCCAGGGTCCAGACGCCGGCGCCGTCTAAGTCTCCTTCGGCCTCGATCGCGAGCTCGAGAGGCCGACGCACTCGGGTGACCCGCAGGACCCAAGCCAGGGTGTACGGCAGCCATCCGCGGGTGACGAGCGCGACCTCCCGTCCGACGCCATCCGCGCTCCCCGGCTCGAGGTCCTGCACGGCGAGATACACGCTCGGCCACCAGCGCGGGAGCTCCGAGGGGGACTCCAGGACCCGAAAGATCTCCTCGGCGGTTCCGTACACCCGCCAGTTCGTCACGAGGCGATAGTCGCGGCTGGACATGGGAGGACCCCTTTGGAAAAGCTTACCCCGCCTCGAAGGGAGCCTAACGAAAAGGCCCGGCCAACGTCCAAGAGAACAGGGGAACTTCCGCCGGGACGGCGCGTAAAAGAGGGTTGAGAGCCGTCGGCTTCGCTTTACCTTTCGGGGGTCCGTGATGCGAAAACTCTTCAAAACCCTGTTCTGGCTGGTGGTCTTGGTCACCCTCGCCGGCGGGGTCTACGCCTGGGCCCGGTCGAGCAAGGGGGACCAGCAGGGAAACAAACTGGTCACGGTCGAAAAGGGATCCATCACGGAAAAGGCCATTGCGGTCGGCCAGATCCAGCCCCGCCAGAAGTTCCAGGTCAAATCGAAGATCTCGGGCATCGTCAAGAAGTGCATGGTCAACGTCGGCGACTCGGTCAAAGCGGGTGACGCCCTCTTCGAGATCGGGCCGGACCCGACACCCCAGGAGCTCACCGACGTCGACCGCAGCGTCGACTCGGCCGCCGTGTCCTATGTTCGCGCGAAGGCGGACTACGAGCGCGCGATCGAGCTCTCGAAGTCCGGCGTGCTGCCGAAATCCGACATGGACTCGAAGAGAGAGGCGTTCGAGCTGGCGAAGATCGCAGTCGCGCGCGCCGAACAGGGCCGGGACCTCACGCGGAAGGGCCGCGTCTCCACCGAGAAAGTCACGATCGAGTCGGTCATTCGCGCTCCCGCCGCGGGCACGATCCTGACCCGCGTCGTGAATCCCGGCGATCCGATCACCCCGCTCACCTCGTACCAGCCCGGGACGGAGCTCGCGACGATCGCGGACATGCGCGACCTCATTTTCAAGGGAACCGTCGACGAGATCGACGTCGGCAAGCTCCGCGTGGGACTTCCCGCGCGCATCAAGGTCGGCGCGCTCCCCACCGACGTCGTCACCGGGCGGGTCGCCCGAATCGCGCCGCAGGCGCAGCAGAAGGAAGGTGCGACGCTTTTCGACGTCGAGATCGAGCTCGACCCCTCGACGAAGATCGTTCTCCGGGCCGGCTACTCCGCCAATGCGGATCTGATCGTTCGCGAGAAGAAGGACGTCCTGGTGCTGCCGGAGCGCGTCGTCATCTTCGAGGATGGCGGGAAAAAAGCGTTCGTCGAGCTTCCCGGCGGAGACCCGAAGGCGGATCCGAAGAAAACCGAGATCAAGCTCGGGATCTCCGACGGCATGAACGTCGAGGTCGCCTCCGGGCTCCAGAAGGGCTCTAAGGTGGTCGAGCGGCCGCCCAAGAAGATCAGCTGAGAAAAGCTATCAGCGGGCAGCCAGATGACCGACACCCTCCGCCAGCTGATCCGGGACGTGCGCAGCCAGAAGCTGCGCACGTTTCTGACCGTGTTCGGGATTGTCTGGGGGACGGTCGCGGTGACGCTGCTCCTCGCTTTCGGGCAGGGCCTGCACAAGCAGATCATCAAGAACTCGGCAGGGCTCGGAGATCGCATCGCGATCGCGTGGCCCGCCCTGACTTCGATCCCCTTCGAGGGGCTCGGCCGCGGACGCCGGATCCGTGTGCGCGAGGAGCACATCGAGGCGGTGCGGCGCCAGACGCCCGGGATCGTCGCGATCTCCAGCGAGTACAACGAGACGCTCAAGCTGCACTACGGGATGAAGACAGTCGCGGTGGACGTCTCCGGCGTCGACTCGTCCTTCGGGCCGATGCGCAATCTGATCCCGCATGCCGGCGGCCGGTTCATCAACCCGATTGATGTGCGCGAGAACCGCCGCGTGCTCTTCCTCGGCGACAAGATCGCCAAAGACGTCTTCGGGAAGGCTCCGGCGGTGGGAAAGACCGTGATCTTCGCCGGCTCGCCCTTCCTGATCGTCGGCGTCCTTCAGGAGAAGGTCCAGAACTCGAGCTACAACAGCCGCGACGAGGGCCGCGCGTACATGCCCGGGTCGACGTTCCGGGCACTGACCGGGACCAGGTACGTCAACAACTTCATCTACCAGCCCGTATCGCCCGCGCAATCGGAAGCGGTGACGGCCGCGGTGCGCGCCAGTCTCGCACGTGCTCTGCGGTTCGACCCCAAAGACAAAGAAGCGCTGTCCGTCTGGGACACCGCGGAGCAGTTCAAGTTTCTCGACGTGTTTTTCCTGTCCTTCCGGCTCTTTCTCGGAATCGTCGGGTGCTTCACGCTGGTGGTCGGCGGAATCGGCGTGTCCAACATCATGAACGTCGTCGTCGAAGAGAGAACGAAGGAGATCGGGATCAAGATGGCCCTCGGCGCGCGGCAGAGGTGGATCCTGCGGCAGTTTCTCCTCGAGACCATCCTCATTACGGCGCTCGGCGGCGCGATCGGGTTCGCGATCTCTTTCGCGATCTGCTTTGCCGTCCCGAAGCTCGGCGCCACGGAGTTCGTCGGAGACCCGGAGATCTCATTGTCGGTCGCCGCCCTGACGGCGGTCGTCCTCGGAGCGACGGGGCTCCTCGCGGGATATTTCCCTGCCAGGGAAGCCTCGCGACTGGACCCTGTCGTGGCGATGAAGCTGTGATGCGCCGCCGATGAGCCGCAACGACCTGTCGATCATCCTCCACCTCTTCCTGGGGTCGGCGCGACTCCAGAAGAAGCGCGCGTTCCTGACGATCGCCTCGATCGCCTGGGGCACTGTGACGATCCTGCTGCTGCTCGCTTTCGGCGAGGGTCTGAAGCGGCAGTTCGCACGGAACGAGCAGGCGATGGGGACAAATCTGGCAATCAACTGGCCGGGAGAGACATCGAAAGTCTGGAAGGGTCTTCCGGAAGGGCGGGGAGTCAAGCCGCGCATCGACGACATCCCGCTCCTGCAGCAGCGCATGCCGGACGTCCAGGTCTGGGGCGAGATGAGCAGCAGCCGGACCCTCATGCAATACGCGCGCAAGACGGTCAACGCCCGCGTGATCGGACCGAACTGGGTCTACGGCGATCCCCGCAAGCACTATCCAATCCCTGGTGGAAGGTTCCTCGGACCGCAGGACGAAGAGCAGAAGCGGCGCGTGGTGTTCCTCGGCTACGAGCTCGCCGAAGACCTCGTCGGCAAAGAGAATCCCGTCGGCAAGACCGTCCTCGTCAACAGCTCTCCGTTCACCGTGATCGGGGTCATGCAGCGCAAGACGCAGACGAGCGCGTACGGCGGCCAGGACAAAGACCATGCGGTGATTCCGATCACGACGTTTCGTGCGCTCTTCGGCCGGGACAAGCTGAACGTGGTCGTCCTCCACGTGGAGAACGAGGACGACATGGAGTCGGCGCTTCAGCGCATGAATCAGTTTTTTGCCGCGCGCTACTCGTACGATCCGAAAGACGAGCGCGTCTTCGGCACCTGGAACACCGTAAAGGGCCAGCGCATCTCCGCGAAGATTTTTCTGGGGATGGAAATGTTCTTCGGGATCATCGGCGCGCTCACGCTGATCATCGGGTGCGTCGGGGTGGCGAACATCATGTATGCGGTCGTGAAGGAGCGCACCCGGGAGATCGGCGTGAAGATGGCGCTCGGCGCGCGGCGGGGCTGGATCACCGGCCCGTTCGTGCTCGAGGGCCTGATCTACACGCTTCTCGGCGGGCTCGCGGGAGGGGTCATCGCGATCCTGATCGTCACCGTGCTCGCACTGCTTCCCCTGGAAGACATGAAGGTGATGGAGTTTCTCGGGAAGCCGACGCTGTCGTGGCCGATCGGCGCGGCGACCGTGGCGATTCTCGGGACCGCGGGGCTGCTCGCCGGCTTCTTCCCCGCGCGCCGCGCCGCGGCGATCGACCCCGCGGCGACGCTGAGGTACGAATGAGCAGGAAATCGGAATAGACGTGAGCGATCAGTGCTCCGGACAATTCATCCACATGCAGGGCATCCGGAAGGTCTACGTCACCGGGAAGATCAAGGTCGAGGCCTTGAAGGGCATCGATCTTTCCGTCAGCCCCGGAGAGTTCGTGGCGATTGTCGGGCCGTCCGGGTCGGGCAAATCGACGCTGATGAACCTGATCGGCTGCCTCGACACTCCGACGGACGGCCAGTACCGGCTCGGCGGCGAGGACGTTTCGAAGCTCGATCGCGACGCGCTCGCGGACGTGCGCAACCGCCGCGTCGGATTCGTGTTCCAGGGATTCAATCTCCTGCCGCAGATCTCCGCGTTCGAAAACGTCGAGATGCCGCTCGTCTTCGGAGGGGTCGGCGTTCGTGAAAGAAAACAGAGGGTCACGGACCTTCTGGGCCGCGTCGGGCTCGGCGACCGCATGGAGCACAAGCCGACGGAGCTTTCGGGAGGCCAGATGCAGCGGGTCGCGATCGCCCGCGCCCTCGCGATGCAGCCCGACGTCATCCTCGCCGACGAGCCCACCGGGAACCTCGATACGACCGCGGGCGGCGACATCATGCAGCTCTTCGCCGAGCTCTGGTCGCAGGGGAAAACTCTCGTCGTCATCACGCACGACATGTCGCTCGCGCGCCGGGCGAGCCGCGTCGTCGAAGTGCGGGACGGCCGCATCTTGCGCGACGTCCCGTCCGCCGAGGTGGCCTGAGGACGGCCGCCGCCCCGCACGCCCCGTCCGCTGTCCGATCCCGTCCAACCCGCGACCCGCAAATTTCTCTTTTCCCTCTCCGCGCCCCGGGGAGAGGGGTAGGGTAACGGGAAGTCGCCCTGCTGCAACCGGGAAGCTTTCGATATCCAGCTTGAACAACCCTGAGCCCGGACGTCTGGATGGAATTCCCGTCAGCCAGCGGTGTTGCCTCGAAACGATGCCTTCCTTCGCCCCTGCCTCGCGCAGAGCAGCGCTTCTCCTCACTCTCTCGTTTTGCGCCTCCGACTCGCGGGCCGAAGTTCCCTCGACCGAAGCCGGCGTCCGCCACTTCCTCGCTCAGCACTATCCCGCCGCTCGCGCCTCGCTCGAAGCGGCACTCCGCGAGGACCCCTCGGACGCGCGCGCGGCGGACTTTCTCGGCCGCGTCTTCTTCGAGGAAAACGAATCCGAGCGCGCCGTCCAGTGGCTCGAGAAGGCGTGCGCCCTCGATCCGAAGAGCACCGCGCACTCGTACTGGCTCGGCCGGGCTCTGGCGCAGCAGGCGATCCGCGGGAGCATGTTGACGCGTGCTTCGCTTGCGGCGCGGATCCGGCGGGCGTTCCAGCGGGCCGTCGACCTCGATCCCGAGAATATGGAGGCGCGGACCGGTCTGATCGAGTTCTATCTGCGCGCCCCGGGTTTCATGGGCGGGAGCGTCGCGCGGGCAAAGAGTGAAGCCGAAGAGGTGCGCCGGCGCGACCCGCTCCGCGGGCATCGCGCGATGGCGCGGGTCTACGAGCAGCAGAGGCTCTGGGACTCCGCGGCGGCGGAATACCGGAAGGCGATCGCGGAGTCGCCGTCGAGCCGTGAGCCCTACATCTGGATGGAGCGCAGCGCGATCGATCGCCGGGACTGGGACGGCGCGTCTCGCAGCATGGACCGGCTCCTCGACGCCTTTCCGCGGGACGCCGTGCCGCTCTATGAAATCGGACGCATCGCCGCCCTCTCCGGCCGGCAGCTCGACCGCGGAGAAGCGTGCCTGCAGCGGTATCTCGCGGGGCCGCCCCCGAAAGATCCGGAGCCCTCCGTCGCGCTAGCGCACGCAAGGCTGGCACAGATCGCGGAACGGCGCGGCGACCGCGAGGCCGCTCGGCGCGAGGCCGGCCAGGCGCTGCGCATTGATCCTGGAATCCTCGAGGCCCGCGAGATTGCCGCGCGTGTCAGGTAACGTAGCCTCCGGTCATTATGCCGGCGGCGGAAAGCGATCCGGCGGCGTCATAGTGTATAATAAAGACCTGACCCCAATAGATCGAGGGAGGCGTGATGCCTGAAGGACCGGAGATCGAGACGGAGAGGCTCACGGAGGCGATCCACGAGGAGGTCGAGCGGGAAGGTGGCGGGTTTTTGAGGACGATCGCCCTCTCGACCGCGCTGTTTGCGGCGATTGCCGCGATCGCGGCGCTGCGCGCGGGCGCCACGGTCAACGTGGCGCTGGTCTTAAAGACGGAGGCCACGCGGCTGCAGGCGGAGGCGTCGGACCAGTGGGCGTACTACCAGGCGAAAGGGATCAAGGCCGCGGTCGCGGAGGCCTCGCGAACCGCGTGGCTGGCAATCGGAAAAGAGGCTCCCGCCGAGTACGGCGCAAACGAGAAGCGGTACAAGGGCGAGCAGGCGGAAATCCAGCAGAAGGCGAAGGAGAAGGAGAAGGAGCGCGACCAGAAGTCCGCGGAGGCCGACCACCTGCTCCACCGGCACCACGGGTTCGCGAACGCCGTCGCGCTCTTCCAGGTCTCGATCGCTCTCGGCGCTGTCGCCGCGCTGACGCGCAACCGCCCGGTGTGGTTCGCGTCTCTCCTACTCGGCGCCGGCGCGACGGTGCTCTTCGTGATCACCTGGCTCGCGCGGTAGGAGCCGCCGCCGCCGCACGAGAGCGGCCGACACTCCCAGGAACACGACCGGTCCCCACGCCGAGACCGCGAGGCCCGGCAGTTCTTCCCGCCAGTCGAGAGTATGCCTGCCCGCGGGCACCGGGACCGCGGAGAACGCGAGGTAAGCGGGGGCAACCTCCACCGGCTGTCCGTCGACCTCGACGGTCCGATACGGCCAGTAGTCGCGCAGGACGAAGAGCCATGTGGGCTCGGGAGCAATGCTCTCGAGCCGCATCCGCCCGGGACGCTTCTCGATGAGGCGAAGTGTTCCCGGCCTCGCCGTCCCCGCGGTCGAGCGCCCCGTCTCGAGCAGAAGCTCTCCGGGTTCGAGCGCCGCCAGCCTTCCGAGCGCCTGGACGGACCCCGGCTCCTCCCTCCAGCGCATCGCAAGACGGACGTCCGGGTAGGACCTCTGATGCTCGTCCCAGTCCTGCACCGGATCTCCGCCGATCCGGCGATACCCGGCGACGGGCTCCTGCGCACGAGCCCGGACTCCCCACCGCAGGGACACGTTTCCGAAAAACGCGGCGGAGCTCGCAATGCCGGCCGAGGAGGTCGTCAGCCGGCGCAGGCTCTCGACGCGCGAGAGGTCGCCCGCGTCGAAGTCGCCGTTTAAGACCGTTCCGCGGCTCCACAGCGCTCCGGTGTGCTGGATCCATTCCCGCCTGGGAAACTCGAGGACTTCGAGAGTGGACATGACTTTCCCCGCCGATCGGGGCGTCCGGCGCCGGAACATCGCCTCGCCGAGCACCCGGAACGCACCGTGCCGATCCCACTGTGCCAGCCGCATCGCAAACGGTGTCGGCGCCAGCGCCTCCTCGGGCTTGGAGAGCTCCGGGATCCTCGCGTTGGGGACGATCGGAACGAGCGCGAGCAGCAGGACGCACAGCAACCCGATGACACGCGATCGGGACCGGGCGCCGTCGAGCGCGATGACGGTCGCCATCCAGAGCACTCCGGCTTCGGCGATCGCGCCGGGCAGCGACCGCGCGGCGAGCCGAGACAACGCGGGGACTTCCCCGCCCGCCCATCGGCCGGCCGGCCCCGGAAATAGGACGCACGCGAGCGCCGCGCCGGCGAAGAGGCCGCCGAGGCCGAGGCTCAGGCGCCGGGAGGGCGGAGACTCGGCGAAGGACTCGAATCCGCGCGCCGCGAAGATCGCCAGCGCGAGCACGGCCGCCACCGCGAGCTTTTCGGGGTTGCGCAGCGCGAGAGGCGACTGGCTCGCGAGCCAGCTGTCCGGGAGGAGACTCGGGAGCACCGCGAGCGCGATCCCGCCGGCGAGCATCCAGCGCGCAAAGCGCAGACCGGGACTCTTCGCGGCGCGCAGACGGAAGACGGCGAGAGGCGCGAGTCCTCCGACAAACAGCGTCGAGAAGAGTCCGATCGACTTTCCGTGAAAGACCCGCGTCGCCCACGTCGTATCCGGGTCGAGCTGCCACGTCGGGCCGAAGGGATAGGGCACGAGAAACTCGAGGAGCCGCCAGGGCGAGATCGAGAAGCGAGTCGCCTCCGACAGAGTCATCCCGACGACCGCGCGATTGGTGAGCGGAATCCAGAGGGCGGTCGCGACGATCTGAGGTAGGGCGAGCATCGCGCCGAGCGCCGCGGATCCCGTCAGCGCCAGTGCCTCCTTCGCGCGTTCGGCGCGAGGCGTCTCCGTGAAGATCCACAGAAGGCCCGCCGCGAAGGCCATCCCACATGTGAAGACGTCGCCGGCGAGGATGTCGACGCCGAAAAAAAACGCCAGCAGCAGCGTGCCCCATGCCCCCAGGCTGCGGCGCCGCAGGACGGCCCACACGATCCACGGAAGCAGCGCGAACCCGGGCTGGATGTGCGGATAGAACGCCTGGGAGATCGAGACGCCGGAGAACGCGTACGTGACAGCGCCGAGCCACGCGGCTCTTCGTCCGATCGCGAGCGCGCGCAAAAGCGCCAGCACGCCGAGACCCGCCGCCGTCCAGTGCACCAGCGGGTAGAGCCGCATCGCGAGCGGAAACGAGAGGACCGACAGGATGATCCGCACGGGATACGCGGCGCCCGAATTCGGGTTCGGCAGCAGCGGCCGGCCTCCCGAGATCCAGGGGTTCCAGAGCGGAAGGTGGCCCGACGCCCACGCGTCGTGGATCACCTTTTCCATCGGCAGGTTGTAGGCGAGAAGATCGCGGCCGGTGAAGTTCCGCCCGGTGAAGAGCGGGTTCGACCAGACCGCGATCACCAGGGCCGCGAACAGAATTCCGGGTGCGGCGCGGCGGAGGCGTCCGCGTCCGGAGATCGGCGGCTGCTCGTCCAGGGTCACGGGCGGCAGGGCGGGATCCCGGGAAGCAGAAATGTTCCGTTCGGACGGACGTTCGTCAGATTTTCTCTGATGCGCTCATTATGCACGCCGCGCCGCGCGTGCCGGCGCGGAGGAAGACCGCGCTCGTAAAGCGCCGGGACCGTTATCGGAAGTCGTGACTCGGGACCGTCTCGACTTCCTGGAGAGGCCAGAACTTTTCCGCCCGCACCGAGAGCGTGCCGTCGTTCTGAAGCCGGCCTTCGACGATCAGGGACCCCGACCCGACGATGATCGCGCGCTGCTCCTTGAAGAGATCCGGCCGCACGATCGCCTGGCACATGCCGGTCTCGTCCTCGAGCGTCAGAAACACGAATCCCTTTGCGGTCCCGGGCCGCTGCCGGACGATCACCGCTCCCGCCGTCTTCACGCGGCGCCCGTCGGGCATCGCCTTCAATTCCGCGGCGGAGAAGATCCCCTGCGCGGACAGCCGCTCGCGCCAGTGCTGCACGAGATGCGGGCCCGTTGTCATCGATGTCGCCCGATAGTCGGCGGCGGTCTCCTGCACCGCGGACATCTCCCGGAGAGGCGAGGGATCGTCGGCGGGAAGATAGGCGAAGAGCTCTCCCGCCGGCCGCGCCACTTTCGCGACCTGCCACAGCGCCGCCCGGCGGCCCCGCCCGAAAGATGCCAGCGCACCTGCCTGCGCGAGCCGGTCGAGCTCGTCCGAACGGAGCGTGCAGCGGCGCGCGAGGTCCTCGACGCCCGCCAACGGCGCCTTCTCCTGCTCCGCCTCGATCCGCTTTCCGGTTGCCTCGCGCAGTCCCTGCACGAATCGCATGCCGATCCGCACCCCTCCCGCCTCCCACCGGCACTTCCATCCCGAGCGCGTCACGTCGATGGGAAACGCCGGGGTGCCGTGCCGCTGCGCGTCCTTGACGAGGGTCGCCGGGTGATAGAAGCCCATCGGCCACGCGTTCAAGAGGGAGGTGTAGAACGCGGCGGGATGCCGGGCCTTGATGTACGCGCTCGCGTACGCGATCAGGGCGAAGCTCGCCGCGTGCGACTCCGGAAACCCGTAGAGCGCGAACGACGTGATCGACTTCACAATCTGGTCCTGGGCCGGCCCGTCGATCCCGCGCTCCGCCATCCCCGAGCGCAGGCGCGCCTCGATCGACTCCATCTTCTCCATCGATCGCTTGAACCCCATCGCGCGGCGCAGCTCCTCGGCCTCGCCGCCGGTGAAGCCCGCCGCGACCATCGCGATCCGCAGCAGCTGCTCCTGGAAGAGCGGAACTCCCAGCGTGCGCTTTAAGATCGGCTCGAGGCACGGGTGCGCGTACTCGACCGGCGCCTTTCCCTGCCGGCGGTCGAAGAACGGATGCACCATCCCGCCGACGATCGGGCCGGGCCGGATGATCGCGACCTGGACGACGAGGTCGTAGAACTTGCGCGGCGCGTTCTTCGGAAGCGACGCCATCTGCGCGCGGCTCTCCACCTGGAAGACCCCGACGGTGTCCGCCTCGTTCATCATCCGGTACACCTCGGGATCGTCGGCCGGCAGGTGCGCGAGATCCACCTCGATCCTTTCGTGCGTCCGGATCATCGGGATTGCCTCCTCGAGCGCGGCGAGCATCCCGAGCCCCAGCAGATCCACCTTGACGATCCCGAGGTCCGCGCAGTCATCCTTGTCCCACTGCACGACGACGCGGCCCGGCATCGACGCGGGCTCGAGCGGCACCACTTCGTCGAGCCGTCCCGCCGCGACGACCATTCCGCCGGAGTGCTGGCCGAGGTGCCGCGGCAGATTCTGTATCTGGAGAAACAGCCGCAGGAAGTGGCGGGTCCGCACGTCGTCCGGGTCGAGTCCCGCGGCGGCGACTTCTCCCGACAGCTCTTCTAAGGGGCTGCGAATCTCCCCGAAGTTCCACGTCGCGAGCTGCTTGGAGAGCCGGTCTACCTGCTCCGCCGAATACCCGAGCGCCTTCCCGACCTCGCGCGCGGCCGAGCGGTCGCGGTACGTGATGACGTTCGCCGTCATCGCGGCGCCGTGCGGCCCGTACTTCTCGTAGACGTGCTGGATCACGCGCTCGCGCTGGTCCCCCGAGGGGAGGTCGAGGTCGATGTCCGGCCACTCGCCTCGCTCCTCGGAGAGAAAGCGCTCGAAGAGCAGCTCCATCTTGACGGGATCGACCGCGGTGATCGAGAGGGCGTAACAGACCGCGCTGTTCGCCGCGGATCCGCGCCCCTGGACGAGGATCTTTTCCCGCAGGCAGAACTGCACGATGTCCCACACGATCAGGAAATAGCCGGCGAGGTCGAGCTTCTCGATCATCGCGAGCTCCCGCTCGATCTGAGCCTGCGCCCGCGCCGTCAGGGGCCGGAACCGCCCGCGCGCCCCGTTCCAGGAGACCTGCCTCAAAAAGGACTGCGGGGTCTCGCCCGGAGGCAGCGGGTACTCCGGAAACCTGTAGCCGAGGTCCGCGAGCGTGAAGTCGAGAGAACCCGCGAGCTCCCACGCGTGGTCGAGCGCTTCCGGGATGTCCGCGAAGATCGCCGCCATCTCGCGCGCGTGTTTCACGTGACGCCCCCGCTGCGCCGCGAGGAGCCTGCCGGCCGCGTCCAGAGTCGTCTTGTTTCGGATGCAGGTGAAGACGTCGTGCAGTTCCTTGTCGCGGCGGCGCGCGTATCGCACTCCATTCGTCGCGACGATCGGGAGCCCGAGCGTGTGGGCCAGGGACACGAGCGCGTGATTGCGATGCTCCTCCTCGCGCAGGCCGTGGCGCTGGAGCTCGACGTGAAAGCGCCCCGGAAAGATCGCGCTCCAGCGCTCGAGCTCCGCGCGCGCGGCGTCGAAACCTCCCGCGGCGAGCGCGCGCGCGACCGGCCCCTCGTCTCCTCCCGAAAGGACGTGCAGTCCCTCCGCGTGCTCGGAAACCGCCGCGCCGGAGACGAACGCCTCGCCCTTGTTCTTCCCGAGCGCTCCCGCCGTCAGGAGGCGGCAGAGGTTGCGATACCCGGCGCGGCTCTCGACTAAAACGGTCAGGCGGGCCGGCTCTCCCGCCGGCGCCGGAGATGTCCGGGCTGTCCGGACTGTCCTGATTGGGCGGCGGGACGCGGTCACGGTCGCGGGACGTGGCCGGTCGAGCACAACCTCGGCGCCGACCAACGCGCGGACGCCGGCAGCCTTCGCGGCCTTGTAGAAACGAGGAGCGCCGTAAACCCCGTTCGTGTCGATCAGCGCGGCAGCGGGAAGCCCGCAGCGGGCGGCCTCCTCGACGAGGTCTTCAGGAAGCGACGCACCGTCTAAGAAGGAGAACGCCGAGGCGGCGCGAAGCTCGGCGTATGGGCGCGGGCCAGGAGCGGGGGAGGGCCGCCAGTCCCGGCGCCGGAGACCTTCCTTGCGCGCGCCCGCCGCGACGATCTGCCCGACCAGCGGGCCCACGAGGTCCCGCGACGGAGGGCCGTCCGGCGGGGAGTCGGAGGGACGGGAGCGCTTGTGCTTGTCCACACCTGAACTTATGGCGTAAAAGGGGCGTAAGTCAACGGTCTATGGTAGTGGTCTAGTTTGACCTGTCGGCCCCCTTGCCCCAGCTCCCGCCCCGGTGCTACCGTGAGGCCATGCCTAAGCGGTCAAGGACGCCCCCAGAGGACGAGAATCAGGCCGCGAAACGTATCTTAGACAGCGTGACGCGCGACGCACTCCCCGAGAAGAATCCGGCAGCCGTAGCTCTTGGGCGGCTGGGGGGGCTAAAGGGTGGAAAGGCGCGTGCGGCAGCCCTTTCAACTGAGCGAAAAAGAGAAATAGCGAAGGACGCCGCTCGCACACGCTGGGCTAAACTCCGTAAACCCAACAGTTCGTAGCCGATCACAGTTTCGATGCAGTAGCTCTTGCGCTCGGATCGCAGAGGGCATAGAGTAGTTGCATGTCAGAGACTTTGATCGATCTTATTCGCCACAAGAAGGCGCAGATAGCGCAGCTTCAAAAAGAACTGGATGAAGCCCGCGGGGAATTGACCGACCGAGGGGCGGCGAGCGGCCAAGTGCCCGCAGTTTCGAGAAAGACCCAAGAAAAGGCCGCGCCCGCCATCGAGCTCTCTCGGGATGGCCGAGAGATCGTCCCCACTTCCGGCATCGGCCTGACCGTCGCGATCTTGCGGGAGGCCGGAAGGCCGCTCAAGATCCAAGAGATTCTCAAACGGCTAGAGGCCGGAGGTCACCGGACCAAGAAAAACACGCTCGTAGGCGGCCTGTCCAGGTACGTCAAGCTGAAGAGGATTTTCTACCGACCTGCGCCGAGCACGTTTGGCCTGTTGGATCAGAGGAGGCAATAGCCAATCAAAAAGGAAGAGGAGTCGAGGCTGCCGGTCAAGACCGCCTCGACTCCTCTTTGAGAACTAAGCGGGGCTAGCAGGTTGCCGGAAGAGGCTTCTGGACCCGATTCCGGTCGGTTCGACTCCGACTAGCTCCACCAACCCGAGCCCAGGAGGCCACTACGCGACCCGAGCACGGCTTCATCCATATTCTACCTCGCCCGCCCCCAAGATCAAGAAGGGGTTTTTTCCAGAGGGCCGGAGCGTTGTCCCTTGCCAGGCGCGCTCCGTCTCTCGGCCCCGACATTCTACTTGACTATACTTGACCGCTCAAGCATACTATTCCCATGAACAAGCTGAGCACTGAACAACGCGCCCAGGTGATCGCCGCTCTTGTCGAGGGCACGTCGATCAACGCGACGTGCCGTATGACGGGCGTTGCGAAAATGACGGTCCTGAAACTCCTTAGCGATGTTGGCTCAGCCTGCCTCGCTTACCACGATTCGACGGTTAGACAGGTCAACTCGGAGAAGGTTCAATGCGATGAGCTTTGGTCCTTCTGCTACGCGAAGGACCGGAACCTTCCCGCCGAAATGCGCGCCCGCCGCGACGTTGGCTCCATCTGGACGTGGACGGCGCTCGACGCGGATTCCAAGCTGATGATCTCCTGGCACGTCGGACAGCGGACGCTCGATGATGCCCGCGTCTTCATCGGCGACCTTGCGGAACGGCTCGCGGGCCGCGTCCAACTTACGACGGACGGGCGCTCGGCGTATCTCTCTGCGATCATCGAGAAGTTTCCGACGCGGGGAATTGACTACGGCGTGTTGTTGAAGACTTACGGTCCTTGTGGAAACGACGGGCAGCCAGAAACCCGTTATTCGCCAGGGCGGTTGGTGGGACTGGAAAAGATCCCGGTTCTCGGCGCGCCCAGGGACCAGAACATTTCGACCAGCTTCGTTGAGCGGGCGAACCTGACGATCCGCATGGGCAACCGGCGCTTCACCCGCCTAACGAATGGCTTCTCGAAGAAGTTCGAGAATCACTGCTTCGCGCTCGCGATTCAGTTCACGCACTACAACTTCTGCCGGATGCACAAGACGCTCCGATGCTCCCCCGCGATGGCAGCAGGGTTGAGCAAAACCCTTTGGAGCGTCGAGGATTTAGTCTCGCTGGCCGAGCGGACGCCATTAGCTAGGACGGCCTGATTTGCTAGACTGCCGACCAGATCTTGACCAGACGCTCTGCTCTCGTTGATACCCGCGTCATCTACTGCGGGGACTGCCTCGATCAGCTTCGGAAGCTCCCAGACGGCTGCGTCGATCTGGTCTACATCGACCCGCCGTTCAACTCCAACCGCAATTACGAAGTCTTCTGGGGCGAGACCAAATAGAAACGCGCGTTCGAGGATCGCCACGAACCGACGCGCGCTTACATCGACTACATGCGCCCGCGCTGCGTCGAGCTGGCCCGCGTGCTGAAACCGACCGGCTCGTTTTACTACCACTGTGACTGGCACGCGAGCCACTACGTCAAGGTCATGCTCGACCAGATTTTTGGGGAGAACCAGTTTCACACCGAGATCATCTGGCGGCGCAACCTCTCGAAGGGGCTCGCGTATACCGGCTTTCCAAACAATCACGACTCGATCTTCTATTACGGCGGCGGAGCCGAGCTAACCTTCAACAGACCCTACATCAGGTACGACGCCGCCAACTTGGATAACAAGACCGACGCGAAATACTCGTTACGCGATGCCGAAGATCGGCGGTATCAACTCACGAGTCTTCTCAATCCGGCGGCTGACCGCCCCAACCTAACCTACGAATTCCTCGGCGTTACCCGCGTCTGGCGCTGGACGAGAGAGCGGATGCAGGAGGCGTATGAGAAAGGCCTGATCGTGCAACCTCGACCGGGGGCCGTTCCGCGCTTTAAGCGATTCCTTGACGAGCAGGAGGGAAAATCAATCGATTCGATCTGGACTGACATCCCTCCGATCAACTCACAGGCGGCGGAACGTCTCGGCTACCCGACACAAAAGCCGCTCGCACTTCTCGACCGGATCGTCCGGGCGAGCACAAACGAGAATGACGTTGTGCTCGACGCCTTCTGCGGTTGTGGGACCGCCCTACTTGCGGCGGAGAACCTCAAGCGGCAGTGGATCGGGATCGACGTTTCCCCGACCGCCTGCCGCGTCATGGCGAAGAGGCTTCGCGATCAGACTACCTTGCGCGAGGACGAGAAACTCTGGAAGGCCGGACGCGGCTTCGTCGTGCGTGATCTGCCGTGGAGCGAGTCGCAGCTCCGCAAAATCCCGCCATTTGAGTTTGAGAACTGGGCGGTCATCGCGCTCGGCGGAATCCCGAACAAGGCTCAAGTCGGAGACATGGGGATTGACGGTCGAGTTTTCCCCGTCTCGGCCACTCCGAAGAAGGCCAGCGAGGTCCGGGACGGCGAGACGGCAGGACTCGGCTTCATGGACGACTGGTATCCCATCCAGGTGAAGCAGAAGGATCGGGCGGGACGGCCAGACATAGACAGCTTCGAGGCCGCCATGATCCGAGAGGAAAGGAAGAAGGGCTTCTTCGTGGCCTTCGATTTCACGTCTGACGCGCTGAAAGAAGTCGATGGCTTCTTCCGTCGTTCGGGCAGGATCATCATCCCCTTGACCGTGACCGAAATCCTTGAGGAACAGCTCGCCCGCAAGCTCGCCTAGCTCAAACTAGACCACTACCCGGTCTATCCCTCTCCCCGTGCCCGGGAGAGGGTTGGGTGAAGCGGCGGCTACGCCTCGCGCCCCTGGGGCAAACCTTCCGCCTTAAATGTGTCCAGGGGGCGAGCCGCCGGTCTCCCTACGCAGACGGCGAAGTCCGGGTCCGGTCAAGCCTCCCCCGCCGCGCCGCCTCGATGAAGTCCGTGTACGCGGGCTCGAATCCCGCCTCGCGCATCACGGTCGCGATCTGGCCGCGGTGGTACGCGGAATGAAAAACGACGTGCGTCAGGATGTCAGACACGGAACTCGACCACGGCTCTCCCTTGCTGTTCGTGTAGGTCGCGACGCGCGACAGATCTTCCGGCGTCGGCCGGCTCAGAAGCGCGGCCCACCGGACGGCGAGGTCGTCGAAACCCGCCGCGCACTCGTCGACCGAAAGGTCGGGCCAGATCGCGGGCTTCTCCGTCCCTTCGATGCGCGACAACCAGAGGCGGCCCGTTCCGACGAGGTGCCCGAGGATCTTCCGGGCCTTCTCTGGAGGAGAGCCTGCGGCTCGAACCGACGCGAGCGCCTCGCGATTGGCCCAGTGCTCGTAGGAGAAGAGACGATCGAAGTCCGTCATTGCCGCACCTCCTCCGCAAATAGAGCGCGCCTGCGAGGCGGGATTCAGACGGCCGTTACGGGGCGAAGCAAAGCGGCGACGTCACGCGCTTCCGATGGCGTAGGCCTCGCGGATCCACTCCTCGAACTGCGCGTCGAGCTCGTCGGGGCGCTCCAGGCAGAAGTGGTGCGCGACGCGGCCTTCCGGAGTCGTGCCGATCTTCTGGAACCGCGGATGGGGCAGCCGGCGGTCGAGGACGAGCTGTCCGATCAGATGCATCTGACGGGGAGAGACGATCAGGAAAGGCCGCCGGGCTTCGAAGACGATCCGGGACTTGTCTGCCACGACCTTGAAGGGTCCGCTTCGACGAACGAGGTTCTCGAGCAGCTCGAAGAGAGTGAAGATCGCGGGATCGCGGCCGGCGAAGAGCGCCGACATCGCGGACGGACGCGGGGCCGGAAGCGCCGTCATCAATGATCGTCCGTCACGATGACCGCCATCATCCGATTCGCGATTCGCGATTCGCGATTCGCGGTCGCGACTCCAGCAACTCCGCCACGGCGGCATGCCCCTTTGCCCGCGCCATCTCCGCAGCCGTTCTTCCATCCTCGGCGCGGGCGTCCGTCCGAGCGCCGTGCGCCACCAGTAACTGCACGAGCGCGATGTCCCCTTCGCCCGCCGCCTCGTGGAGGGCGACATAGCCGGCCTGCTGAACCGCGTTTGGATCGGCGCCCGCCTCGAGGAGCAGACGGACCGAGACCGGATTGTGGGAAGCGGCGGCCGCGTGCAGCGACTGCACGCGCATCGCGTTCTTCGCGGTCGCCGACACGTCCGCGCCCGCCGCGAGGAGAATCCGAACGGCCTCGGGGTGGCCGAAGAACGCCGCGAGCCCGAGCGGGAAGAAGCCGTCCGGGGACCAGGCATTCACCCGGGACGGGTCCTCCTCGAGCAACCGCCGGAGGAGATCGACCTTTCCGAACGCGGACGCTTCGAACACGTCGAGCGCCGCGCCGCGCGCGACGAAGACTTCGGCGACCTCGGGATGCCGGTAGTAGGCCGCGAGCAATATCGCCGAAGGACCGTTGGGGACTCGCGCCGCGAGAAGCCGCCGGTCCAAGTCGAGCAGCGCTTCCACCTCGGCCTGACGGCCGGACTTCACCGCCTCGAAGAGCTCGAGATCCGTTTCCGCCATGGGTTGCTCCGGCTTCCTGTCTTTCGATTATTTCAGAGGGAAGAACAGCGGCGGAGCCGGGAGAAATCCGTCAGTCGAACTCGAGACGCGGAGGGGTCTGTTCGGGACCGATGCGGCCCACGGCGATGTCCGCTTTGAAATAGCTCTCGGAGCGCATCGGACTCCCCGCGAGGCGGCGCAATATCACGATCTGGCCGACGTGCGTGAGGGCGTCGGCGACGGGACCCTGAAATAGCTTCTCCGCGGGACAACCCGCGAAGTCCGTCGAGGTGAGTACGCGATCGAGCTCCGCGAGCCCCCGGAAGAACCTCTGCACGTCCGAGTCCCAGGCCGCCGGCGGCGTCTCCTTCCAGACGCGCTCTCCGCCCAGCAGGGAAACGGACCAGTCGAGGAGGTCTCCGATGTGAGCGAGGATGTCCCCCGGCGTGCGCGTCCCCTCCTGCGGTCGAAAGGCGGAGAAACCCGCAGGCGCGCCACGCACGGCTTTCCCGCCCCGGTACGCGAGCGTCGCCACGGCATGGCGAAGGAGCTCGCGGACGCCGTCGGATTCGGTCATGTCGTCGTGCCTCCGCTTCTCAGACCGGCTTACGGACGCCTCACGGACGCCTCACACCGGGCCTCTTACCCTTGAAACCCATTCAGCGCGTGTACGTCTCCGCACCCAGAAAATGCAGCGAGACGTACGGCTCGGATCCGACGACCCAGCTGTCGTGCGGGATCGCGGGGATCGCGAACAGACTTCCGGCCCGAAGATCGGTCACCTGGCCGTTCTCGAACGCGGCGACCGCCGCGCCTGAGACGACCATGCCGACGTGGCCCACCGCACATCGAGACTGGCCGAGGTCGCGGCCGACGTGCTCCGACCACTTCCAGCCGGGTTCGTACGTCGCGCGGCCGATCGTCATTCCCCCGAGCCGCACGGTCTCGAAGCGGCTTTTCGCGAACGTCCGCGTCTCATCGGGAGCTTCGAAACGTTTCAGCACCACGTCGATCATCCGTTCATCTCCGCGGACTGGTAGAGCGGTAGAGCGCCGAGACCGCGCGGGGTCGCTCGTTCGCCGTCTTATTTCAGGATCTGAAAGGTCGCCATCCAGCGGTCTGCCGCGTCCTCGTCGAAGCCGTACCGGCCGGCCATGCGGCCGAGCGTGAAGACGCGCCCCTTCGAGACGGCCGCGGCGCCCTTCATCCGGAGTGCTCCGCGGTTTTCCGGATTCGTCTCGAGGACCCAGACGATCCCGGGAGATCCCCCGACGGTCGCGGGGCCGGAGGAGATCAGCTTCGAGTCCGGTAGGAGCTTCAGGAAGCGGTCGCGCGTCTCTTCGAGCACCTGCTCGGGTTTCGCGGCTTTCTGCCCGCGGGCAGGTTTCGGGAGATCCGTCCACGAGACCATCGTCCGCTGATCGCCCGAGCGCAGCTCGAAACTGTGCGTTCCCGTCGCCGCGTCCACCTGTTGCGACGGAGTGCCGGGAAGGCGGACGGAAAATCGAGCCTTCGGCGGCGAAAAGAGGACCCACTCGGTGAAGTCCTGCGCGCAGAGAACGCCCGCCGCGAGCAGAGCGGCAGCGGCGGCTTTCCAGGGGCGTGACGGTGAGCGGCGGAGCATGGGCGGGGTGATTCTAGAACAGTCGGACCGTCGGACAGCCGGACAGCCGGACAGCCGGATCGTCAGCCACGTCCCGGCGCGATCGCGCGCTTCCATTTCTCCCGCAGGTACCAGGACATGTGGTCGCCGTATTTTTCCTGGAGGTCCTGGCGTCGCCAGTCCTGGCCCGTCACCACTTTCCGGCAAGAAGCCGAACCGCAGCGGCAGATCATTTCGTAGGTGTCGTCGTCGGTCATCGCCCAGTCGTGCGTCAGCTCTTCACCCGCCTCGATGTCGCGCATGGCCACGAAGATGATCTGTCCGGCGACGCCGACGTTCGGCTCGCAGGAGTGATTGCTGAAGATCATGCCGCCCTCGCGATCCTCTTCGAGCACCGGGCCGATGAACAGGCCCTCCGCGACCTGTATCTCCGCGGGCCCGAGCCGCGGCGCGAGCGCATCCAGCTCCGCGCGTCCGAAGATCGCTCCTCCCTTGACCGCGACGATCTCCCCCACCGGGATCGGCTCGACTGCAAAGAGCCCGCGGCCCTGAATCGCGCTTTCGCCGACCCGCGTCTTCGGCGACCTCCAGGAGAGATCCGTCACGACCGCACCGCGCCCGGTACTTGCGGGGCGTACTGGGCCGCGCCGTTTCCGAAGGACCAGTTCTCCCGGGAAACTTCCACGACGCTGACGAGGACGTCCTCCGGCCGCACGGCGGCGCTCGCCGAGAGGTTCCCGGCGATCGCGGCGTAAAGCGCCCGCTTCTGATCGAGCGAGCGCCCGGAGGAGATCGTCACCTGGATGAAGACGACGCCCCGGGTGCGTTTGATCCCGAGGTACCCGGCATCGAAGACCAGCGATCCGGGAGGATGCTCCGAGATCACCTGGAAGCGGTCCTCCGCCGGGATCCCGATCGAAGCGACGAGCGCCTGGTGGACGCCGTCCGCGATCGCGTCGAGCTCGCGGCGGGTCCGTCCTTCGATCACGTCGATGCGCACGAGCGGCATGCGTCTCTCCTTTGTGGCGCGCTCGGGTCAGCTTCAGCGTTTCCTGGCGCGCGAACGCACTCGATCGGGGACCCGGGGCGCGGCTTCGGCGGCCCCGGCCAGCTGCGCGGCTTCCGCGGCCCCGGCCCGCCTCACGGCTCCCGCGGCCCGGGCCGGACTCACGGCGTCCGGCCCGGCGATGGCGGGCCTCACGGAATAGTGCAGCTGGACGCTTCCATCCTCGTAGGCGCGCGACGAGACGAGCTCGAGCGGCACGTCCCGCCTCCGGGGCTCGATCAGCGGGATTCCCTCGCCGAGAAGGATCGGAATGACATGAAGGATCAGCTCGTCGATCTGGCCCGCATCGAGGAAAGAGGCAATCAGCCCCGCGCCGCCAACCATCCAGATGCTCTTTCCCTTCTTTTTTTTCAGGCGCGAGGCGAACTCGCCGGGGTCTTCGCGCACGACCTCGACCTCGCCCACGCTCTCCCGGGAGGGTTCGAGCGTCCTCGAAAATACGAAGTTCTTCTTGCCGGGAAACGAAGTCTGACCGAGCTTCTTTCCGAGCTCCCAGGTCTTGCGGCCGAGAAGAACGGTGTCCACGGAAGCGTAGAACTTCGCCATCCCGTAGTCTCCCGCGGTTCCGGGCCGGTCCAGCCACGCGACGTCTCCGTCGGCGCGGGCGATGTACCCGTCGGCGCTCAACGCCAGGAAGCAGATGATTTTTCGAATGGCCGCTCCGCAAAGTCGCCGCAATTCTAGGACGATTCCGCGTTCTCTACTCGCCACCCGTCCGGGTCACCGGCCGGGATCCTCTCTCCAGGACAAGCACCACCGCCGGATGGCGCACCCCGCGCAGAAACAGCCGATCCGCCACGAGCCCCTCCCGCCGCGCGCCGCATTTTTCGGCAACGCGCTGACTCGCGACGTTCCCTACCGCCGCAATGATCTCCAGCCGCTCGAGCCCCGCCGCACCAAACGCAAAATCCGCCAGGCAGCGCACGCCCGCAGTCGCCACCCCGCGCCCGGACGCTGAAGTCCGGACCCAGTACCCGAGGTTCGCCAGCCGGTCTCCCCTCCGTATCTGATTCAAGCCGCAGGCGCCGAGAAAAGCGCCGGCTCGATCCTCGATCACGAAGTTGAACTCGCGCCCGTCGCGCCAAACGACGCCGCAATGCGCAATCCAATTCCGAGTCTCCTCGATGGCATACCCGGGATGGCACCAGGGCATCCACGGCGAAATTTCCGCAATCGATTCCCGCACCGCCTCGAAGACGCGCTCCGCGTCGTCGACACGATAGGGCCGGATGCTGACCGGGGGCGACTGCGGAAAATCTTCCCCCGCCCGCTCATCCGTTCCTTCTCTGAACATGCCCTCCACTTAACACCACGCCAGGAACGAACGAGCCGGGAAACGCTGCAAACCGCAACCGGTACGGCTGTCACCTTCTGCGCCCATCACCCCAACCCTCTCCCTGTCCATACAATCCCGCGGGGAGAGGGGGCGGAGCTGCGCTTCCGGCGAGCTGGTGGCTAAGCTCGCCCCGAAAGGAGTCTCCTGACCGAAGGGACGGAGGAGCCTCTCGGGGCGGGAGCCGCAGCGAACGCAGGGACGAGGCGAGCGGTCGAGCCAACAGGCGAGCCGCTCGCCGGTGCCGTTCGCGGCAGCGAACGGCACGTCCCGGAGTGAGCGGAGGCGACGGCAGCGACGGCAACCTCTACCGCCCGCTCGGCCCGTTCATGCAGATCCGGCGGCGCCCCGAAGAACACCCCGGACGTCTTCCCGTTCGGGTCGAAAACGAAGAGCGTCGGAAGCCCGCTCACGTCGCCGAGACTCCGGGCGAGGTCCGGGGTTCCCATCGTCCAGAAGAACGGGAGGCGCAGGTCGCCGGCTAGCTTTTTCACCTTCGCCTCGTCGGACTCGACAGCGACGGCGACGACCGCGACCCTGTCGCCGTGGCGTTTCGCTAGCTCCCCGAGCCACTCGAGGGTGCCGCGGCACGGCGGGCACCAGGTCGCCCAGAACTCGACTAAGACCACGCGCCCGGCGAGATCCTCGCGCGAGAGCTTTTTTCCGTCGAGATCGGTGAGCGAGAGAGCCGGAAGTGACGGAATCTCCGCGGCCTCGGGGGCGGGCGCCTGCGCGCGCGCGGCGTCCTTCTTTCCGGCCAAAACGAGATCGACCATCTTCGTCAGATCGGACCGGAAACGCTCGTGGGCTTCCGGGCTCTTCAACGGAGTGTAGCGCCCGCCGCCCTCGCCTTCCCCCTTGCCGTAGAAGCCGAAGTCCTTCGGCGTCGCGGCGAGAACGTCGTCGACGAAGATCGCGGGGTACCGCGTCACGCCGAATCTTTTCGCCAGCGCGGAGTCCCCGTAATTTTCCGACACGAAGCGCGCCTTTCCTCCGAACCCCGCCACCACGCTCTGTGCCAGCAAACTTGCCGGGTCGGACAGGTTTCACGTGTAGGGCCAGCGGACCAGGGTCACCGTGACGACGGCTTCGGGGCTCAGGCGAGCCGCGACAGGCGGCGGGGGCTGAAGAGCGGCGGTGTAGAGCGGCAGAACGTCACGCACGATTGCGGATGCCGCGACGCCCGTAGAGCCTTCCGTCGAGAGGTCCGCCTGGGCCGCTTCGACGAAGAGACGGCCGACGCTCTCGTCCGACGCGCTCGCCGCCAGCGCCGACTGGATCTCCGCCAGACGCGTCTTGAGCGCCGCGAGGTCTGTTTCAGGCGGCCCGAGCGTGCCGAAGCGCTGAGCCGCCTGCAGGTAGCGGAGCAGCGCCCCGTACCGGAGTCCGGCCGCGTCGAGCTCTCTCGCGTCTTTCAGGGAGGCGCTGCTGATGATGAAATCGGTGTGGCGGTCGATCGAGGCGGGCGGCCGGTATGCCGCGAGAAGCCGCGCCTCGAATCGATCGAGCTCCGGAGCCAGGCTGCGCATCCGGGGCGCCTGCCCGGCCCGTTCCGGTGGAAGGGTCCGGCAGAACGCCGCGAACTCGCGCTGCGACAACGCGGTCCCCAGATAGATCAGGCCGCTGTCAGGCGTCGTGCTCCGACCGTAGTCCAGGCTCGCCTCGTAATGGGGACGCACCTGTCCGAATGTCGATTCCGCGATTGCGCGAATGGCGGCGGAGCGCACGCTCGCGAACCGGTCCGGCGCGGGAGGCGCTAGGTCTGCCTCAATCGACCTGCCGACGCGCTTCCACTCCGCCTCGAAGAGCGTCACGTCCCTGCGCTGACCGGCCGGCCGTTTCTCGAGATACTCCACGGCCTCGATCTGCATCCGCGCGCTCCCGAGCCGCTGGAGCGCGAGGAGGCGGCGGCCATCGCGGAGCGCCTGGCGCGCGCGCTCGAGCGCCGGGACTCCGTTCTTTCTGGCGTCCGCCGAGATCTCGTCGGTCGCGGGGCTCTTCTCGAGGACCGCGGCCCAGCGCTCGATTTCCGCCGCGAGGGGGTCAGCCGGGCGGGTCCCGGCGATCCTCGAAGCGCCCGCCGGGAGCGCGTCTCCGGACAGCGGCAGGAGAGCCGCCGTCACCGCCGCGAGGGCCAGGCGTTTCATCCACATCGTTCTCGAGAGGCTTACGGGCTCGCGAGCCGAAAGTTCGGCCGGACCCTGGAAGAAGATTTCCGATCGCGGGTGTGAGACGGGCCGCGCCGCACGCCGCGTCAAGCGTTTCCAGGCTTCACTCCGGAAGGCCGGAACGTGTCAGGCCGTCACGCTCCAGGCAGCTCCGGCCGCCGGTCATTCCGCGCGCAGCGCGGCAACGGGATCGACGCGCGACGCTCGCCAGGCGGGGACGAGGCACGCGACAAGCGCCACGGCCCCCAGGATCGCGGCGGTCGCGGCGAAGATCCCGGGATCGTCGGCGCGAACTTCGAACAACTGGCTCGCGAGTGCCCGAGTCGCGGCCCAGGCGACAACGAGTCCCACCCCGATGCCCGCGAGGGCCACTCCCATTCCCTCCGCGAGGACGAGCGTCAGCACGTCGCGGCGGCTGCCTCCGAGGGCGAGCCGGATCGCGAACTCCCTCCCACGCCGGGCGACCGAGAAGGAAATGACGCTGTACACGCCGAGCACGGCGAGAACGAGCGCGAGCGCGGCAAAGCCTCCGACGAGGGCGGTCGTTCGCCTCGAACGCGCGGTGGAATCCGCGAGCAGGGTCTCCATCGTGCGGACGTGAAACACCGGCTGCTCGGGATCGAGCGCGGCGACGACGGCGCGCAGCCTCGCGGCAACCCCGGCGCTCCCCTCGCGCGACCGGGCGACGAGCGCCACGTCGTCGCCGCCGTTCTGCTCGAAGGAAACGTAGATCTCTGGGACGGTGGGCGCCTCGAGAGCCGTGTGCCGGATGTCCGCGACCACCCCGACGATCTCCCGCGAAACGCGGGCCGCGTCGGACAGCACGATCCGGTGTCCGACCGCGCTCGCCCGCGGCCAGTACCGCCGCGCGAACGTTCTGTTCACGAGCACGACCGCGGCCGACCGCGCGGTGTCGTACACGGAAAAATCGCGGCCCTCCACCACCGGAATCTCCAGCGTGCGGAAAAAACCCGGCGTCACTTCCCGAAGTCCCGCTTCCGGGGCAGCGCCGAGGGGGGGCCGGGGTTGTCCCTCGATCCAGTAACTTTCGGTGCTGTTGCTGCCGCCGAACGGCAGCTGCCCGACCGCCGCGGCGGATGTCACTCCCGGAATCCGCCCCGCGCCGTCGACGAGCTGGCGGACGAACGCGGCGCGCCGTTCCAGGTCGGAGTACCGCGGCGACGACAGCACGACCTCGATGGTCGACAGACCCTTCGGATTGAAACCTGACTCGACTCTCTGAAGTCGCGCCAGGCTCGAGAGGAGAAGGGCTGCGCCAATCAGGAGCACGAGAGCGGTCGCGACCTGCCCACCCGTCAGAAGCCGCCGGAATCGGTTCTGCCCGACTCCCGAGGACGCGCCGCGTCCCTGCTCGCGGAGGACGTCCAGAAGGTCCGGGCGGAGCGCCGCTCGGGCCGGAACCAGTCCGAAGACAATCCCCGTCACGAGCGAGACCGCCAACGTAAAGAAGAGGACCCGCGCGTCGATCCGCACGTTCTCCGCCCCCGGCGCGCTCCACGCCGCGAGAATGCCGAGGCTCGCTCGCGTGAAAAGGAGCCCGAGAGCGCCGCCGCCAAGCGACAGGACGGCGCCCTCGAGCACCAGCTGCCGGAGGACGTCGCCCGCCGAAGCGCCGATCGCGGAGCGGATCGCGATCTCGCGCCGCCGCGAAGCGGCGCGGGCGAGCTGGAGGTTCGCGATGTTCGCGCACGCGATCGCCAGGACCAGGAGGACGGTGGCCAGCAGGAGAAGGAGAACCGGCCGGACTTTTCCGATGAGGGACTCGCGGATCGGAAGGAGCCGGACTCCCCAGTTGCGGTTGAGGTCGGGGTGCTCGCGCGCGAGCGCCCCCGTGACGAGATCCATGTCCGATTGCGCCGCGCGGAGGGAGACGCCGCTCTTCAGGCGTCCAACCGCGTAGAGATACCGGCTCTGCCGGTCCCGCACGCGCTGCTCGGTCATGCGCAGCGGCGTCCAGACCTGGATATCGGCGCTCGGGAACGCGAATTGGGGAGGCATCACGCCGACGATCGGGTACTCGAAGCCGGAAAGGCGGATGACCCTCCCGAGGATCGAAGGATCGCCTCCAAAGCGGCTCCGCCAGAAGCCGAAGCTGACGACCGCGACGCGCGAATCCGGTCCCTCCTCTTCGGGAAGAAAGGTCCGCCCGAGCAGCGGCTTGATCCCGGGCGCCGAGAGGCCCGCGGGAGTGATCCGCGCGCCCTGGACGCGCTCGGCCGATCCGGCCGTGAAATCGAACGAGGCCGGCGCCCAGGCGCCGAGCTGCTCGAACGACCGGCTCTCCCGCCGCCAGTCGAGGAAGTTCGCGAGAGACACCTCAGCGCCCATGTCCTCGGGCTGGTGTCGCGCGGGCAGGAGCAGCAGCCGGTCGGGCTCGGGATACGGGAGCCGCCTCAGGAGGACCGCGTCCACGAGGCTGAAGATCGCGGTATTCGCGCCGATGCCGAGGCCGAGCACCACCACGACGACCGCGGTGAAACCCGGGCTCTTCCGGAGTGTACGGATCGCGGAGCGCAGGTCACGGCCAAGGCGGTTCATCCGGCACCTCTGGGGGTCTGACGCCCGGGGGCGGGGAAAGTTTCGGGGGACTTTTTCGGTCCGGATATGTTTCGGCGGATGCCAGGAGGAGGAAGACGGCGCGTCGTCGTGGTCGGGGCGGGAGCCGCCGGCACCATGGCCGCGATCTTCGCCGCCGCGGAAGGTGTCGAAACCCTCCTGCTCGAGCGGACTCCCGACGGAGGCCGCAAGATCGTCATCAGCGGCGGCGGCCGTTGCAACATCCTCCCGTCCCGCCCGGACGAGTCGAGGTTCGTGACTGATTCTTCAAGGAACACCCTGCGAAAGATGCTGCGTTCCTGGCCGCTCTCGGAGCAGATCCAATTCTTCGAGAGCGAAGCCGGCATTCCGCTTTCCGAAGAAAAGAAATCCGGCAAGCTCTTTCCGGCGTCTTCTCGTGCCCGCGACGTGCGAGACCGCCTCTTCGATCTGGCGCGTCGGCGCGGCGTCGAGATCCTGACGAACACCCTGGTGACCGACCTCTCCCGCGGGGCGGCTCGCTGGAGAGTCGAGCGGGACTCGGGGCCTCCCCTCGAAGCGGACGCGGTCATCGTGGCGACCGGAGGCATTTCGGTCCCGAAGTCAGGCAGCGACGGAGCGGGGCTCGAGATCCTTCGCCGGCTCGGCCACGTGATTCACCCGACCTACCCGGCGCTGACGCCTCTGACCGCCGCGCCGTCCGTGTTCTCGAGTCTCGCGGGCGTCTCTCTTTCCGTGACCGTGGCCGCGCGCGGCGGAGCACGGAGCGCGGCCGCCACGGGTGGGTTCCTCTTTACCCACCAGGGATACAGCGGACCTTCGATCCTGGACGTTTCGCACGTCGCGGTGCGCTCTCTCGGCGAAGCCGCTCCCGCGCGGCTCTCCGTTCAGTGGACCTCGCGAGGGGAACCCGAATGGATCGCCGCGCTCCGGCCGCGGCCGGAAGGCTCGCGCACGGTCGCCGGCGCCCTCCGCGGCGCGATGCCGGAACGGCTGGCGGCCGCGATCGTGCAGTGGGCGGGCGTCGATCCCGCGCGTCCGTTGTCGCGGCTCCTGCGCGAGGAGCGGCTCCGCCTCGTGGAGCACCTGACGCGCGGCGACCTGCCGTGGACCGGCCACGAGGGGTACGCGAAGGCGGAGGTCACCGGCGGCGGCGTCAGCCTGGCCGAGGTCGATCCCCGCACGATGGAGAGCCGCCGGTGCCCCGGCCTCTACCTCTGCGGAGAGGCACTCGACGCCTTCGGTCCGATCGGCGGCTACAATTTCCAGTGGGCCTGGGCCACCGGGAGGGCCGCGGGGCTGGGATCGAGGGGATGAGAGCGTATCAAACGCCCTCGCCCTCCGAGACGCCGAAACCCGATTCGTCTCCCACGGTATGGAAGGATCCTCCTCAGCTCACCTCGAAGATCGCTTCCACTTCGACCGCGACGTCATAGGGCAGTGCGACGACGCCCACCGCCATCCGCGCGTGACGGCCGGCCTCCTCGAACACCTCGAGAATGAGATCCGACGCGCCATTGATCACCTGAGATTGCGCGGTGAAGTCGGGCGTCGAGTTCACGAAGCCGGCGACCTTCACGCAACGCCGGACGCGGTCGAGGTCGCCTCCCAGCGCGGAATCGAGATGGGCCAGGAGGTTCAAGGCGCAGAGCCGCGCCGCCTGCTGACCTTCCGGGACACCGAATTCCCTCCCGAGCTTTCCCACGAACCGCCTCTCGCCGTTCCATTGCGAGAGCTGACCCGTCAGGAAAACGAGATTCCCGGACCGAACGTACGGGACGTAATTCGCCCCCGGTGCGCTCGGCGACGGCAGCTCGATCCTTCGACTCTTCAGGCGATCGTGGATCAGATCCGGCATGATCTCTCTTTCTTCTCGCCGTGACACGGCTGGAGGCAGACGAGCGCCGGCGCCGCGGGTCCCGCCCTCAACGCGGCTCCACCGTATAGATCTTGGCGACAATCTTCCACCCGCCACCAACCTTCAGGAGCGAGAGGTAGTCGATGTATCGCGACTTTTCATAATCCTCCTGGACCTTCACCGACGCCGCGTTTCCGGCAATGTCGATCGCGACAATGCGCAGATCGCCCGCCTCTTCTTTCCCGGCGCTCGCGGCGAAGCCCTTGTACCAGTCGGCCTGGGTCAGCTGCCCGAGCTCCCCGACTTCTTCACCCAGAAGAGATTCGCGCCGGACCAGAACGCGCGCTGCAGGCCAGCGACGTCGTTGAACTTCAGGCCATGAAGGTAGTCGCCGACGACCGCGCGAATCGCCTGCTCTTCATTGGCGGCGGCCGGTTCGGCGGCGCCGGCGAATGCGGCGGCGCCAGCGAGGATGAACGCGAGGAAGACGGGCTTCAAGGGACCTCCGGGGGGAAGAAGGTTGAGCGTTCTGCGTCGAGCGTCGAGAATTGAGAGTCATGAGTTGAAGCATCGCGTTGAGAGTCTAGCGGGAGCCCGCGGACCGACGGCACTCTCCGCTCTCGCGATCGCGCGCGTCGTGGCGGCGACGAGGAAGGTCCAGGCGGCCAGCTCGTCTGCCTCGAGCTCGCTTCTTTCCCACACCGGCCGGAGAGGATTGACGATGAGATTTCCGCCATCCTCGCGGCCGACGAGCGCCGGCCCGCGGGCCGGCAGCGCGATCGCGCCGCCGCGGCAGGAAAACAGGATCAGCCCCATGGCTTCACGCGGGCAGCAGTGCCGCGACCTTTCAGCGGCCGGACTCCGGCTTCGGGGCCCTCTCCTGCGCTTTGCGGTAAGCACGTTCGCCGAGCGCGCGCCCCCAGGCCTGCCCGGCCGCCATCGACTCCTTCATCAGAGACGGCATGGTCGCGATCACCTTCCGGCCGAGCGGCGTCTTGTTGAACGCGATCAGCTGCTCGAGCTCGTCGGAGGTGAAGTACTTCGCGTAGATCGGCACCACCAGGTCCGTCAGCTCGTCCATCCGAACCTCCGACATGAACTCGTCCCAGAACGAATCCGGAATTCCGGGGACCGCTTGGAGGAGGGCGGGCCGCATTTGCTCCATGACCTGGCGGCCCATGTTGGATGCGCCCGTGATCGCCATGAGCTCGCGGATCGCCTTTTCCTTGCTGCGGCGCGCCGGCCGCGTCTCTTCCGCGGACATTGCGCACGCGGCGACCAGGATCGACACGCCGGCCAGGACGATCCTCCTTGGCACAGTCCGATTCTTCATCTCTGCTCCTTGCGCGCGTGCGCTGGTGTCGTTGACTCCGCCGCCCGAACGGCCGGAGAGAACAGCTTCACTTCGTCCGCTTCCGGGGCGAGGCGGATCATGCGTTCGAATCGCATTCCGAGCTTGTCGAGCAACCGCCCGGATCTCCCGTTGTCGGGCGACGTAATCGCCACCACCTTCTTGAGGCTCAGCGTGTTCTTCGCGTACTCGAGCGTCGCCGCGGCGGCTTCGGACGCGTATCCCCGTCCTCGAAACGCCGGCAGAAACGCGAAGCCAATGTCCGGATCGGCGAGCCCGTCGCGGCGGAGCAGCCCGCACAGTCCGATCGGCGCACCCCCGTCCTTCAATTCCGTCAGGTAGAGGCCCAAGCCATGCCGGGCATACATCGCCATCGGCCCCGTCTGGATGTAGCCGCGGGCGTCTTCGAGCGTCCGCACTTTCCTGTCGCCGATGTATCGGAGCCAGTCGGGGTCGTTCAAGAGCTCCAGGATGAACGGCGCGTCCTCCTCCGTCACACGGCGGAGCACCAGGCGCTCGGTCTCGAAAACGATCATCGTCGGCCCGATCGCCCCGATCGCCCTTTCCACCGGAATCTCTCGAGCGGGATCCGGCCGGCGTCGTCGAAAGTCACGCGCTCGCGCTCCAGCCGCCGCCGCTGAACCACATGCATGGGAACGTCGCTTCCGGAACGCGGACTGATCCGCCCCTGAGCGTTGATGACGCGATGCCAGGGCAGCCGGTTCCCTTCGTCGAGGGCATGGAGGGCGTAACCGACGAGCCGCGCCTGTCCCGGGACGCCCGCGAGGACCGCCACCTGCCCGTACGTGGCGACGCGCCCCGGCGGAATCCGAGCAACCACCCGGTAGATCTTCGTGTAGCCGTCCTCCGGCCGGGCTGCCCCGCCTGCCCCGCCTGTCCCGCCAGGCCGTCGGGTCGCCCTCACGCGGTTTCCGTTCGTCAGGCCCCGAACTGCCGCAGGTGGTGATCGAGATGCTTGAGCATCAGCACACCCCAGTCGTTGCCGGCCAGCTTTCCGAAAAATGAGTGCACCTGCCGTCCCGCCTGCTCGGGCCCGGCCGCGGCGAAGCGATCGATCAATTCGGTCAGCCGCCGCTTCTCCTGCTCGAAGTCCTTGCTGCTCCCCGTCATGACGAAAGTGGGATCGGTCGGGGAATTCCGGCTGAACGGTTTTTCACCGAGGATCGAAGCCTTCACGAACGGAGACAGGATCCTGCCTATCAGCGCCTGTTTCCGAGTCTCGTCCCCGATCGCGACGGAGAGGGCCTTCGAACAATGCGCCAGCATCTGGCCCGCGTCCATCTTTCCCCACTGCCTCGACGCGGTCGGTGACAGACGCGCGAGCCGGTCGAGGATGGGCTGCCGCCCCGCGGGATTAAAGAGTGTCTGCATGGGGCCAGCGTATGAAAAGCAGGACAAGCGTGCAATCCGCGGCTGCCGCCGTCACGGCTTTTCCACCACCCAGGTGGTCATGCAGCGCTGATCCTGCACCACCGTCGTCTTCAGGGGATCGAGAAGCCGTCCTCCGAGCTCGGCCGTCAGATCGAGGAGGCCCCTCTCGTCGACAAGATAGCGGGCGCTGCCGTCCGGCAGCCGGAACCGGCCGCCGGGCAGCGGCGCGACACGCGACTCCATCCCAATGGAAGAGGCGAGCCGGCAGAACAGGAACCCGCCGCGCCGGACGAGGCGCCAGCTTCCGTCGAGCATCCCGCGGAAGTGGCGCTCGTCGCGCGCGAAGTGGAGGACCGCGCTGCTGATCACGACGTGGGCTGCTTCGTCCGGAAAGCTGCTCGACTCAACCGACTCCTGCCGGAGGTTCGAGGCGGGAAGCTCCGGCGCGAGCGTCTCGAACAGCCGCCGCGCCGACGCGACGGCCGCGGCGTCCGGATCGAGCGCCGACACCTCGTACCCCTGGCTCAGGAAAAACACGAGATTCCGGCCGGGGCCGCAACCGGCGTCGAGCAGCGACATCGAAGGCGGGATTCGCCCGCGCAGCACCTGGTCGAAGAGATAGATGTCGATCCCGCCAAAGAGGGAGAGATCGATCCGCGGAGCGCGTTCCCCCAAGATCTAGACGGGCGGCTGCGGAAGCGTGTACTCGAGCTCGTAAAAGTGTTTCCCGTCCGTGATCCGGATCGTCATCTTTCCCGCGAGCCCGATGAGCTGTCCCGTGCCGGAATCCGGCACCACGGTGACGGTGAGCTCCGGAGCGCCGCGGGTCATCGTGCCGCTGTGCTGGAGGGCGAACGTCCCGGCGCGTCCGTCCAGCATTCCCGTCACCTGCTCGATCGCGACGTACCCCGCCGAACCGGAAGTGGCCGTGCTCGCCGCGAGCATCTGTCCGCGGCTGGCACCTTCGAGGCCGCCGTGAAACGTCTTCTCGATGGTCAGCCGTCCGATCGCCGAGCCTCCCGCCTTCTCATCCGCCGGCTGCGGCTCGAGCTTCACGTCGAAGGTTCCCGTGGCTTTCGTGTTCACGACTGCTCCCTTCCGGACCGGTGCGGCGGGGGAGACCGTAGCTCCGGACGCAGACTGCGCCGACGCCGACGCCGACGCCATCAAGCACTCCCCGGCGAAAATACCCGCGGCGGCGAGAGCACGCGCGGAACGGATCCGAACGGTTGTCATGGCGGCCTCCCGCCGGGAACGATGTCACGGATGCGTTCGCGCGGGAACAACCACGCACCGCGCACCGCGCATCTGGCCGGCTCGTCATCCGTCAAATCGTCAAACCTTCAAATCGTCAAAGGGATTCGAAAATCTTGCGGTACACGATGAATCCGGAGCGCTCGGCGATGCTGGCATACAGCTTGATCGCGGTCGCATTCGTCTCCTGGGTGTGCCAATACACGCGCGCCGCCCCGCCCTCTTTCGCGCGCTGATAAACGCCCTCGATCAGGGCGCGTCCTACCCCCTGACCGCGGGCGCTCTCCGCGGTGAAGAGGTCCTGGAGATAGCAGATCGGAGAAATCAGGATCGTGCTGCGGTGGAACAGGTAGTGGGCGAGGCCGACGAGCGCGCCGTCCCCTTCGGCGACCAGCGCGTGGACCGGCTCGTCGGGGTGGAGAAACCGGGCCCAGGTGACGTCCGTGATCTGTTCCGGGAGCGTTCGTCCGTAGAACAAGTTGTACCCGGCCCACAGCGGCTCCCACTGCTTCCGATCTTCCGCCGAGACCGCCCGCACGATCATCGGCTTCGTTCACGCAGGGCGTCGAGGCTCCATGGTCCCGGTCCCGCGACGGAGACGTAGAGCCACACGAAGCAGAAGAGCACCGCGGGCGCTCCCCCGTTCAAGGCGGGCCACAGTCCCTTCGGCGCATGCCCCATGAAGTACGCGACCGCCATCTGCCCCGACAACAGGAACGCGACGGGGCGCGTGAACAGTCCGAAGAAGAGCAGGACGCCGCCGACGAGCTCCAGCGCTCCCGCGAAACCCGGAATGGAATTGAGCGGCGCGGTACCGCCGCCGGGCATGACGGCGGCGGGAATCGCGAAGAGCTTGGAGGACCCGTACACCATGAAGACGAACGCGGAGACGATCCGAAGCACGCTCAACATCTGCGGGGCCCACGACTTCCAGCGCGCCACCCACGCCGGGTCAACCGGCCGTCCGTTCCCGGATCTGTCTCTCATGGGGTTGTCCCCTTTCTGATGGCGCGCAGTCTACCGATGATCGGTTCCTGTGTCGCCGGCCCGACCCGACCGGCCGTCAGCGTCACCTCGGCGTGACGGTCATCTTGAGGGTCGTCGTCGGATTGCCCGTCGCCGAGAGGATCGGTGTGGTCGAAGGGCGTCGCCGTGGCGGTCCCGGTCGCGGTCACCGTCCGGGTGCTTGCGACGTCAGGCCCGACGGACGCACCGCCGCTTCCGTCGAGGGCCAGATTTGCGGAATCGGCCGCAGGCTCGACCTGGGGCGAAGGGGCGGAGGCAAGAAAAAATCGCGACTGCCTTTCGGTCGAACGAACCTACTTCGCCCGCGCGCGGACGGCCGCGCGAAAAGCGACGCGGCCCTTCTCGTCGGGAATGTTTTCCGCCACTGCGGCGGCGAGCGCCACGAGATTCGGCGCGGTCTTCGCGGCCTTCTTCACCAGCATGCGCGCCAGCGGGCCGATGTGCCGGGCGAGCTCAACCGCGACGAAGTGCAGGTCCTCTTCCCGGAAGACCGGCGCTGGCGTGGGCTCCGGGAAAGGCGTGCCGAACGTTCCACCGCGGCCCTCCTGGTGCGACGTCGCCGACCTCACGCGAGAGCCCGCCGGTTGCGGCGTCGAATTCTGCCCGGGGCCGCCCGCGGGCCGGGCCGTTCGCGGAGATCCGACCCGATCCGTGTCCGCCATGGTCGCGATGCCCGTGATCCCCGGCTCATCGACGTCGGGCGTCTCCCCGATCTGGAGTTGATACAGATCGCGATCGAGAGCGTCCATGCTCGGATATCGCTCGTCGCGCTCCTTCGCCATCATCTTGCGCAGCACCCGGCATACCCCGTCTGACAAGATTGGCTCGTAGATGCGCGGGTCTGGCAGCGGGTGCGTCAGGTGCATCGACATGACGAGCGCCCCCGACGTGCCCTTATATGGAGCGTGCCCCGTGACCAGGTGATAGAAAGTCGCGCCGAGCGAGTAGATGTCGGCGCGGGCGTCGATGTCCTTCGCGCCGCGGATCTGTTCGGGCGAGATGTACTGCGGAGTTCCGACCGCCTCGCCCGTGAGGGTCAGGCTCTGGTCTTCATCCAGCCGCTTCGCGATCCCGAGGTCCACCAGCTTCAGCTCGCCCTTCGAGGTGAACATGATGTTGTCGGGCTTGATGTCGCGGTGGACGATCCCTGCCGCGTGGGCAACCGAGAGCGCGCGCACCGCCTGGCGGATGACAGTGATTGCGTCCCGCTCGCTGAAACGGCCGCCCTTCATGTGCGTGCGGAGAGACTGGCCGTCCACGTACTCCATCGCGAGGTAGTGGATGCCGTCGACGTTTCCGAAGTCGTAAATCTGGACGATGTTCGGGTGGTTCAGCCGCGCCGCGACCCGCGCCTCTTTCAGAAACCGGTGCACGAAATCCTGGTCGGCGGCGAATCCCGGCGCCAGAGTCTTCAGCGCGACGATCCGCTGGAGGGTGACGTTGTTCGCGCGGTACACCTTCCCCATTCCTCCGGAGCCGAGCTCCTCGAGGACCTCGTAACCGCCGAACCGCCGCCCCGCGAGGCTCTGTTCCGTCAAACGCCGCCCGTATAAAACACCCTGCCTACTCCTCTTCGAGCATTTTCAGGGCCTTCACGAGACTGATACGCATCCGGTTGAACGATCCCGCGAGGACGCCGACCTCGTCCTGGTTTCTGAACGAAACTTCGGGCGCTTCGAGGTTGCCCATCGAGACCGCGTCCGCCATCTGCGACAACCGCCGGATCGGGCGAATGATGAAGAACCAGAGCAGGAGGTTCAATAGCACGAGGATGAACGCGAAGATTCCCACGAGCGACGCCAGCATCGCGCGATGCGCCTGCTGCGCCATGTTGAGAGGGACCGCCATCGGGACGGACACGATCTGCGCGCCGATGATCTCGTGCAGCTTCCATCCGTATCCGCCGGCCGTCCCGTATCTCCTGACGACCGAGGCGGGAGTCATCTCGGGACTCGTGTGGCAGGACAGGCACCCGGGATCGGTGATCGTAATCGGCCGGGCCAGATAGAGCGCGCGCCCGAGAGGCGCGTCCCGCTCGCCGATGATCTCCGGGAGCTTGGTGTCCGCCCGGAAGGCGTTGACCACGTCAGCTTCCCAGTCGACCGTCCGGTCGCGCGGATTGGTCGGGTTGAGTGTCGCCTCTTTGTACATGTACTCGGGGTGCGTCTCCCGGATCGTGTTGAAGATCTCCGTCGCGGAATACGCCGGAATGGTCTGCGGCAGGAACTCTTCGCTCAATCGCCCGGCGAGCAGCGGCTTGATCTGCTTGTTCGTGTAGCCCCGCGTCGCGAGGGCGGTCTGCATCATCAGGCGGGCGTGCTGAACGACCTGGGATCGGGCGTTCTTTTGAAGAAGGTCCTGCGTGATGAGGTGAGCGGGTACGAGGGCGATGGCGACACACAGGATCAAGATCAAGTTGAACTTGACCAGAAGCGACATGGTTCTCCTCCAGAATTGGAACGATGATTCTAACGCGAGCGGACCCTGAGGCTCCCCAAACCCCCCGCCGCACTCGCCCGCGAGGGCCAGGGACTGACCCGGGCGCAGTTATCGGCGGAGCGCGGCGCGGATGCGGGCGAGGTGGTGCCAGCTGTGCCGCAGGGCGTGGTCCTCGATGACGAACTGGGAGGTGACCGGCGCCCCGAACGCGAGCGAAAACGGGGCCGCGCGGTCGAGCTCGTCGTCGGTCAAGGCCCGGACCGCGTCCGCGGCCTGACGGCTGTTTCGGCGCAGCAGCTCGAGCGTCTCCGCCGTCGCGGCCGCCGCCTGGTCCCTGGCGTGTCCGGCGTTCATGTCGGCGACGGCCTCCCAGGTGACGTCGGTCACGGCCTTCCCTCCGGCGATCGTCTTCGCGAGATCGATCTCGATCGGGTAAACGCTGGCGACGTGGTGCACGACGACGCCAACCGGGCGCCGGTCCTGACCGTTCGCCATGGGCGTCCGCCACTCCGAATCGGAGACACCTTCGGCGAAGGAGGCCAGAGCCACGGCCCCTTCTTCGATCCGGTCGGCGAGTGACTGAGCGCGTCGAGGCATGGATGCCCTTCCCTCTTTGACATCGTACGGATTTGGAACCGAGCATATTTCAGGGAGATCGCGCCAGCGGAGTGCGCAACGTCAGAGCGTGTCCCCGCCCTCGGAAAAGAACTCGACGAGGCCCGTGTGCAGCGCGTATTCGGCCCCGACGACCAGCAGACCGTCGTCGCGGATGAGCTTCTCGAGCAAAGGCGAGCCGTGCCTCAGTTGGTCCGTCGACGCCTCGATGTTGGCGCGCACCGCGCGGCGGACGAGCTCCTCGGGATCCCACTGTCCACGCTCCGCGAGAAGTTTTTCCACGGGCGGCCGGACCCGATCGACGATCGCGCGAAGGTGCCGCGAGTGTGACGGGTCCGTGTCGCGAAGGTCTTCGAGGGTCGCCAGGACCGCCCCGCACTTCGAGTGCCCCAGAACGACCACGAGACGAGTGCCGAACCGCTCCGCGGCGAACTCCACGCTGCCCACCTGAGACGACGCCACGATGTTGCCGGCGACGCGGATCACGAAGAGATCTCCGAGGCCCTGGTCGAACACGATCTCGGCGGGCACGCGGGAGTCGGAGCACCCGAGGATGATCGCGAACGGCTCCTGGTTGTCGATCAACTCGAACCGGCGGTCCTGACCCAGTCGATTCGCCGACTCCGGGGCGCCGGAGGCGAACCGCCGGTTCCCCTCGATGAGCCTCTCGAGGGACTCCAGGGAGCGCGTCATGCAGAGCGGATCCCGTTGAGAAGTAGCCCAATCATGATCACAGGACCTTCTCCCAGTACGCGACGTCGATCCATTGGCCGAACTTGAATCCGACGTCGCGAAAATGCGCGACCTTTTCAAACCCGAATTTCTCGTGGAGCGCCACGCTCGCCTCGTTCGGCAGGGCGACTCCGCCCATTGCCGCGTGGTATCCCTGCCCCTGCAGGATCTCGAGAAGCCGCGCGTACAGAAGCGATCCGATACCGCGGCCGCCCCGGTCGTGGTCGAGATAGACGCTCACCTCCGCCGAGAACCGATATCCGCGGCGCGACTTCCATTTCGTAGCACAGGCGTATCCGACGACCTGGCCGCCGTGCTCCGCCGCGAGCCAGGGAAGGGCTGCCTTTCGGACTTCTTCGAGACGATCGGCCATGTCGGCATCCGTCACCGGCTCTTCCTCGAACGTGACGATGGTCTCCCCGACATAGAAGTTGTAGATCCGCGCGAACGCGCCCGCGTCGGCGATCGCCGCGAGCCGGATCTCGACAGTATCGGAGAGGCGTTTCATCTGCTCCGTGCGTTCAGGAGAGCCGGTCCTCATTGCTTGCTCGTACCCCTCAGGACGCGCCAGGCCCAGAGACACATCAGCGCCGCGGCGACGGTGAGGCTCACATACCAGGGATCCGTGGCGAGGTGCGGTTCCTGGACCATGCGGGCGAGGTGCGCCACCGTCAAAATGGCGAAGAGCGCGCCGGTCGTCACGACGTAGGCTTTCATGAGCTCCGTTTCTCCCGAAGAACCGACAGGTAAGCCTGCCATGGACCGACGGCGGTCGAGTACTGCCGCGCCAGGACGCGAACGACCTGAGCGAGGTGGTCGAGATCATGGGCGACCCACGTCGCGAGGAGCTGGCGCAGCGTCACCCGGCCGAAGTCGGGATGCCTGCCGGGACGCTCGAGGTCAACCTCCGTCAGATTGAGCTCGGCGAGCCGCTCCAGGCTCTCGGGGCGCAGCCGGGCAAAGGTGTCCAGAAGCCCGTCGACCGAGAGCCCCTTCGACGCGGCAAACATCCCCTCGCGATCGAACGGCGGGAAAGGAGTCGAGTCTCCGTGACGGAGCAGGTGCTCAACGCGGGTCATCCAGTTGGTGCGATCGGCGTGGATCAGGTGGCCGACGACGTCGAACGGGCTCCACGTTCCGGGGCCCTCGGTGCCACGGATCCAGGCGTCCGGGAGATCGAGGAGCAGCGCGCGGAGAACGGCGGGCGTCCGCCGAAGAACAGGCAGGGCGGCGTCCATTTCAAAATCCACGGCTCTCCTCCCAGTCGGCCAAGATAATAGATTCTGCGATTCCGCGAGGTCTCAAAGTGCGCGGAGGCGGTGGCCGGGGCCGGGAGTCAGATTGGCCGGCGGCCGTCGCGGATTCGATCGAGCATCACTCACCTCAGGAGGGCGGCCCGAAGCGGGACTCGACTGAGAACGAACGCGGTGCCAGAGTCCTCGCCGGACTGCATCCTTCCAATCATCACACCTCCTCGATGCCTGCGGCCCGGCGTGCCTCGCGAATGGCGATAGATTGACGCAATCCGAAGAGGCGGCAGGAGCGGCCGTTCATACATTGATTTGAGGAGGACACGATGCGGTACACGATCCTCGCGGCGACGACCCTGACTCTGACCCTCGCGACCGGCAACCTGCCCGGACAGGCGCGCAAGAGTCTCCCCGCCGATGTCGGACCGGGTCGGATCGCGTGGTTCGATATCACGACGACCGACATCGCGCGATCGAAGGACTTCTACGGCAAGCTCTTCAGCTGGCAATTCAATCCGGTGAAGGGCACCGACCAGGCGGCGGAGATCGTCGCGGGCGGCACAGCGATCGGGACGATTCGCTCTGCAGACGGCAAGATCACCCCGTTCAACGGCGTCGTCTATGTCCAGGTCGCCGACCTTCCGGGCAGCTGCAAAAAGGCAACCGACCTCGGGGGGACCGTCGCGCCCGGATTTCCGTTCAACCTCCCGGACGGCACCGGAGCCATCGGGCTCGTCCTCGATCCGGCCGGGCATCCGATCGGCTTGTACTCGAGGACTCCGCTCCCTCCCGCGGCACCGCCCGCAAAGTGACGCGCGGCGGCGCGCGCGAAATCAGCCGCCGCATCTTCGTACGTGTCAGGACGTTTGATCTGCTTCGGGCGCCTGAAGGATGACCTTCCATGTCCCGAAATCGAAAAGCGCCTAGTTCTGCCCATGAACGAATTTTCCACGCGCCGGCTGGCTGCCGGAGGATCCACGTCAACCGGTTCCGCGTCGCGATCAGCTCCCCTCCGCCCGCCGGGATCCCTTTGTATGGGACGAACGCCTGGACGCTCGCCACACCGGGGCCCGCGGTCGTTCGGACATCCTCCTAGCGCGCGCTCATGACATCCGACACCTCGCACAGGATCGGTTCGAACTGAGCCAGCGCGGCGGCGGCCTGCATGTGGGGAGCTGCCCCTGGGTCTTTCCGCATGGCTTCGAAGGCCGCCATGCTTTCCCACTGGGCGTAATTCACGACCTTTTTTCCATCCAGGCTGCGATGAATGTTGGCGGATACAAAGCCCGGCAGCCGCTTCATCGTTTTATCGGTGGCTTCAATCAGGAGCCTCACCAGCTCCTGCTGCTTCGCCGGTTCGACGGTGAACACGTTGATGAGCGTCAGCACCCCGCTGCCCTTTTCGATTGTCGTCATTTCGTTTCTCCCTGTTCACAACATGAGTGTCCTCGAGACCCGACGGCAATGGCTCAGCGGCGACGGTCGCGAAGCGAAGACAGACTACGTCGCCCGTCTGGCTCTGATCGGCAAAGAATACCGGGCACATCCCGTGCGTGGTTCTGGGGTCAAACCGCTGCTCAAAGAACTCGGCTATCGGGAACCAGGCGCATCGCCACGCCGCCGCCGGAACAGCGCCGAGGCGAATCCGGATCCCAGAACGGCATAGATCGCCAGCAACGCCCATAAGACGCCGGAGCCCTGCCGATGGCCGGCAAGATGTCGACCCAGGACCAGAGACCCGATCCCGAAATGGACGAAATTCACGACCGCCAGGGGTCGCGCATAGATTCCGCCTAGAGGCGAATGCCTCGAGACCCAATCGAGAAGGGCGAGTCCGAGGAGAGCGGCTCCGAAGAGCTGGGCCAGCACACCACCCGGCGCCGCCGCTGGCTGACCCAGCCGTCCGAGCACTTCGTCCGGCGCGAAAAGACATGCCAGGCCAAGAATCCCCAACACGGCGCCGGAGGCGGTGAGGAGAGGTCTGCCCATTTGCGGCGGCTGGAAAGTCGCTGCACCCGTGTCGGGATTCCTCATGGGTTCATCGTCTCCTCAGCGTCCGACAGGGGCTCCGCCCTGACGGCGAAGGTCATCGGGTCGTCTGGTCGAGGAGTACGACGACGTGACCCTTCTTGTGTCCCGCCTCCGCATGCCGGTGCGCCTCGGCAATCTCGTCGAGTGGATAGCGTCTCACGATCACCGTTCTGAGCTTTCCCGCCTCGATCAGTCCCTTCAGAAACGACTGATCGCCAGGGGCCGAGCGGGCCACGCCGCTGATGACTCTTGCAGCGCCCGTGAGTGACACGAACATCCCTCGAAAGACGAGCTCGAAAATGGAGGAGAGTCTCCCGGACCCGCCGACCAGGACATACGCGCCGCCTCGCTTGAGACATTTCAGGCTGCGAGAGAAACCGCTTTTGCCGACCGTGTCGAAGACGACGTCGTAGACCCGGCCGGCTTTAGAGAAATCCTCCGTGGTGTAGTCGACCACCTCGTCGGCGCCCAGAGACTTCACCATGTCCAGATTGGCGGCGCTGCACACCGCTGTGACGTGCGCCCCGAAGTGCTTCGCGAGCTGAACCGCGAACACCCCGACACTCCCGGACGCTCCGTAGATGAGGACCTCCTGCCCCGCCTGGACCTTTGCCTTCCGCAGGAAATGCAGCGCGGACACCCCGCCAAACAGGATCGCCGCCGCTTCGTCCAGCGGCATGTTGACCGGCTTGACCGCGATGGAGCCATCCTCCGGCACGCAGACGTATTCCGCATGCGTGCCAAATTTGAACCCGGTCGACCCAAACACCTGATCGCCCACCCGGAACCGGGTCACGGTTTTCCCTGTGGACTCGACCGTTCCGGCGAACTCCGTCCCGAGTATGTGGATCTTTGGCGCCCGGAAGCCGTTCATGAATCTGATGAGGAACGGATCGGCTTTCCTCATTCTCCAATCCGCCGCGCAAACCGTCGCCCCATGAACGCGCACGAGGACTTCATTGTCCCGGGGAACGGGCTTTTTGACTTCCTCGATCGAGAGGACTTCGGGAGGGCCGTACCTCGTATAGACGGCGGCTCTCATGGTCCGTCGAACCGTGACGTCCGACCCTCGAACCTCAGGGAAGGAGACACGAAAGCCCTCCTCGCTCGGCTCGACAGCCCCTACCGCATGCCCTAATCTACCCTCGCACGATCACTGGGCGTCCCTCGGTCATCGACGAAACGACCCGGGCTCTCGGTCCTCCTGCCGCATTCGCTCGAGCACGAAGACCTCGCGCGTCGAGACGGGTTCTCATCGCGGCGGAAACACCTTGCGAAACGCCCCGGGCGACGCCCCGCCGTAAATCGTACTGTGCGTCAGATCGGGTCGCGGTTCGTAAAACCACTTCAAACCTTTTGGCGCCGCGGCGCGCAGGATCGCGGCCATCGCCTTGACCGCATCTCCACGGTCGTCGTCGCCGGCGACTGCCAGATAGAGGGTCCCGGTCAGCCGCGGCTCCCCCTTCAAATGCCGTTCGGCGCCGCGCACGAGCGCCTGTCCGTTCCACCAGAGACTCGGACTGAAGGCGATCCAGGTGCCGAAGAGACGCGGTTCTTCGAAGAACGTCTCGAGAACGAACAGGCCCGCGAGCGACTCGCCGACGATGGCTGTCTGGCCGTTGCCGCGCACGCGCTCACGGACCACCGGCATGAGCTCGTCGCGGATGAAAGCTCGAAAATTGCTCGAGCCGCCCACTCGCGGGGCGATCTTCCTGTCTTCCTCGACCCCGGTCGGTCCGGTCATGTCGCGGCGTCGCTCCGTGTTCTCGATCCCGACGACGATCACCGGACGCATCTCGCCCGCCCGAATGGCTGAATCGACGTCTCGCGTGACGTGCGGAAAATCCTCTTCGACTCCTCCGTCGGGCATGTACAGCACCGGAAATCGGGCGCTGCGGGCGCTGTCATAGCCGGGTGGCGTGTAAACGTAGATGCGTCGGGTCTCGCCCAGCACCCGAGAGTCGATCGTCCAGGTCTGGTGGGGCAGGACCGGTTCGAGTGCGGGCGCCGGCTGCGCAGACGCGGCCGGCGGAGCCGTCAACCCCGGCGTGACAGGCGGGGCTGCGGCGTGGCCGGTTTTGAGCGTTGTGAACACAGTCAGGAAAGCGCCAACGCTCATCCGCACGCTGCGGAAGCCTATCGAAGCCGGAAGGCGCGCGTTCACCGGAGGCTCCGAAAGGTGACCGAGTACCGAAATGCCGGAACGGCCGGAATGCTGTGCTCCCACTCGGTTCGCGCGGCGCCGCGAAGCAGATAGGCGGAGCGGGGCTCAACCGTCAATGAATGACGTTCGCATGTTGATCCGGCCTTGCGACGAAGACGGAACACGCAGGACGACCGAAGAGAAATGCCGATCACGTCGCCAAAGACTCCCCTGTCTCGATGCCACCCGATCGCCGTACCGGAGCTGTACTCGGTGACCAGCGCGTGCGCAAGGTCTGTTGGTTGCCAGCTCCGCAAACGAGGCGGCCTTCTTCCGCTCCGGGGGAGCAGAAAATGGAACGAGGCCGCCTCTGTAACGGAACCGGTCCGGCGGCGCGGGCTTCGAGTCGTTGGCCTCATGAATGACCATCAGAAGGTCGGGCCAGGATCAGCGGTCGTGCTGCGGGCGCAGCTCGGGGACTCATCGTCCAGCCTCTTTCGCGCGCTTCGTCCACTGCCAGAGGCCGCCCGTGGTCGATTCCGAAAGGCGATGTCCCAGCTGGCGCGCGAGCAGGACGATCTGCCCGCGGTGATGGCCCTCATGCGCGACCAAATAGGTGAGAACGTGGCCGACATCCAGGGGGAGGTTGCGCCAGACGTACGTCGATGGGATCGGGATGCTGCCGCCGCGGTCGAACCCCAGCCCCAAAAGGTCGCTGATGCCACGGCTGCTCCGCTCGAGCGCCGACACCAGCTCCTTTCGACTGACTCTCCTGCGATCGACGCGGGCAGGCACCGCAACGCCGTGCTCCTGTCCGACCATTTTGATCCACATGCACCGCGCGTTATGCATGTGTCCGGCAATCATGCGGACTGTGCGGCGCGGCGCGCCCGGAACGGCCGCTCCCCAGACCGGTGAGGGCAGGTTCTCGATGAGAAAAACGGTGACCCGGTTGTTGGTCTTCCATGCCGCAAGGATTGAGGTTCGGATATCAGGAGCGGTCGGCACAGTCAACCTCGCGATGGAGGACTCGGTCGACGTTGAGCCTCCGGGGCTGGACTTACACGGCCGCGGGAGGGTTGCCCGGCGCGCGAGCTCCGGCCGCCTCTCCTGGTGGAGCAGCGGTGCAAGTTCACAGCGGCGTCCGGTACGGCTTCAGCAGAAGAAGATTCACCTTGACCTCGGCCTGACGATACCGGCTACGGCGCCGCGCACGCCAGCTCTCGCAAAAGGTCAGAGCAGGGATTTCGCGAGATAACGCGTCCCGACGACCGGATTCGGGCGATAGGCCGGGACGTCGTGGAAGCCCAACTGCTCGTAGAGGCGCTGGGCTTCTACCATGGAGGGCAGCGTGTCGAGCACGATCTCCGAGTACCCTATTGCCCGGGCCTCGCTCAAGACCTGAGAGACGAGCGCCCTGCCGACTCCAAGTCCCCTCGCGGCCGGCCGCACATACAGGCGCTTCATCTCCGATTGCGACGGAGCGGCGGCGCGGAGAGCCACGCATCCGACAACGACACCGTCGTGCGTCGCGAGCAGGAGACGGCCGCCGGGCGGAGCATAGGGACCCGGCAGACCATTCACCTCGGCCTCGAAGTCCTGGAAGGAGAGATCGATGCCGAGAAGCTTCTGGTATTCAAGCAGAAGTGTTCGGACGGTCGTCACGTCGTCCGCGGTCAGGGCCTGGACTATCCGTAACAATGCGGTTTCCCTGAATGCGTCCCGCCTGGCATCGCACGCGGATCATCTCCGCTCACTTTTCACGCATCCATCCAGCCGGGTCCGACCAGCGCCCGACGGGAGATCGCGACTGGCCCCGAGTCATTTGACATTCGGAAGAGGCCGCAGCGTCGGTGAAGAACTCGTCGTCGAGAGTCAGAGGCTCGCTGTCAGCGCACGGTGGAACCAGCGTCAGTCGATCGGTGTGAAGGGTGGGAATCTGCATGCCAGAGTGGGCCGGACGACGCGCCTCAACCGGGCCTAACGCCTGCTCAGCGGCTGCGCCGCATCTGAAGCGTCTTGCCCGATCCACAGCCGATTCCCGTCCGGGTCGTCGATCCGTAATTCGGTCATGCCGTAAAAGGAGACCTCCAGATCCGGCACCACGAGGCCGTTTCTGCGAACTTCCTGGTGAAACTCAGAAATGTCATCCGGATAGAGGTAGAGAACGGAAGTGCGAGGGGCGTCCGGGTGAACGTTTATGGATTCATCGACCATCAGACGGCACTCGCCAAAGGAGAGCATTGCCCACCGCCAGCTATCATTTCTTTTCTCAGTGCTGAAGCCGAGCTTCCGATAGAACTCGACGCTCGCGGGCATGTTTCTCACGGGCAGCATCGGGATCAGCCGCTTCATCTTCATGGAATGACCCAGGCTCGTACCACGATCAGTCCTTTACCCGAGGACGTTCCCCCGTCGCGAAACGGAACGAGACAAAAGCGGCGTCGCGGACATCGATCAAGCACGACCTCTTTCTAATTCGGCGCCTGGAGAATCATTGTCTGCCCGACGGCCAGCCGGCCGACGCGAGTGACCGTGCCGTAAATTCCCGCGTTGTTCTGGTTCGCGCGAACGACCGCCTTCATCACTTCCGGAGCAGAGCTTGCCGAGTCGGGATCGAGGTTCACCATGGAGCATCGAAGGTCCCGCATCGTCACGGTAATGGCAGGCGCGTCGTCCCCCTCACCGAACGAGAGAACACCGTTCAACCACTCGTCCTCCTGGAAGGCAACCGGTCGCAGCAGGCGAACCACGACATTCGGCCGGAACCGTCGCACGTCCGGGCTCCTCCCGGCGAGCCGTCCGATCTCGCTCACCGTCTCTGAGGCGATCACCGAGATGCTGGCTTCATCGAACATGCCATGTTTCAACTGCATCATCTGGACGGGAGCCCCGTGACGGCGCCCGACTTCCGTGGCGAGATCCTCCCCGAAGACAGGCATCTCTTCGCCACCCGGCGCGCGGACGTGCGTTGGAAGGTCTCCCTGAGTGCCGTCTCCCAGGCGGTGCGGAGCAAACAGGAGCAGATCGGGAAGCCTGCTTGCCGACAGCCACGGGAACCCGCCGCGGTCATCCAGCCGCCGGAATGCGAGGCGCCTGTCGCCATCGAGGCCGTGCCAGCCCAGCCGGGCGGACTCGAGTCGTTCGCCGCCCATCGACTTCACCGGATATCGGAAGATCGCCTCTACATGTCCGATTTCTATGGACATACTGGATTCGAATCCTCCAAGTCCCGGGCTCAGAGAGAGGTTTACTGCATGTAGGCGTCGATGTGAATCTTCCCGGTCGCGAAATTCACGTTCCCGACGCCCCAGACCTGTCGCGTGTTGACCCAGGCGTAGTCATTTCCTGCTGTGTCGAGGCGAACGTTCTCCCAGAGGTCCGCGATCGGCTCGGCTGTGCGTGGAACGGCCACGCCATCGGCAGACAGCGCGATCCGTTGCCCGTCCTCAGTCTCGATCGTCGCCCGAATGTCAAGATCGACGCGCCCGTCAGCGCGCATCCTCAGGTAGTCGACGCCGCGCACTCGCCCGGTCAGGCGACCAATGGCGCGACCCTCAAACGCGATATCGATGCGAACCCCCTGAGGTGGGACCGGCTGCGTGGCCGACAGAATCGCCTCCAGGCTCACGCCGTAATCCGTCATGCCGGTAACGTCGAGGTCGTATTCGTAGATTTTCTCGCCACGCATGGAGAACCTCCGGCCGGCTTGCTGAAAACTGCGGCCTGTTCGGCCACCGTATCAGTCCCGACGCGCGTACCAGTCCAGCACCCGGAGCGCGCGTAACGTGATCCAGCGACTCGGCGCTCCGATCGGGCCCGCCATCTCCTCGTGAAGGGTGTTGCGGTGCCGCACGTCGAGCAGCCAGCGCCCGTCGCTCTGCCGCCGCTCGCGCACCGCCGCGACGGCCTCCTCGACTCGCGCATCCGGCTGCACGCCGGCGGCCCGCAGATAGTCGAGCGCGCGCAGCACGTCGTAATGCCAGAGCGTCGGAAACGCTGACTGCGTCCACGCCGTATCGATGATTTCGCCGCTCGACAACCTCCGGAGCAGACGGCGCTCGAGGAGGTACTCCTGCGCCCTCTCCCGCGCGGCGGTTACCGGAGACGTGGCGCCGAACGCCTCCTCGTACGCGAGCAGACCTTCGAGCACACAGATCGTCGTGTGGAACGACGAGCGTACGGAGCCGCGCTCCGCTTCGCAGTTCCAGCCGCCATCCACGAGCTGATCGCGCAGCAGTCGATCCACGAGCCGGGCGCTGCGGTCGCCGAAGTACGCGCCGAGCGCGACCACGCGGCCGTTGATGCATGGCTCGACCTCACCTTCGAAGAAGGGCGAGTCTCCGAACTCCGGTCCCCAGGTGACGTTGCTGCGCACGAGATCGATCGCGGTTCGCGCCCGCTCGCTCGCCGGGTCGAGCCCCAGATCGCGAAGGAACAGCAGCGTGTACAGGTTCGACCACCAGAGCGGCGTGGCGGTCCCGTCGCCCCAATGGCCGTCGGGTCGCTGTTGATCGAGCAGCCGTGGGCCCCATCCCTCCGCCGCGATGCGCGACCGCTCGGCCGCGACGATCTCGGGAGCCGTGTCGGTCAAGTCGCGCATGGCCTGCCAGCGGATCGACGGGTCGGCGTCGAGGAGCCAGTCGATGACGGGGTCCTTCGACGAGCGGGGCTGCGCGCCGCTGTCTGTGTGCACTCCTCGTTCGTGGCCCGTACGTGCGAGCATCGGCTCGATGATACGAGTGGTGATGGCGAGGCCTCGTACGCGCGTCGCGGCGCGAAGACCAACTACCAACCCGCGCAGCGCTTTTCGGGCGGCCTCACCATGGCCGATCCGGCCTTGCAGGCGAAGGCCTTCTGGAACTCCGGCGCATTCGACAGCGGCCCGATCACCCGGTACCTGGCGGTCGGATGCGTATCCGTCTTGACCATTTGACGCTGCATCTCCAGGCTCTCGGCGGCGCCGCGGAACTGGCCCCACGCGATGAAGAACTGCTGTTCGGGGCTCAAGCCGTCGATCACAGGCACCGGGTGACGCTGCATCGAACGCTGGAGGGCCAGATACGCCAGGCGCACGCCGGCGGCGTCGCCGAGCGCCTCGCCGAGGACCTGCTTTCCCTGGAGGTGAACGCCGGGCTCGATGTCGTAGCCGTCGTACTGATCGACGGAACACTGGCCGAGCTTCTGGAAGGCGTCGAGATCGGGCTCCGTCCACCACTTCCGCGGCTGCCCCGTCGAGTCGAAGTCGGCGCCGAGCGCGTCGATCGCGTGAGTGAGGTCGTGCGCAATCCCGACGCCCATCGCGCCGTAATTCACGGCGTCCGATGCGACGAGGTCGAACATTGGCGGCTGCAGAAAGCCGGCCGGCAACGCCATCAGGTCGAGCTGGATGTCGATGTACGCGTCGGGTGACGACGGGGGCAGTTCCCAGATCGCCCGGCTCGTGCGTTGCCCGACGCGTCGGCGCGCGGCCTCGACTCCGAAGCGGCGGCCCGCGGCCACGTTGGCCCAGAAGGCGTCACGGCGAATGACGAGCGCCGAGTGGTCGGTCCACGCGTCGGGGTACCCCACTTTCACCTCAAAGGCCTGAACTTTCGCGAGGGCCTCCTGCCTCGTCGCGTCGGACATCCACTTCAGCTCGCTGAGGTCCTCCTTCAGAACAGCGACCAGGGTACGAACCATCTCCTGAACTTTTGCCTTCGCCGCGGGAGGAAAGTAGCGCTCGGCGTACACGCGGCCGAGGGGCTCTCCGAGCAATGCCTCCGTCGATTCGAGACAGCGCATCGCGCGGGGCTTTGCCGCGGCCGCGCCGCCCAGGTACTTGTCGCGGAAGGCGAAGGACTCGTCGGCGAAGGGCTTCGAAAGCCACGGCGCCGCCGACTCGAGCAGGTGCCACTTCAGATAGGCCTTCCACACCTTCACTGGCGTCGCATCGAGCTCTCGGTTCAGTTGCTCGACGAACGCGGGCTCGGCAACGTTGACATCGATCCGCGGAAGCCGGGCCTCTGCGAAGTACCTCTCCCAGTCGAATCGCGGAGCGAGCTGCGAGAGTTGCTCGAAGGTCAGCTTGTGCGCTGTCGCGGCCGGATCGGCGGCCGCCGCGGGCTCCAGGCTCGCCTCGGCCAGGCGGGTCTCGAGCCCGAGGATGCCGGCTGCGGCCTTCCGCGCCGGCACGGCGGACATTCCGGCGAGCGTCAGAACGCGGGCGACGTGCATCCGATACTTCTCGCGCGCCTCGGCGAAGCGCGGCTCGGGTTTCAGATAGGAGTCGCGATCAGGCAACCCCATTCCGCCGGCGGCGATGTTCACGACCACGCTCGCAGGGTCGTGGTAATCAAACGCGCGCGTTGCCACGAACGGAGCCGGGACCGCCAGCTCATGCAGCCGCCGAATCATGCGCTGGACGCCGGCGGGATCCCGGACACCGCCGATGTCGGCGAGCAACGGCGCCAGGGGGGTCACACCCGCGGCGTCGATCGCCGGCTCGTTCATGCACGCGGCGAAGTGATCGCCGAGCTGCTGCTCGACGCTTCCTCGGGGCCGATCCGTTTTTGAGGCCAGCTCTTCGAGGAGATTCTTCAACTGCTCCCGGTTCGCCTCGCGAGCGGCCCACCGCCGGCTCCAGCGCGATTTCCCCGCCGGGATGGGATTCGCGGCGCGCCAGCCGCCGTTGGCAAAGGCGTAGAAGTCGGTGCACGGGTCGGCGGCGCGATCCAAATCGTTTGACTCGATGCCTTTCGGCGCCGCGCCCTGCTCCGATGGCGGGCAAACTTCTTCAGCGACTGAAATCGGGGCGCCACCCGCGAAAAGCGCGATCCCGGCCGCGACGGCCAACACGATGCGCGCGAACCTCATGACGCCCTCCTCGAGAAACGGGGAACCTGCAGCGCACCGATCACCGCCTCCGTGTCGACCACGGTGGCGAACTCGCCGTGGAGGTCCGACAGCGCCATGGCGTGCACCTGCTCGGCGGGATACTCGACACCGTCGGGGCCAACCCGATCGAACGTGGCCGTTGCGTCGGACACGACCCAGGTCGCGAAGCCCAGGTTGCCGGCCATGCGCGCGGTTGTCGAGACGCAGTGATTCGTGGTGAGTCCCACGATCACCAGCCCCGCGCACCCGGCGCGCCGCAGATCGGTGTCGAGCGACGTCCCGATGAAGGCGCTGTTGACGCGCTTCTCGATCACCGCCTCGCCGGCGCCGGGAGCCGTCTCGGGCTTGAAGCCGTTCCCGCGCTGACCGGGCCGCAGCGGCGACAATGGATCCGTCGACATGTGCCGCACGTGGACGACCGGGCGCCCGGCTGTGCGCCACGCGCGTAACAAGTCGGAGGCACGATCCTCCAGGAACGGGTTGTTTCGCCGGCCCCAGCGCGGATCGTCGAAACCGAGCTGAAGATCGACGACCAGCAGAGTGGGCGCGTGCGATTCGAATGAGAGCATGGCGCCACCGTACGGGCGCGCCGCCCGCGCACCAAAAGGCCGATGCCGCCCATCGGCGAGGCCGATGGGACGCTGTCTGCTGGCGAGGCCGATGGTAACGTCGCCCGGTGAAGACCGAGCTGGAGCTACGGCACCTACGGGTCTTCGCGGCGGTGGTCGATGCCGGGACCCACACGCGCGCGGCCCGAGAGCTCGGCCTCTCGCAGTCGACGGTCTCCGAGACGCTGAGCGCGCTCGAGCGCACGCTCGGCGTCGACCTGTTTCGCAAAGGGGCCAGGGGCGCGCCGGCGCTGACGTCGTCTGGCGAGGTCCTGCTCGGGTACGCGCGCCGCATGTTCGCGCTGAGCAGCGAGCTCATCGGGGAGCTCGCTGACGCGTCGACCCGCGTCAAGGCCACGCTGGTGGTCTCCGCCGTCGAGTCGATCGGAGCCTACGTGCTCCCGTCGCGACTCGCCGCCCTTCGCGCCCGATGGCCGGCGGTGCACGTGGAAGTGGTCACCGGCAGTTGCAGCGAAATCCGGGAGCGCGTAGCCGCGGGCGAGAGCGACCTCGGCCTGTTGCTCGAGCCTGAGACCGGGCCCGAGGCCGGCGCCGGCTCGATCCTGGCGAAGGCGCGCCTGTTGATCCTCGGCGCCGCCACTCACCCGCTGGCGCGTGGCATGGCCGCGGCGGACGCCCTGCGCCGCTGCGACTTTTACATGTGCGACGCGGGGGGCAATTACCATCAGACGCTGCGGCATCATTTCGAGGCGGCCGGGGTTCCGCCTCCGCGGATGCAGGCGATGGGCACGATCGAGGGTGTGAAGCGCGGGATCCTGGCAGGAGGGACGGCGCTCGGCCTTTTGCCGGAGCACGCCGTCGAGCCGGAGCTGCGAGACAGCGTGCTCGCCGAGGTGCACGTCAGTCCCGCGCTGCCCTGCGTGGTGTTGCGAGCCGTGGTCGCGCCTTCCGCGCATCGCTCACCGGTGGTCGACGACCTGATCGACGCCTTGCGCGGCTCGTCTCAACGCGGGCTGCTGCTCACGGCCGCCGCGGAGGCTGGCGGCGATCAGGCCCGCACGCGGCTGAGCTCGCGATAACTGCCCGAACGAGTTCAGCAGGCCGCTACCGGCCGAACCAGACCAACCCGGCGACGCCGAGCAAACCAACCCACCCGGGGTGCTTTGCCCTGGTTCCGACGAAGACCAGCAGCGACCCGATGAGCCTGGAGACTGCGATTGCCTGCTCCGGGGGGGCCGTGCTGCTGGAAGCCATGAATGAAATGAGAGCCATACGAGAATTGCCGCCATCTCCCACCGAAAACCGTGAGCACATGCCAGCTTGCCCAGAGTATTCGTACCTGCCTCTCGCTCAGCAGTGTTCCCCCCTCCGTCGGCGCGAGGCCTCCTCTCCGCAAATTCCGAAAGATCCTCCGTTCGCCCAGCACCGAGTGCGCAACCCCGACCAACAGAGCGAGGATCGCGGCGAACGCAAAGTACAGGTGCATGCGAGGCGGGCTCTGTGCGAGCCGTGGGGCTTCTGCGCCGCGGTCGCCACGCTCAAACCATCAGCCGGTCGTCTTCGCAAGCGTGCCGTAACAACTCTTGCGCGCAGGACTCAGGCAGCGCCGCCCGGGGTATTCGCTAGCTGATCGCCGTCATGCCGCCCAGGCGACCTCGCAGCCACACGACACCTGCGGCACGCGTCGAGCCCGCGACACAAGCGTACACAGGGCTGGATCGTCTCGCGGGCTGAGGAAAGGCGGGACGCACCGCCCCTGCCACGGGCGGGCGATGGACCTCGATCCAAGGGTCTTCTGGCGTTCGAGCGGATTCCTCAGCGGTCCTCTCAGCGGGGCGATGCGAGAGCCGGTCGAAGGTTTCGCGGACGGTGAGCGGGGCGGCCCGGAACCGGACCAGCGTCTCAACCTCGTCGTGGATGTTCTGAAGGCTTCTCCGTGGACTGCAACATTCTCTCGATGCGTCGGTCCGGAACGAGCCACATCAACGCGACCGCCACGTAGATGCCGTTCGCGATCCATGGGCTGACAAACGCCAAAGAAAGCGCGAGCACGTAAAGGACGGGAGACACCTTGCCCTTGACGTCCCTGCCGATCGCCTCCGCCAGGATCGAGCCGCTGCCCTGGTGCGAGAGGATTGCGCGCTGAAGAAGCCAGTAGGCGATCGCGGCCATGAGGAGAGGAACCCCATAGAGAGCGGTGGGCGCCGGCGCAAAATGGTTTTCGCCCATCCACCCGGTCGCGAACGGCACCAACGACAGCCAGAACAGAAGATGAAGATTCGCCCACAGAATGGAGCCGCTGACACGCTGCGTCGCGTGGAGCATGTGGTGATGATTGTTCCAGTAGATCCCGATGTAGACGAAACTGAGCACGTAGCTCAGGAGGACCGGGATGAGCGGCCGAAGCGACGCGAAATCGGCGCCGTGCGGGACCTTCAGCTCGAGCACCATGATCGTGATGATGATCGCCATCACGCCGTCACTGAATGCCTCGAGTCTTCCCGTCCCCATCGAACCTAATTTCCCCGCCGAGTTTCGACCATGCTGTTACGTGTCGGGGCCATCAGCGCGTTCGCTGCTTCAGCATCCGCTCGCGAGGTCGGCGCTCCTCGCGTGCCTGGGGAGCCTCCTTGAGGTGGAGTGGTTGCTCGGACCCAGGGCCCTGGCTGGACTGCGTATCCCCTTGGTCTCGTCGCATTCAATCGAGTGTGTGTGGTGGCCGAACGCCCGTCGGTGGCTGCCGCGAAGGTTCAGGCCGCCGAACTGCCGAAGGGAGCGTAGGCGCATTTCACTGACCCGCAGGTGGTTGCCACAATTCGACCTTGTTTCCCTCAGGATCGATGACCCAGCCAAACTTGCCGTACTCAGAGTCATCTATCTTGTCGAGGACGTTGCAGCCTTCCGCTTTGAGCGCTGCGATCAGAGCGTGAAGGTCTTCAACGCGGTAGTTGACCATGAACGAGGCTTCGCTTGGAGCAAACTGTTTGCTTTCCTCCGGAGCAACGAGCCAGGCGGTCGTTCCGCCTGTGGGCCTGCCATCCGAGTCGGTCCAGTCGAACTTGGCACCGCCCCACGCATGGACAGCGATGCCGAGATGACGCTTGTACCAGGCCTGCAGCGCAGAGGCATCCTTTGCCTTGAAAAAGATGCCGCCGATGCCAGTGACTCGCTTCATGTGATCCTCCTATGTGCGGTGGTCGGGAAAGGAGTAGTACGAGCATATCTGGCAGGCTTCCGCACAATCGGGAGGCCGCCAGACGGGGTCAGCCGGTCAGAGGATCGGCTTTAAGACCATGCGGCCGTACGCGATGAACGCCATGAGGAGGCCCAGCACGCCGCTCATGATGATGGGCGTGATCTCGCGGTACTTGACGTGCACCCCGATGAACACGAGGCTCTCGATCGCCAGAACCGTGGCGGCCACCACGGTGAGCTTCGGGTGCCAGTGGAAGGCGGCCGGGACGAACAGCCCGACCGCGCAGACGAGCTCGAGGATGCCGAGGGCCACCCAGGCCTGCCGCGGCAACGCATCAAAAGACCGGACGCCCTGGCTTACCTTGTCGAACAGGAAGACCTTCATGACGCCCGATGCTCCGTACAGGAGCGCGGCGAGGACCTGCAGGACCCACAACAGGATGTTCATCGTGTGCCTCCTCCCGGCTTCCGCGTAAGCGCGCGCGGGGCTAACATGCCCGAAAATCGCAAAAGTAACTTGCCATATCTTGCGAACCGACCGAAAAACCGACAGCGCCGTTTCCATGGATTATGTCGAGCGCGTCAACCGCGCGATCGACCACATCGTGCGCAACCTCGCTCAGCCCTTGAGACTGGACGAGGTGTCCGAGGCGGCCTGCTTCTCCCCCTTCCACTTCCACCGCGTCTTCAAGGCCCTCCTGGGGGAGACGCTGAACCAGTTCGTGAAGCGGCAGCGGCTCGAGCGGGCGCTGTACCTGATGTCCCACGCGCCCAAGCGCTCGTTGACGGACGTGGCTTTGGACTGCGGCTTTTCCTCCTCCTCCAACTTTTCGCGCAGCTTCAAGCAGCGCTACGGGGCGGCGCCCAGCGTGTTCGACCTCGACACCTTCCGCAACTCCAGGCGCGGGGAGTTCGAGCGCGTCTTGTCGAGTCAGGAGGGAGGTCATCGTTTCACGACGCTGCCGGCGGGCCAGAACCCCGACGGCTTCGCGGTGCAACTTCGCGACCTGCCCGCCCGCACCGTGGCCTACATCCGCGTCCTCGATCCCTACCGCGAGGGTGTCGCGCAAGCGGCCTGTGAACGACTCCTCGCGTGGGCGATCGAGCGCGGCCTCGCGGACGGCCAGTGGCTCGGCTACATGTGGGAGGAACCCGAGATCGTCGCCCTCAAGGACTGTCGGTACGACGTCGCGCTCGTGGTCGACGACGTCGAGCCCGCGGGCGAGATCGGCCGCTTCGAGTTCCCGCCGATGCGCGTGGCCGAGGTGGTCGTAAGCGGCGGCATCGAGCTCGAGGCGCGCGCGATCGACTGGCTGTACAGGACCTGGCTGCCCGGGAGCGGCTTCGTCCCCGACGATCTACCCGCCTTCGAGGCCTGGATCGGACGTCCCTTCGCCCACGGCTTTACGCACTTCGAGATCGCTTGCCAACTCCCAGTCAAACGGGCCTAGCAGCCCGTGGATAAATCGGCGATTTGGGTTTCACGCGACAGCGGGTTGAAGGTTTGCGGTTGTGTCGCGACGCGCGTCTGAGAGGCCAGTTTGGGTCAGAAGGACAACGAGGGCACGCGCGGAGGCAAGAAACGAT